>JBNMOQ010000019.1:0-37096 GCA_051275055.1 Candidatus Pelagisphaera sp.
GAAACTGCCAATAGACCGACCCATATTTCTCTTTTCGCAGACTCAAAACATAACCCCCCACCCACGTAGCCGGCTCTAAACCAGGCTATCCCTAAACTACACCAAGGCCCTTGTTTTCAAAGAACCCACAATAGCATTCCTATATTAAAATAGAGGAAACCTTCTCGACGGGCTAACTATGTCCGTCGTTCAACCTACCGTAAACATACGACTGATCACCATATGAACTCCCTACATACCAATCGACAAAGAACCAAAGCCGCCATGCTCGCATGCGGCTTTCTGAGCGCCTCGTGTTTCACGTTTGCTCAAGACGATGATGAAGAAGAAGTCTTCGAACTTTCCCCCTTCACCATCGACGCTTCCGACGACCAAGGCTACTACGCCTCGCAAACCATGGCTGGCGGACGCCTCAGCGGATCTCTCAAGGACACCGGAGCAGCCGTACAGGTCATCACCAAGGAATTCATGGAAGACTTGGGCGCCACGGGTATTGACGAACTTCTCCAATACACCACCAGCTCGGAAGTAGCCGGTATCCTCGGTAACTTCACCGGAGCAGACGAAGGAGGTCTCGGGGAAACCAACGGGGGTAACGCACGACGTGACCCGGACGCCACTTCGCGTATTCGCGGTTTGGCTCGCCCTGACCGTACACGTAATTTCTTCGTGACGGATATCCCATTCGATTCCTACAATACCGAGCGTATCGATATTAATCGCGGATCTAACTCCTTCCTTTTCGGACTAGGCTCCCCAGCTGGCTTGATTAACAATGAAATGTCTCGAGCCCGCTTCAAGGACAGCACCGAATTTGGTACTCGTATCGGTAGTGGTGGCGAAAACCCCTCCTATCGCGGACACTTCAAACTCAACCGCGTAATCCTAGAAGACAAACTCGCCATCAACGTGGCGGGTCTCATGGATCGCACGGAATATCGTCAGCGTCCGACCTATAAGGATGACGACCGGATATACGCTGCGTTTACCTACCGCCCATTTGGCAATGCAAACACAGCGTTTCGCGGTCACATGGAAACCGGTGAAATCATTGGTAACGCCCCCGACGTTCTCCTGCCACAGATGAACTTCGACACCTTCCTGCGAGACCCGGCCCGACAGAATGCCACGCAGTTCGTCAAGAACCGAAGGAGCAAGACCTACGATTTAGGCGCTCAGAATCATGAGGGTCCCACTCAAGGCCAATTCAATAACAATAAGTTCTTCTCTGATGAAGAAAGGCAGGCTTTCGTCGACGGAGGTTACATTATTCGTGATTCCGGCGGCCCCGCAGACGCTCAGTATCGGGACCTCGTCTATCGCAACATCCGTTGGGGTGGCGGTGCCTATGGATTCGTATGGGATGGCAGCAATGGCTTGGACCAACCCGCTTTTTCTTACACTGACCAATATCCAGGCGCTACAATAGAGAGACGTTCCGATAAAAAATTCAACGAAGATCTAAAGGATGGCACCGGAAGGACCAACTACTGGTCGGGCGGACACGCAAAAAACAATGTGGGAAACAATGGTGGCGCCCCGCAAGGCCTGTACCCGGGAAATCTCGGCGAAATAATGGGCATCGGTTGGCTCGATCATGGCTACACCGATCTGGATAGCTTCGACTTTAGCCGCGCAAATCTCGGCTGGGACAATGACTACTACACCCGTGATTTCTTCAATTACAACTTCGGGATGGAGCAAACCTTCTGGGAAGGAAACGGCGGTTTCTCGATCGATTTCGATTTCCAGGATCTCTATCGCGATAGCTATACGGCTCTTAACGGCGGCAACTCGGTCATCACCTTCGATGTCAACGAAACCATTCTGCTTCCGGAAGATCCTAACTACGCCGTGTCGGGCAATTACAATGGCTTGCCCAACCCGAACTTCGGACGGCCCGTCATAATGACCAAGTCGGGGCAACGCACGAACGATGATCAGCGTACTGCCAAACGCTTCACGGGATTCGTAAAGCACGACTTCAAAGACAGCTTGAGCAACGACAAACTCGCCAACCTGCTCGGCAACCACACCTTCACCGTTCTGGCGGACGAGAGTCGCCACCACGAAATGATGATCAATTGGTTCAGAGGTTCATTTGGCGACCCTGAGCCCGCTCTGCACATCGGTCCCGCCAACGCCCGCCAGGCGCTAAACAACGCCCGTAACACTCCAAACATGGTCTACATCGGGCCCCCGCAACCAGAGGCGTGGACTAGTTACAATAGTATCTCGGATTTCGAGATCTACCCGGCCAAATACAACTTGAGAAGCACGACGAACCAAACCTACGAGAAGTTGGCTTGGAACCTGGGGCCGGATTCAGACGCTCAGGCATTGGCCGATGACATCGATCGCTCCAATGGCAACGAAGGTTGGGTGAATTCTACATGGACACCTATAAACACCCCGAGCAAGAACGTCCGTCGCCAGCAGACCACGGTTAAATCGATGGCGGTTAATTCCCAATCGAAATTCTTTAGCGATCACCTGGTCGTCAACCTAGGCTACCGCGAAGATACCGTTGAGAACTTCCTCAACACCGACCCTCCCTTCATTCCGGGAAACTTGGATGAAATCCCCGACGTGAATCCAGATGGCTGGGTATTGGAAGGCGGCGAAGGCACCACCGCCAACACTATCTCAAAGAGCATATTCGGAGGCGGGGCCGTCGTCTACTGGCCAAAGGACATCATCCCGTTGCCGGAGATGGTCGACGACATCACCTTCCACTACAATACCTCCGATAACTTCGTGCCTTCCCTCGACCGCGTCGACCAATACCGCGATCCAATCGATTCGCAATTTGGCGACACCACGGACTGGGGAATCAGTGCCTACATGTTCAATAACAAGTTCGTCGCCCGCATCAATTTCTACGATGCCAACCTGGAAAACGCCAGTTCGCCCGCTTCCGGCATATTCAACCGGAATCACGTGCGTATCTTCCAGTGGTATGGACGTCTCAATAGGGATACGCTGGATTTAGATTCGTATGACAACGTTACCGGCGAATATCTTTTTCAGGGTGACGGCTTAGTCGATCCGGAAATAGTCGCAGAAAATATCATATTCGACGAAGAAGACGGTTTATATTATTCCGATGGTGAAGGAGAAAATGGGTTCGCGACCCAGCAGGAAGCAATCGACGACGCATGGCCGTTTTTGCAAGCATCCAAGGATGCCAAAGCGCCTTTGGAGAAGTATGTCTTCGATGAGCGTCTCATAAAAAGCTTCAACGCTCGTTTCCTTCCGGATGGTGATATTAACATTCAGTGGGCCGGCGCTATCTCCGACACCACGAACATCAACTCCAAGGGCATGGAGGCCGAGTTCGTCCTCAATCCTACCAAGAGCTGGCGTATCGCTTTCAACGCGGCTAAGCAAGAAGTGATACTCACCGATATAGCGCCACGCTTAGGAGTTCTCGTCGAAGAGTTCCTCCTTCCCTACATGGAGGAGTTTGGCTACCTCGACTGGAGCAACCCCCTTGGGGGACCCTCCGGCGCGACATTCGCCACACAAACTTCCGATCGCCTGGTAGAGTACTTCTACCTCAAGGGGCTGGAAGGCGTGCCCACCGCCGAACAACGCAAATGGCGCTACAACCTAGTCACCAACTACCAATTCCGGGAAGGTGGACTTAAGGGCTTCTCATTCGGAGGCGCGGCTCGCTGGCAGGACAAGGTTAGCGGCGGTTATCCGATCGTATTCCATGAGGACACTAGCACCTACCGACCAGTGGTGGACGAACCCTACTGGACGCCCACCGACCTAGCGATCGACCTCACATTCGGCTATCGCAAGAAGATCTGGGGTAATGTCGACTGGAGAATGCAGGTCAACATGCGCAATGTCCACAACTGGGACAATACCGATGTGGACGTCTTCCGCTACCAGCCGGACGGAACTGCTGCTCGAGCTCGTTTCGCTCCACCACGCCAGATCTTGCTCTCCAATACATTCCGCTTCTAAGCGAACGTATCAAATTCTTTAACACAAAGACCCGGCTCTCCGCCGGGTCTTTTTTTGTCTACAGTAGAACAGGCATCCTGCCTGTTTCAATATATGGGAAACAGGCTGGAAGCCTGTCCTACCTTTTAGGGTGCATTTTGGAAACGATTTTCATCGAGGTTCGTTGCCCTTCGAAGGAGGAAGGTAGGGCGGCATCGCCGAGGCCGCAGTGGAGTCTAAATAAAAAAACAGGATTCTGCTGCGGCCTCGGCGTGGCCGCCCTACCTCTTTACAACGCATCCACCTTTTTTACTTTCGCCTCGAATCCAGTTGCAGACTCAACAGTAGAGCTAACAGTATTTTAGACAATGGAGCCACAGTATCCGACTTCCACCATCTTACTCGCATCGCTCGCTTTGCTTCTAACAGCCTGCAGCCGCCCCGATACGACCTTAGACTCCCCCGCTCCACCAATCACGAAAGCAGAGATCGATCTTGAACGCTACGCCGGGAACCCAATCGGAAAAGAAATCGAAGGCGTTCCTTGGATCGCCCACGTACGAGCATTCGACCTAAACCAGGATGGATTGATGGACGCAATCGGATGCGAAGCAAAATACGATGAAGTTGTCTGGCTCCGACAGGATGACAAAGGTCAGTTCGAAGAGATACTCCTCGCTTCGGATATGCAGGCGCCAGTCCATGCCGAAGTCTACGACTTAGACGATGATGGCGACTTTGACATACTAGTGTCCTGCATGAATATCGTGTTTCCCAATAATGACAAAATCGGGGCGCTCATAGCTCTCGAAAATGACGGTCACGAAAATTTCAGGAAAAGAGTTCTCCTCGAAGGCGTTGAGCGCGTGACCGACGCTCGAGCCGAAGACATGGATGGCGACGGAGATCTCGACCTCGTTGTCGGACAATTTGGATACGACCAAGGCGAAGTTCGCTGGATGAAAAAAGTCGGCCCTTGGAAGTATGAAAGCCAATCGCTCCTCCACCTTTCAGGACTTATCAATGTTTGCGTTAGCGATTTCAACAACGACGGCCACCCAGACATCGCTGCCCAATTCTCCCAACAATGGGAAGAGATCCATTTATTCGAAAACGACGGCAAAGGCAATTTCACCGACAAGATAATCTGGGGCTCGACCAATCACGATTTTTCCTCAAGCGGCATGACCGAAGCAGACCTGAATCAAGATGGATTACCGGATCTCGTTTTCACGAACGGCGATGGATTTGGGCCAACCTTAAAACCCGGACCACGCCCCTGGCACGGTATTCAATGGCTTGAGAATAAAGGCGATGGCAGTTTCATCTACGGTCGAATTGGCGATCTCGCAGGAGCCTACAGTCCGGTAGTTAGAGACATCGACCATGACGGCGATCTAGATATCCTTAGCGTCAGCGCCTTCAACGATTGGGAAAACCCAAAAGCGGATTCGCTCGTCTGGTTTCGAAACGATGGAGATCGCGGCTTCACTAAAGTCACACTCGCCTACGAACCGATTCAATTGCTTTCAATTGATTTTGCGGACTTAGACGGCGACGGAACGGGCGAAATCATTTCTGGCTGTTTCCCCAGTTTTCCTCCTTACGATAGGACTAGTCGCTTCACAATCTGGAAGGAAACGGCTAAGCGATGAAAAAAGCCCTTACCATAACTCTGAGCATCGTCGTCATCGCAAGCGTGTTGGCTGGCACGCTCCGCTGGAATGCTCAACGACGCGATGCGATGATAATCGAAACGCATCTATTACCCGCTCCTAGCGCGAAGCTTCTCAATCCAGAACTGGCTCAACGTATCGGTGAATTAAACAAACGTGCCATCGAAGGTCCCGAACGCATCGAATCTCTCGCGATGCTAAGCCGAGTATATCATGCCAATGGATACCTCAACCATGCGTGGCAAACTTACCGCATCTTAATTGAAATAGATGAGGGAAATCCAAAATGGCCCCACAATCTCGCTACAATCGTTTCCGGCTTCGGGCAACTTAGCGATGCTGTAACCCTATACCGAAAAGCCATTGAACTCGATCAAGAATACATTCCAACTCGTATCCACCTCGGAGATACGTTATTAAAACTGAATCGATACGACGAAGCGAAGACCGTTTACCAATCGATCCTCGATAGTGAATCGGCCAACCCATATGCCTTGTTTGGCCAGGCCCGTGTCTCTCTTGCTCAAAACGATACGACTCGAGCAAAACGTTTTCTCGAGATTGCTAGGCATTCGAACAATCGCATTGGCGGAGATTTGCTCGCCGATATTTACGAGAGACTAGGCGAGACCTCAAAAGCCCGAGCCCTGCTTCACGAAGTAACTTGGAGCAGCCATGTAAGCATATCCGATCCGAGGATCGATGACATCATCTCGGATTGCTACGATTCTTTCGAAGTAGCCATGGCAGCAGGGAAAGCCGGACGAGCTGGGGATTTGGTCAAGGCAGTCCGATTAATGAATAAATCCATAACCCTGGATCCCCTCGATCACTATTCCCACGATCATTTAGCCAAACTCTACCTGCGTCAGGGAAACATTGATCAGGCCAAAAAATCCTACGCCAACTGTACAAACGTACTGCCAACTTACGACCAAGGTTGGGCTGGACTAATCTCTATCGAGATAAAGGCAGGCGACCACGTAAAGGCTTCCGAATTAATCGAACAAGCACTCGTTCACTGCCCCAATTCGCTCGTAATAAACAACTACAAAGGAGATGCGCTAACCAACGAGAATCGACCGCAGGAAGCGATTCCGTTCTTTGAGACAACCATTCGGAATTTTCCCCAAAACGCAGTCGGATACAACTATCTAGCGAGAACCTACATTAGAATAGGCCAAAACGGAAAGGCCCTCGAGCAGTTGCAGAAAGCTCTTAACGCCGAGCCCAGCAACCCGCTGACTTTAGAGTTGATAACCATTTTCTTTATTCTCAATAGAGATCACGTTAAAGCCGAAAGCTACCTGCAAAGAGCTGTTTTATCCCCTCGAATTTCGGAGGACATAATTCGCAATCTGCAAACGATGTTCAACGAGGAATTCGAGTAGAAAATGGGAAGAAGGCAGATTTTGCTGACCAATATCTTCAAGCTCTAAGCGAAGGTTAAACAAGTCAGTGTAGGAGCGGGTTTATCCCGCGATTTTTCATTTCCATGGTATCGACACGTATTATCGCGGGGTAAACCCGCTCCTACAATTAGGCAGCGGAACGATCTTCGACTTATTCATCAGTCTCTATTGGCAGTGGAGGCATTGCCTGGAACGTCATCCAACGTCTGAGCGACCCCACTAATCAATAATCCCCCGTCATTGACAGCGCTTCCACGAAAAAGACACACCAGATCGGCTCCTACCTCATCCCTCAAACTAGATATAGCACTCGAGGACGTAATATACTCCAGGTCGATCTCCATATCGACTTGGCTCTCTTCGTAATCGATTTTTTCGACCTCGCGCAATCTGAGGCGCAAGTCTACATCGCTGTTTTCAAAACTCAGATTCGCGCTTGCAATGCTCGATAGGACATGGGCCCTGACCCCATCGCTGTCATCATAGATTGCTTCAACCCTAGACGTGTAAACAACCAATACATCCAAGACCGTTTCCGCCCTCGCCCCAAATCCGAACAGAGCCATAGCGCCCCCGAAGAGCGCTAGTTTACCTATTCTCCGTATACCCATACTCAAAAATCAAAATTAGCTTCGCGATTCGAATTCCCCGGAAGCTCGACCCAATCACTGCTCCCGTTCCGCCTTGCACACGCCGCATTCGCCGAGTGCGCTCACGTCAACTTGAGCAATGTATTGCTGGCCGTCGCCAGCATTGCGGATTTCCCAGACGGCATCGTTCTGATAATCGTGGATCGAACCCGCTACCGCTTGGTTCACATAACTCAGTACGACTTCACCAAAGGTATCTCCGATAATTTTTCCGGTGATTACCCCTTGATTCGCGCCGTACGACTCATACCGCATTCGCGTCACTTGAATGCGAGTCGCATCTGGAAGCGTGATCGCAACAACGCCACCTTCGCCCTCCGATTCGAGCTTGTCCTTCAAATCGCTGAGACTCGGCTCGATCCGCCCTTTCCACTCTCTGATTTTGTGCGAGTGCTGTTCCCCCGCATTGGTAAGGTTCACTTCTTCCAGTTCGCTCATCGAGACAACCTCAAAAGGGATTGGGCCGCCCGAGGATACGAGCGACGAAGGAATGATACTATCTTGTGACTCAGGCTCTGTGAGCGCTCCTAGAGAGTCTACGACCTGACCTTCTTCAATTGCCTGGGGAGTCGGTTTCGAATCCAGATTTTCAGCCTGTTTGGGTCCGGCTTCGTGTGATTCCGAAATCAAAGACTCACGTGATCGCGTCCAAAAAAACAGACCGATCATCAGTACAAGCAGCGTCGCAAATAGAACAAACCTACGGGATTTCATAAGAGATTGAGTTGGGGTGCTCTCTATCGAGAGCGAAACCGTTAGGCTAATAAACGATGCTCTCTTCCGACGGTCAACCCGACTTTAAGTAATTCCTGCGAACATTTCGCTTTCGAATATTCTTAAAGAAATGACCTGAGAGCTAACCGTGATTCCTCAAAACCAGCACTGACTATCCTATTGCTTACGCACGGCCCTCAATGCTGCGCGTTGAAATCCAAAACCATCACTTTTTCCAAATGGGGTTTGAGAATCTCGACAAAGGCAAGATGCGCTGGATGCGGCAAATATTTCGCGCGGCCTGCATCGTCTTCGAATGTTACTAAAAAGATGTGCGTGAAACCATCATCGAGCCCTTCAGGCGAATTGTTAACGCCGAACTCGTAATCCTTGATCGAATCGATTTTCGAAGGGAGTTCATTAAACGCATCGACAATCTTCTTGATGTCCTTTGCCGAACTCGAATCCTTAAACTGAAACATCACTACGTGACGCAAAGGGCCTTTTTCAGAACTTTTGTGGTGATTCGCCATAAGCAAAGGGGAAACTGCGAATATTGCAGCAAAGACAACAGTTAATAGCTTCTTCATTAAGAAACTCCTACACGTTTTCCCACGCACTTCAACACGTTCTTCCCCCTTCTGCATTCCAATCGGAAGCAATCTCTACAGACGCTCGAAGAAAGAACCCCAATCACTCTCGTCGAGACGAGCAATTGCAGCATCGATGTCAGCGCCTTCATGGAACGCGAGCACCCCATCAACCTCTACGGTTTCTCCAGGCTCGCAATCGGGAAACTGGGGATCCGAATGAAAACAAGGGCATCGATCATTTCCCCAAACTCGATTGCACGGTTCCCAAGCAGAGACAACCCATCGCGTCCCCTCAGGATTCCGAACTGCAGCGTACGGCTGCCTCAGCAACCTATTTTCACGAGTCAGTTGCGTGAACTCAGGAGCTCCTCGCAACATGACGCAGTTCTGCACCCGCAATCCACTTAGCGGCTTAGCAGTATTATTCGTCAGCGTCAGCCTCAGGTGCACAGCATCCTTCGTTGGTACTGCATAGACCCGGTAAACAATTCCATTGGGAAACGTTCGTTCTACTTCAAACGAACCGTCCTCGTTCCGTATCCATTCTAACGGTGCAAGGTTCATTCCTGAAGCCGTCCAGATCGTCGGTACGTGAGTATGAGCAAGATAGGCAAGGCCGAGGTTCGAATGGATCGCTTCAGGTACATCAAGAACCACATACGCACGATCATCCCAAGGCAAAAATACGCTGAGTTTCGTTTCTCGTTGCGGGTCGATCCCTCCATCAAGAAAGCCAATCCGCGGGTGGCGTCCTCCAGGATAAGGCATCACGCGCAAACGATCGCCAGTTTGTTTTAATGTCGACCCATTCGACCCTACGCCAATTTCACTACGAGCGGTTCTAATTGCTTCAACGGTAAGCCCCGTAGCACCCGACGCCTCGGCATCAGAATACCCATGCGCGTCCATATTTCCCAACCAATAACGAAGGTCGGCATCGTCAACCGGCGCCCGCGGAGTGATTCGATTGAGATCCGGAGAATTCGAATCCAGCTCAGTAACGCTAATATGACGAAACCAAACTGGATCACCGTGATACTGAAGACCTATTTTTCCCGAATGCGGCAGTGTCGAAAGCGCGGACTCGAATTTGTTTTTAGTGGCGTCAGGATTTCCACCAGGCGTTACCCATTCATCGAAATCCGCAAAAGCAACTTGGTCTCCGTTTACGTAAACCGTAACCTGCGATCCTCTTGCATAGACCAGCAGAGCGTTCCACTCGCCCGACGGACGGTTATTGTATTCGCTCGGCGCGACAGCGCTATAAAGAGCCCCATTCGAATGCTTATCAAGCGTCCCATCCGGACTATGCTTGCTCGGTCCGTCCAAAAGCTGAACCTCTAAACCACGCTGGACAGGATCGCTTGGATCCGATCGATAATAGAGTCCCGAATTCGCTCCCTCCGAAAGCTTGTACTGAAGCGTTAAGATAAAGTCGCCGTAGCTTTTTCGAGTCCAAATGAAATTATTCTTCCGATATTTTTCCGATGGAACGAGAGCGGAATCCTCCACAGACCAACCATCCTCGTAAACCCGTTCCCAATGCTCCAATCCCTTGTCATTAAAGAGCCACGTTATCCGAGGCTTTTCAGTGATGACCTCCGCAGCGAAAAGCGAACATCCCCAGACAAACAAAACTCCAATAATCGGATACCTTACAGCCATTCAAACTCGTTCTCTCTATTTATCACCCGCGGCCCAACGAATGCCTTCGATTATATGCTGACGACCAAATTTCGTATCCAAAGACCTGACATCGTGCCCGAACTCAGTGTAGAAAAACCGCCCACCGTCGTACTCCCGAATCCAGGCGATCGGATGATCCTCCCCCATTGCTTTCCCTCCCCTCGTTTGGAAATACTCTCTGACTGGTTCGAAAGTCGACTCATCAACGCGCAACAAAACCTGAAGCCCCTCCAAGCCTGTCACTGATTTGTCATGATTCGTCCAATCGGCCGTGTACCAAAACGCTTTGCCAAAGCCGTTTACTGATGGGTGATTGCGGGCCTTCGGGTCCACGACAACTTTCGCTTTAAGATACTCCGAGTCGCTATTGAAGTCACATCCCGCCAATCCCTGAAGCCAAGGCCAACCTTCTTGATGCACCAAAGCGGCATGCAGCGCCACAATCGCTCCGCCATCCCGATACCAATCCTCTACAGCCGCTCGCTGCTCTACATTCAATATTTCCGAAAGCGTATTCGCATTGTTGAGAACCAACACATCGTAATGCGAAAGCAGCTTTTCCAAATCCCTTGGTGTCTCTGATACATCTGCCAAAATACCTGAATCGCCGCAGGTTTGAACCAACCAGCGATTCACCGCAATGATCTCCGGATGACGATACCATCCAGTACCCGAAAATATCAGAACCGAACCAAGACCCTTAGGACCTCGGTCAGACGTGTCCGCTAACGCATCTAAAGAGATCAAGCTAGTTAGACAGAGGAATGAAAAAACGATTCGAGGGGTCATAGAGGTTGCGGAAATTGGGGCAAGAGAGATCATTGGGAACCACTTTCCCCGATAGATCAATATCCGATATGCATCGCCCAATTGCGCCTCCAAAGAAAAAGGCCTGTTTGCAAAACTGCAAACAGGCCCCTAAATCCATTTATTTTGACTACAGATTAAGGATCTGGTATCGTCCAGACGAATACCTTCGTCTGAGTATTGACTGGGAAGGTCACCGCAATTGCTTTCGTCGCCGCTCCTTCACCCGAATTGTCGATACTATCCTCAACAATGATACGGGCTCCATTTGCAGGCTGCAGCACCACAGCGACATTAATGATCTTATTAAAATGCTCCGCCCGTACGGTTACTGTCTTATTGGGGTCCTCATTAAACGGAAGGTTCACGAAGATACTCTGATCCTCATCTAAGACCACAGCTGCACCAGCCACCTCTACAATATCCAATCGAGGAGTCGGACCCGGAAACACAACCATATTCGACCCCACACTTGTATGCGCAGCAGGATCGTACGTAATCGGATTTAGTTCCGATCGATCGATCGTATCCACTCGGATACGACCGAAACCGGCGTACGTACTACCGGATAGCGCATTATCGCTTCTACGAGATTCGGCCCGTATCTCGCCTGCCCCAAACACCTTAGGCGCGACCAAGCGAACTGACCCGCCACTACCGCCGTTGTGGGCAGAGCTATAGTAACGTCCGCCGTGAGCAGTAATATCCCCCGTAGATGAAAGTTCAATTTGCGTATCCGATGCGATCAGCACGGCTCCACCTCCTCCGCCTCCGCCCTTTCCTGGAACTCCCGTAGTACCAGCGCCACCTGAACCACCTATTATCGGTATCAGTAGTGGAGATCCATAAAGCGCGCCCTCTCCCGGACTTGATCCACTCGTCGCCTGACTCGCGTAGGAACCTGATCCAGCGCTCGTGACGCCTGTATTATTATCCCCTGCTTTTCCTCCACCTGGACCCATTCCATCGCCTGGACTCACTCCCGAACTGCCCGGGTTTCCACCGTCAAATCCTCCGGGACCTGACGAGCCTCCGATAGAATCGCTTCCAGCTGCGCCATTGACATTAATTACTCCGTTAATTGTGACGTTTCCTGTGGCGAGAAGATAAACTGGAGTATTGAAATCGTTTCGCTTAAACGTGAGAATAGCGCCGACATCGACGTTAACAGTAGTGGCATGAATGATGCCATCGGCAGGAAGAACGTATTGCTCCGAAACCGTAATATTGATTGCCCCTGCGCTTCCGTCGCTACCTGCGTCGAAATTGAGGCCCTGTGATAATGCCTGCGTGATACTCAGTAAAAGCGAGCACCCGGCAAACATGAGTTGTTTATATATAGTCATTTTTAGACGGATTTAGGTTAAGAAATATTATTAATCTCCTGTATGAGTAACTTCCACGGGAGGATTTGCTAAGGTCACGCCCGGCTCTAAATTCCCCGATTGGGAACTTAAGGCTAAAACGCTTACGGAAGGTTTGCCGACTGTAATACCCGGCGGCAGGTCACCATCATCGGAAGACAGAGCGAGCACGCTCACACTTGGACGACCCACGGTTACGCCTGTTCCAACATCTCCAGACTGCGACGATAATGCTAGCACTGAAATAGCTGGATTCGCAACGGTAACCCCAGGCGCCAAGGCTCCCGTACTGGACGACAGAACGAGCACGCTAACAGCAGGATTTGCTATAGTCACCCCTGGACTAACCGCCCCGGTATTCGAGCTCAAAGCGAGCACGTTTACGTCAGGTCGAGACACAACCAATTGGAAAGGTCGATCGTCTGGGTTGATCGGGCTGCTGCCGCTTATCACTTCCGCCTCGTCCGAAAAACCGTCCCCATCGGAATCCGGATTATCGATCGACGATCCTGCCAAAATTTCACGGAAATCAGGAAGTCCATCCATGTCCCGATCCTCTAGGTCGTCAGTAATGCCGTTCAAATCAGAGTCGACCTCAGTCAAACTAAATCCTAAGAAGGACTCTACGTCGTTAGGTACGTTATCCCCGTCCTGATCCTCTTGACCATCAAAGATACCATCGTCATCCGAATCCGGATCATTCGGGTCTAAACCAACGCTCAATTCCACAAAGTCAGGCAAGCCGTCCCGATCCGTATCCGCATCTCCCAACGCTAGAAAAACCGATATAAAACGCGCCCTGAGCTGATTGCCAATCGCGTCCGTGATCGAAGGTTCTACCGTGATACTAAAATAGCCCGTATCCAACGCCTCGCTAAGCGAGTAGCTTACAATAGCTCCATCTTCGCTCTGAGTAAACTCGCCATCACCGATGACCACATCGTCAGGCGTACCAATAAACCCATCCTCGCCTTCTCCCTTTAGCAAAATACTCGACTCCCCAATTGTAACCGGATCGATAGCCTCCGAGAAGAACAGCGTTAATCCACTCGTTTCGCCAATAATCGAATTGTCGCGCGGGAAAACTGCCGTGACCCGTGGCGGCGTCGCATCCGGTGTTAGATTCAAGGCGATCGGAGCGGAAAACGCCGCATTGCCTCCCGTATCGCTCGCTCGTACTACAATCTCAACTACATCACCAGCCTTACCCGAGCCCACAGGAACCGTAGCCTCGAAAGAATGGTTTCCGTCGGTCTTGACCAGCTCGTTCTCGACGTAGAACTCCACGTTGCGCACCTGCACGTCGTCGCTAACTTCGACGCGGACCCGTACAGAGGAGCCCTCTTCGACTGAATCGCCGTCATTAGGACTTACGATCGATATCGTCGGCGGAACACCAAGCCCATCGTAGGCCAAATAATTCACGACCTGCATACCCGCCGTATGATCCGCAACATAGCCAATGCCATTGTAGATAGTAACAGCTCGGGCGACTCCAGGCGTTTGAAATTCAGTAATAAATGCGGTAGTCACATCAGGATCGCTAACGTCATAAAGAGATACGTGTTGGGCTCCCCCAAAATTAGAATTTGTCGAGACCGCAGCTAATCCCAATCCGTTGCCATTGGTTACAATGTGTTTCCAACCGAAACTAGTCGCAATCTGGTTATTGATAAAACTCATACTAATCGGATCGGAAACATCCAAGGTGTTGTAACCGCTCCGATGCACATGATAGGCGACATCATCCGCGACAAACAATCTCATCCGTCCATTAGCAGAATTCCGGGTTCCGGGACTCGCTACCGTACCCAAAAGCGACAATTCGCTGAATTCGAAACTAAGCGAATACAGCGAACTCTGCTGGCAGGCGAATATCACATCCCCGTAAATCTGCAGGTCGTCGATCATGCTGGAAGACAGATCGATGCGGTCGATCTCCACGCCGCTCACCATATCGATCGCAACCACTTCTCCGGAAGTCAGACCCACGAAGGCAATCTGCCCATCCGCGTCCACGCTCACAACATCGCTACCCAAAGGCATTTGGTGCAAGATGCTCGCCGTAGGCGGATCCGACAGGTCGACGACCGAAAAGCCTGCCGACCCATCAGCGATTCCAAGTAGATTTCCTCCTATCGATACCGCGCGTGCCGAACCGGGCGTATTAACTTGAGCGATAACCAGGGGATCCATCCCGTTAAAAATATTGAATACAACAATACCCGAGTTCGAATCCGCAACCACGACTACGTCGTTGAATGCATCGATATCCTGAGCGTTGCCCTGAGTATCGGAAGACCCCAAAATGCCCGTTCGAGCCGGACTACCTTCTAAAGGGTCAGTCCCCTCCCTAACTTCCGAGCTATCCAAAATACCATCTTCATCCGAATCGCGTTCCAACCCTTTCGTCCCAACTATAAACTCACCCAGGTCATGCAACCCGTCCGCGTCGCTATCATGAGAGCTCGATTGAGTAAAAAAGAAAGGGGGAACGTTAAACCGCACTCCTGCGGTCGGTGTTCGAAGCTCGACATTCGCCGTGCGAAAGGTAGCCGCCTCCAAAAGCCAAATACGAAAGTTCGTATTCGGAGCAAGCGTTAGATTGTCGAATGCCACTCCTTGGCTTCCTGTCACGCCGCGAGTAACCACGGAATCATTATCAAGATTCTCAACTGCATAGTATACTAGGCCCCTAACCGCGGCTTGGCCCATCGCCAAACGGGAAGGGTTCCAAACGAAAACAATAATGAAAAACAAAATCAGTCGCGCAAGTAAAGGCTCAGTCCATATGATTAAGTATCGTTTTTTATATGTATTAATAGGGCACATAACTACTCCCAACGCCCTCCTCTCTTCAATATTCGTTTTCTTCCTGAATCACCTGAACTTTTTCGATCCCGATCACGTCGGCCCGATCGCTCAAACTCATCGGGATCAACACCCATTCTCTTGAGCCTCTCTTCGTATTTTCTTCTGGCCTCTTGCGTGGCTTTTCTGGAAGCGTCCAATTCAGCCTGTTTCTTCGCTTTCTCTTCACGACGACGCGCTTCAGCTGCTTGGCGTTTTCTTTCTTGTTCTTTGCGATATTCTTCTGCGGCTTTCTTTCTACCTTCCTCTTGCCTCTTCCGTTTCCGAACTTCCTCTTCGCACTCGCGTTGCCACTGTTCTCTTCTTTCTTTGCGCAATTGCTCTTCAGCCGCGCGATCCGCCGCACTACGAACATTTGTGCCTGAACCTGAATCGGATGAATCGTCACTACGATCGCCACCACTGCGGTCCTCTGCACTAGGTCCTGATGTATCGGTAAAAAAGCCAACTACTCCATCAACCACATAGCCAAATACGGCCTCTATCGCGCCTGTTTTGTTAGGTTGAATCGCCGTAGCTCCCATCCCAATCCCTTTGGCTGCCGCTTCATTGGCTAGTTGGCCCTTTCTTTCCCATTCTTTTTCAGCTTCGTATTCTTCCGCGGTAGGATTGCCATCCATAGCCTGCTTCAGTCTTCGTCTATTTAGACCCGCTCCGAAAATACCTTGCGGACCTAAAATCGAATCGTCGTTTGCCAACGAGCTCCCATCAAGCCCGAGAGGATCCAATCCATTGATAGGACTATTACCGACATAAGTGTACTGGTTTCCCACATTGCCTGAATCCCAGACAGGATCTCGCTGGAGGAAGCGCCCCGTAGATGAATCGTAATATCGATTGCGATAGTAATAAAGACCCGTTTCCTCATCCAACCGACGACCTTGAAATCCATAAGGGTTGCCAACCGATGAAGTAAAGACGGGCACCTTGTTTTGATCGAATGCCTGTCCAAAATCGTTATAAAAACGTCGTTCTGAAACCGCTCCAGACTCGTCGGTAACAGCGACAACATCGTAGCCTGCACTCCTATGTAAATAAACGTCACCAGAACCAAGCGGATGGTCTTCCGTTCGGGAAAGCTGTACCGGAGCATCAATGTAATTGGGCGAGTATACATAGGAAAGCAGAGTTTCACCGCTTCCGTTCTGCTCCTCGCACACTTGCCAGCCATCGTAGAAATAGCGCGTCTCGCCCCCCCCGGCGACCTTAAGAGATCTTCGATTGTCCGCGTGATAGAAGTAGTTGGCCACCGTATCGCCGCTAACCTTATCGGCGACCTCAATCAAGCGATTCTTGTAGTCGTAAATGTAAAGTCGCTCACCGTCGTCAACGAGATTTCCATTGGACGAATGAACCCTGAAGACACCACCCGCACTCGTATACTCATTCATCTCGTTAACCTCATAAGCGACGTCAACTAAACCCTGCGAATCGCTCTCCTCAAGGACATTGCGGCGATTCCCTACGCCGTCGTATGTGTACTCGTAGAGTTCGACATTGCGTTTCAAAACAGAACCCCCCTCGTCCAAATTCGTTTGGGCTACTCGATATACTGAATCATATACGTAGCTATCAATCAGGGCGTCGTCATCATTGCGTTGCTCGAAAAGGCGCATACTGGCTTGATTGTATCCATATTCACGATTCAGGATTTCGTCATTTCCCGCGTCGAGCACTCGGAACTGCTGAATCCGTTTGATCGCATCGTAGCCGACTAGAGCGTCACCCGAGTCATTTAGGAATGTGAGTTCCGTTCCATTCCCACTCAGATGGCGCAGAAGCCGATAATCGGGGCCAATCCATTCCAGGTCTACGACTGAGTCGTTTCCGCCACCAGTGATGTCCCTAATTTCGTTCACGCGATCGATCGAATCGAAACTTTGGGAGAGGGTCCGACCACCCGGATAAATATGTCCGACCCGGTTTCCGGAACCGGTATACGAGCTGCTAAGCGCCTGTCCATTTTGCCGCTCTTCCAAAGCCCGCCCCAAACTGTCGTATACGTAAACCGCTTCTTGAACAAATCCGCCACCTCCGTTGTCATCCACTTCCAAGGTACGTCGATTCAATCCATCATACTCGAATAACTCCGAAATTGTGCCTTCCACACCCGGCCCTCGATCGATATCCACCGAGACAAGTCTATTCAACGCATCGTATTCTCTGAAGCTAACCGTTTCATTCGGATCGATGAGCTCCACTAAATTATGATCCCGATCGAAACGCTTGGATGTAACTTCGTCCGTATTGGCGTTGGTCTGTCGTATTTGCCGATCCAACGCATCGTAGGCATACGTTGTACGATTTCCATTATCGTCCTCGATAGCAGAAAGACGGCTATTATCATCCCACTCGTAAACGAGAGTAATCATACCATCGCCATTAAAGGAATTCGTTGTATCCAGTTCTCCATTACCCACTCCCCCAAGACGCAAATCGCTCACTTCAGCGATCCTTCGATTCAAACCATCGTAAAGGTAGGATTTCGTATTGCCAGGGCCGTTTATCTGGCCAGGGAACAATCCCAAAGGATCGTCCATTATTGGGCCGACCGGATCGGATTTGGATACGATATTATTACGACTATCATAGGCGAAACGAGTAGTCTGGCCCGCATTATCCGTAGCTCGCGTCAATCGATTGAACTGATCGTAGACGTAACGCGTCTGGAAAACTTCTTCAGAAACCGTATTATTTTCCGACTTTTCTAGACGGCTCACGAGAACCGGATTGCTGTTGGCGTCGTATTCGATGCTCCTGCCGTTGCCCAAGGCATCTAATTCCAAAATCCGGCGACTTAGACCGTCGAATTGGTACTCAGTCACCTCGCCATCGTCTTCCTCTGAAAACGTAAGTCGACTCAGGGCATCGTACTCGTAAAAATCCGTAACAAATCCATCGCTATTTCCATCCGACAAAAGCGGCACTCTAACCGGATCGAATCCATCCGCGACGAATAGCGACCTATTCATCTGGTAACGACGATTGAGTTCGTCATAGGCGTAGCGTATGTCCTCGTGCAATACGTTCGGCGAATCGGGCTGGCCAGCAGGGTGACCGAAAACCTGGGTCTGTAGGATATTTCCAGCAGAATCGAATTCGTTGACTGCCGAACTCCCGAGCGCGTCGACGACCTGAGCGACGCGATTGAATCCGTCGTAGACATATGTTAGAGCTTCCGGGTCGCCATCGCCATTATTGTCTTCCGCATCCAAAATCCGTGTACGATTCTTATTTCCATCATAGTCGAAGCGTATTGTACTAGCATCTACATTGCCCGCCCCACGAGTCACTTCAAATACAAGATCGCGTTCGTCGTAGCTAACCGCCACTTCGTTGCCCTCCGGTTTTCGGGTTAAAACCAAGTTTTCGTTTCCGTCATAGCTAAATTCGGCGATGATCGAAGTTACATCGTCTACTTCCATTTCTCGAAGAACGATGTTGTCCAAAATATCGTATATGTAAGAACCTTCGACAAAATCCCCCACGCCAAGAGAATTGCCATCTCGATTTTCGATTTCACTCAACACCACTCGTCCATTGAAATCATAGGTAAACCGCGACGTGTAGGCCAAAGCGCTTTCTCCCGTAATCAGCTGTCCGGTCTCTGTCGCCAAGTTGACGCTAGATCCCCGAGTTGTGGATACTACTTCATTGAGCTGATTGAATTCTATATCGTTATATACACCTCTAGGATCCAAGGTCGCGACAATATTCCCCGCTGGATCGTACCAAAGTTTTGATCTCAAAGCCAAAGGCTCGGTAGCAGATTGCCTCCGAGGGGTTAACGCGGCATCACTCACGATTTCGGATAGATAGCCCTTCGATTCGTTGCCGAGAGCCAGATACGGGGAAAAGATCAATTGACTGTCGCCATCAGGATCATTTTCAGGAAAGTATTTGTATTCGGTAACATTCCCCTCCTCGTCGATCAGCGCCAGCATTTGCCCGTAGTCGTTCCACTGATACTCTGTAACGATAGCTTGCTCGGTCGAGCCGAGTTGACCCGATAGATTTGAGCCATCTCGCAAAAGAACCGAAGTTCCTTCTATTCGAATCGAGTTTCCGAACACTTGGTCCACTCGTCCGTCGCCATTCAAGTCTCCTAGGCCCCGAGGTACGGCGCTCAAATCGATTCCGAAGAGAGTCGCAGATTCAATAGGATCGTTTGATTCCTGGTAGTCGTAGAAAAAACGGGTCGTGTAACGAGCTGGCGAAGCCTCGCCAAGCGGTGGAACGAATGTACCCGAGTTCCCTCTGGGGTCCGTCATCGATGCCATACGGGCGTAGAGCGGTTCGTAAGTATAGGTCGTCACCAGGTCTTCCCCTCCTCCGCGATTGTCATCGGCAATTAGCCGACGTTCAATCCGACTACTCTGCAATAGTCTTGGCCCTTCCTCATCATACTTAAATTCGAGTTGATTGCCTTCCGGATATATACGTCTCAGCAATAGTCCATCGTCCGTAAATTCAGAACGCGTCTCATGAAAAAGCGGTTCCCCGTCGCGCAAACCACGCGTTAGCTCCCGCGTCATTATGTGATGGTTCAGCTCGTTTACGAAGTATTCTCTGACATTTCCATTTCGCTCGGTGACGGTCGCTTTTCCCCGCGGCAATTCGAGCTGACCTAGCGCTTCGGCCTCGTTGAGTTTTTCATAGGTAATAAAGCGCGAACCTCCAGCTGACACTCCCGAAGCATTCGTTCCGCCAATCGTCTCTGTAATAACCTTATCGAAGGTCAATGGATCGTTAATGTCATTGCCAAATGTCCACTGCATCGCCGGCTCGCCCCCGCTCGCAACTTCCTCAGGCATCGTACAACTGAGGAGATTATGGTTCAATGAGGACTCGGAAAATCCCGAGGAATAGGTATACTGCTCCGTCCTTCCGTTCGCAAAGTCATTGCCCGTAGAAGTCCCCGTCACTATCGGGCTTCGGACCGAAATCAAATTACCCTCGCTGTCGTAGCTATAAACAATTTCCCTTCCGATAAAATCCCTCACACGCGTCAATCGATCCACTCCATCCGGGAACTCCTCGAATTCGAAATCAATCTCTCGCCCGAAGACATCGATTATCGTGCTGAGATTCCCAACTTTGTCATAGTCGAACAGCATAATGTTATCGAAACGATCCTGGTAGCAAAACAAACGACCATCATCCCGATAGTAGCGTTGAAAGCCATCCGGATCGCGCAGGAGGTAAGTGCCATCGTCCAAGCGTGTTAAATCCCGAAATTGTCCATTTGGCGGCAAATAACTCCCATCACCTTGCAGGATCCAACTATCCAAGTGAGCATTGCTGTCGGATCGCGTAATGTCACCGTTATCCCTTACGAATAGCCCTTCGTCATAAACGAATGTCCAGCCGAATCCGATTGGACCGTCATAGTTCAATCGACTACGGTATGTACGACGCATCTCGAAATTCAAATCGCCCCGACCCGGTATATAAAGATCGCTGCGTTCCAAAACTTCTTCCCCGCTATGCAGCATTACGGTGTTGCTCGTGAATCCTTGACACGTGCATTCTCCCTTTTTTTCGTTATCCTTGCATTCTTGCTCTTCCTCTGCCTCAGGCTCTTCTTTTTCCTCTTCGTCTCCATCACCTAATTCACCCCCAGAACCAGAAGTACCAGGACTCACTCCATGCCATCCCGGAGCCAATATACCAACCCCCGGATCCGTACAGACCAGAGACCCATCCTCGCTGACCGTCATCGGGCCCACAACTTCCCAACGCCCCGCATCATGATTGAAACTTACCAAAGCGGATTTCTCCCCAGGACCCAGCAACACTCCCGTAGTTGGGTTGGGTAAATTCGGAAAGCATATTGGAGCTGGCACATCGAAATTCGTCGCTCCATCAGTTTGAACCGTTATAACGATTGGAAAATCCAGATTTGCTGGCAGCGTACCCGGCAGGCGATCCGGAGGAACCGGAGCGATTCCAACTCGGCCTCCTCTCGCTCCATTATCGGCGAACAACGAATCCGCGGGAACCTCCATCTTCACGTCCTTGAATTCCGGATAGTCCCTGAGCACATCTAATGGAAAATCAATCAAGGTAGCTTCAGTGCCGCTCACTTCCTGAAGCGTGGCCGCATTGACTAAAGGCAAAAACACTTCTCCAATCGTCGTTTCCTCTCCCGGAACCGACTCCCACGTCTTGCCGACAAATGGATAGTATCCCATATCCGGAAAACGGATACCGTCTTCTAACCGAACCACCTCGCGGCCGTCGATGTGCACGAAGAAACGTCCCGCAGGAGCATTGTCCAACCGAAAATCCCCGAATTGATCGGTAAACGCAAACAACTCGTCCTCCCGTCCATCCACCGTGATTTTGACCCCCGCGAGCGGAACATTGATCGAGCCACCCGCATTGCCGGATTCCAATAGAGAAGCAAATACGCGCCCGCAAACGGAAGTATCCGAAAACGAAGCAACACTCAATGTATTGAAAAAGAAAGCGAGCACCCCACCCGCGGCATCGTCCGCATCCGCATCTACTGCACGGCCAGCCAGGTCGTTCACCAGCGATCCATCGAATGATAGCTCTACTTTTGCATTTGCGGGAAGGTTTTGATCATAAAAAACTGTCAACACCTTAAGGTCCTTCGACAAAACAAAGCGAGCCGCCACCTCCTCGCCTCCGACTGTAACCGAGAGAGCATCCGCATCGATCACCGTGTTCTCCGCCAATGGATTCGAAAACCGCAAGACCGTCTCGCGCGTCACGGCAATTCCGCCTTGCCCATTCGATGGCGAAAGTTCAACCACCCGCGTAAGCGGAGCTCCCGCAGCAGCGATGACGGAAACGAGCGAACCGAAAGTCGAAAGGCTCGATCCATCGTCGTCGATCGCTTTGGCCGTCAACACATAATCCCCTGCGGCTACACCCTGCCAGCTAAACGCGAAAGGAGCGACAGCATCCTCGCCGATCTTATTATTACCTTCGAAAAACTCTACCATGACGATCTGCCCATCCTCGTCGCTCGCCAAGGCCAGCAGCTCGACCTGACCGGGAGAGAGGTAACCCGACCCCGACACAGGCAGTAAAAGGCTTACCGTGGGCGCTAGGTTGCTAATCGCAGCAATATCGGTCCCGCGTACATACTCTTCAAAATTGGATACGTTATCTCCATCGGAATCTAAATCCGCATCATCTGGATTCAGCGGATCCAACAATGTTGGGTGAGCGAGTTCGAACGCATCGTCAATACCATCGCGATCCAGATCCAGAGGCCGGCTGAGAGGGATTTCGTCGATACGATAGAAAATGCTCTGATTAGGAGTCACTGAATCGTCGAAATCGACTATCTTAGCTTCTCCCAATACAATATCCTTTATCGTGAAGACTCCCTCGAGTGAATCGCCTTTATAGACCGTATAATACGCCTCGTCGCTTCCGAAATAGCTCAAACTCACGACGCCCGACTCATCGATCGTAAATCGCGTTTCCACCAACTGGGCAAATGCCAAATAAGCGACAGAACTGAAACACGAAAAAGCCAATACCAGCCTGACTAAGACTGATAAACCTAAAGGCGATGAAGCCTTAGATCTCAATTGAGAAGACATGTATGTAAAAACTGATCTTCCTAACGCTCTTCGAGCTTCAGCTCTGATGAGATTCGAAGGTCAATTTATGGGGCAAAGATACTCGACGGGGTAAGAGAAGTTTTGGAATTCCCTTTTTATTGGGGAATGCAACGACAGCTTCTTGGATTAATCTCCAAGGTAATCACCTTTCGGCGACGAATTCTAAATAATTTGTAAAGACCTATGAGAAGATGTCTAGCTCTTTCTCCCTAAACCCGTAGTTTACTCTCAATTTGACAATCAAGTTACCCTCTCTACAAACCCATTTAAGACTATACAATTTATTAGATTTCCACGTCCATATATCTGCATAAATTGACAAATCCCCAACCATCAACGACTTCATAGTTAGTAACCGCTCTCTGCGCGGGCCACTTTCTCTATTGTCCTCCAACCCTCTCCAATCCAACTCTTTCGAATGCCCAAATCAAAAAAAGCCATCGGCGTGATTGATCACACGTGAGACAGCTCCCACCTTTACTACGCCCGACTTGCTTCGGGAGCCTGCGCCAAGAAGCATGACTATGATCTAATCGCCGCAACCGACACTCGTTTACTTACGCAAAACAATTTGGCCGGAGTCCTCTACCGCTATCGGATCAAAGAAGAAGAAGCGGCTCTAAACGAGCTACCCAAACTTGGCATCCCCATGGTCATGCTCAACTCCCCACTGGACAGCATACCCTCCGTCAATGCCAATTTCCTATCTGGAACCATCGAAGCAATACAACACCTCAAAGAACTAGGGAGAACCAACATCGCGTATATAAAAGCGAACCCAAAGCTCCCTGCCGCAAACGAACGATTTACTGCATTTAAGAAAGCCTTAACCCACTGCGAGCTAGAGCTACAATCCAACCTCCTAGCAGAGGCCGATTTCGGATACGATACCGCTCGGATAGAAACACTGGAATTGCTCCGTAAAGAACCCTCGATTAACGCAATCATATGTTGCAGCGACCGAGCAGCCATGGGCGCCATCCACGCCGCCAAGCAACTTGGAGCGCGCATACCGGACGACATTGCGATCATCAGCCTGGGCAACCTGCCCGAAATCCAAGAGTTAAGCGATCATCCACTCACCACGATTGCCGACTCTCTATACGTCGAAGCCTATCGAGCCACTACCAAGCTCATCGATATAATCAACAATCGTGACAATGAACCGCATACGGAATTTATCGATACTCGACTAATCAAACGCCAAACGACTCTAGGCTCCAACTACAGAGCCCCAAGCCTCGACGTCTGTTTAAGCGCCGAAAACGGATCGCTCGATTATCTACTATCCGTTGGGGCGTCACTGGATCGCTACTCCAGAGCTCGACTCCAAAAACAGATAGGAAACGTTAAAGACACAGACCCCGAAGCTCTCTCCAAATGTGAATCGATCATCCTAGAGGCCGTCAGGCTTGGCTACGATGCCAACTTGGCACACGACATAATTAGAAAACTCACAACCAAGTCCGAGCAACTAGCCAACAACCCAAAGAAACTGTCTTCTATAGAAGACAAACTCTACGAAATCTCCTGCAACTAAATCACCCGTTATGGCAGACATACGAGATCCATGCAGCTGGAGATGGACAGGATTATCGACCCGCTTATCCAGCAACAGGAAAGCGAACTTTCAATGGAGCAATTCCTCGAATTGCTTGCAAAAATCAAAAGTTCCCTGAATTGCCACAACTTTGGATTCCTCTTGCTCGACGAACCCAACAATGACCTTTCTCAACTTCATCAGCACAAAGCCAGCTACTGGATCATCGATGAAGACGGAATCTCACAAGAACGAAAAACGCTCCTATCAGATTTTTATCCAACCAAAAATTTGTTCGACAAAACCGTAAAGAACTCGCCATACAAAAGGAAAAAGCAGAACAAGCGAACAAAGCTAAAAGCCGTTTTCTTGCAGTCATGAGTCACGAGATACGAACGCCCCTAAATTGCATTATGGGAATGATCGAGCTTACGTTAAATTCGAAACTCACTGACGACCAACGAGAGTCCCTCCAATTCGCTTTTCAGGCGAGCCACAACCAACTCGATCTGATTAACGACATTCTCAATTTTTCCAAAATCGAAACCGGTAGCGTTGAAATCAAGATCGTCAAACGAACAGTAGGACTCCTTCACGGAACCATTCCGGTAAAAAGCAAATTAGGCAGCGGCACGCAATTCAGCATAGAGCTCCCCCTCAAGCTTAACCCAAACGTTTCCGCGTCTCAAAAAATCGAATCTTCGCAAAAGTCCATACCGTCGCTAGTTCGAACACTCCCGCTCTCCACGTGCTCCTAGTCGACGATGCCGAATCAAATATCATGGTCGCTCGCCGAATGCTGACAAGCGCGGGACATCAAGTGATGCTTGCCTTCACAGGAGAGGAAGCAGTCAAAACCTGGGAGCAAAACACTTTCGACATCATTCTCATGGATGTCAGCATGCCACTAATGGATGGATACGAAGCGACGCGGCGAATCCGCGCAATAGAAACGGAAAGAAACGCCACAACTCTCATCCCCATTTTCGCGGTCACCGCTTTAACGAACTCTCAAGAAAAGCAAAACAGCATCGCCGCAGGCATGAATGGTTTCATAACCAAACCCTTCAATCGCGATCTTCTAATGAAAACAATCGAATCGATCTACAGCGTCCCTCAACGATAATTTCAACTTAGGGCTGGAGCTTGCGCCCTGCCGCGTATTTCGAGAAAAACTTCCCCAATCAAAACGGATACCCCAAAGCAAAGTGCAACGTTCCTTTGGGATCGAATTCCCTCGGATCGAGATTATGTCCGTATTCAAGTCGGATCGGCCCCATGAACGTTCGAAGGCGAATTCCAGCGCCCGCCGCCGTTAATCTCTCGTTAAACGGATAGTCATCGATAGTCACCGCAGTACCCAGAGCATCCACGAACAAAACGAATGATAGCGAATTCGATAAAGACTGCTCCATTTCTAGATTCAAAAGCAGATACGAAAACGCTCCCGAAAATTTCTCCCCCTCACGAGGCGCTGCTCCAGTCCTTTGGTATCCACGCATCGAATTCTCGCCACCTGGATAGAAAAGCATACTTGCGGGCACTTGCTTTTGACTTTCCGAAAGCGAACCCACCACACCATTAGTAAACCCAGCATGCCAAAAGAGTCCGCGCGATATTTCGTCGTGAAATGAAATCCCCATTTCCGCTCGTTGATAATTCACCTCCCCGCCAAATGACTGATCCGCCCATTCGAAATTGCTGAACACACGGTATCCTTCTCTTGGATTCAAAGCGCTATCGCGACGGTCTCTCCCCAATCGTAATTCAAAACTACCCACCGTGACCTCTCCCTGGTTAGCCAGTTCATCTACCAACTCGTTTTTTCTCAAATCCAAGTTCTTGATCGAATATAAAACATCCACATCCAAACCCAATCGATCGACTTTCCTCGATAATCCAATATCAAGGCCGAAATCTTCGCGATCAAAGGCAACGCCCTCTCTCTCGAGATCAAACACTTTTGCGGATAGCGAAGTCGGAGTCCCAAAAACTTCTGGAACCAAATAGCGAAACTCTCCAAGCCGACTCTTAACCGACATGACCGTCTTCATACGAACTCGATGCCCCATCCCGAACAGGTTCAACTTTTCGACCGAGAGCCCCCCACGTAATTGTTCGTAGCTACCCCAGCCAAGTATCGTATCCACATTCCATGTAGTCTTCTCGGCTAAGTTGAATTTGATCGATCGGTGATTCTCGTCTACGTCTCCAATATCATAGCTAACCTTATCGAATACTCCTAAACGCGAAAGGTTGAGTCGCGAGCCTTCCAGCAGCGATGGATTCAACAGATCTCCATCATGCAACCTCAATCGAGATCGGATCAATGACGGCTTAGTGTCTTCCGATCCGCTAATCGATATTGAAGAAACGAATACCTGAGGCCCAGAAATAACTATAAAAGCAATCTCGACCGATTTCTCTCCCTTCACTTCATCGCCTATCGACAACTTCGATTCAATTACAGCATCCGGATATCCCAAAGCGTAGTACTCGTTTCGCAATTCCCTCGAAATATCTTGAATAACGAAACGCGAATAAGGTTTGCCTAGAAACTCGTCGAAACTGACTGAACGATTCGGTGTATCCCCAAGGCCCTCGACCAATACCGTCCCAACAAAATGCCTCGGTCCCTCTTCAATCCTCACACTCGCCTTACACGCACCCGTAGCTTCGTCCTTTTCCAAAAACGTTGCTTCAACGCGAGCACTCTTGAAACCCAAACTATTCAAATGAGCCTGAACCTGCACTTTCCCTCCTTGCAATAGCCCAGGTGTAAACAAACGCGCTTTCTCGCTTTGAAACATTAGTGGCTGGCTGAAGAAAAACGCTTCCACTTCTTCCACACTCAAGACCTCACTTTTTTCCACGGACAGCGACTCGTAATAAAACCGAGGTCCATGAATCAATTCAAACCGGACAGATGTCGCCATCGTATCTCGCGACAAAAAAACATCGAAGTTACTATCCCACTCTACTGTTTTCTCGGACCCATCAACTAATGATAACGTCGCAATCGTCTTAGCAGCCAGGTACCCTTCTTTCTCCAAATAGGAAATCAAAATCAACGCCGCATCTTCGATATCCGAACTATTGAAGGTCTCAGCCTCTTCACCGAAAATCAAATTAAGCTGCTGCTTCAATTTTCGATTCTTAAAGAACCCGCCGCCTTTCACAGACCATTTTGCACCTTCGGATTCACTCTCCGCATAGGTCTCGGCGCCGGTACCGGCAATCAAAAAGAATGCGAACACCCAAGCAAATACACACCCCAAACTCCTGAGCGTTAAACCCATACAAGCGCCCTTAACCAACAGGCATTTCGAAACAAACTCCCCCGTTCCAATTTTATTCTCTAAGTTCATTCCGACACCTCCACATCTTCTTCCAGCGTCTCTTCCTTCGGTTTACGCCTCAACATGCGCCAGCGGAGTCCTGCATTCCATGCGTCATACTCATCGTATTCGCCCAACAGCTGAAACCGTTCGTCCAACTTAAATTCCATTTCGAGCGTTTCTTTACCCTGCTCGGATAAATCCTGACCGGTCACTAAACTAAACCGACCGCCAGAACTGTCTTTTCCTCCCGAAGAAAACAAACCCTGACTCAGATAACTACCGATTTTTGAAGCCCGCTGACTCGCGCTGTAATTAAAATTTGAATCCGGCACGTCCCCAGCCATTACCATCAATAAGATTTGCTCGGACGATAGAGGAGGACTTGAAGTGAATCTAACTTTCGGATCGAACGCCGATCCGGAAATCTCAACACCCAAGTCATATCGAAATCGACGGGCTTCGCCCAATAAACTTAATATGGGCGTATACGGATCTTCAATACGCATCTCAATCAATCCTTCCGTCAAATCGAAAGAAGCGAATGGAAACAAAAGCGCTCCTTCATCAAACTCTACGCGACCAATAGCAAGCGGCTCCTCCAAAGTACCGCTCAGCTTCATATCCATCGACAATACTCCCGTAGCAGCTGGAGTCTGAAGACGCATAAAACGATCGCCTTTCACAGCGACGTCTAATTTCCAATCAGCAAAAGGCTGAGCGGTGACGGAAAAATACGGCGGGCGCGTCTCGGCCGATTGGCCGCCACCGCCTGACTCCGTCAAAGCCGACGTATCCATCAGAAAAAGCCCATCCTTAACCGTTATATCGCCCGCAATCTTAGCATCACTTCCACGTTCCTTGCTCGCAATCACATCCAAGTCCGACCGCAGCAAAAGTCCCGATTGCCTCATGATCGGCAAATTCTCCCCCTTGACCGTAAAATCGAAAACCAAATCCTCGATTTCTCGAAAATCAATCTCACCCTGCATCGTCATCGGCTCTCGGCCAATATTCCCCCTAAACTCCTCGAGCGTCGCAACCGTACGATCGATCTTCAAGCGCGTCCGAATCTCGCGAAACGATCCAAACGGAAAGATAGGTCGCGTATTCAAGTCTTCGATGCCGACAAATCCCGAAAATCCACCAGCAGGGCTTCCGCTAATCCGCGCCTCGAAGGTCCCGCCAGGAGCGAGCAATTGCGGTACGAAAAACGCAATCGGAGCCAAGCTCGATTGCGGTGCCTCGAGCTTCAATTTCGTTGTCGCCCAATCAATTTCCTCAGACTCGAAAGCAGCCAACTTCAACACGGCTTCTGGGAACACAATTTCTAGCGAAGCTTGAAAACGTTGCTTCAAAACTTGAGCCACCAGCTCGCTTACACGGATCGTAGCACCATCAATCTCCGCGTTCGCACTGACTAGAGCCTCGGGCAGGCCATTCTTACCTTCCCCTTTCTTCGTAATTACCGCAAATGACAATTCACCTTGAGGGTTGGCCAGAGTGCCTTCGATATTCGCATTCGCCTTGAGAGACTTAACCCCCAAGGGAATCAATTCGTCCAGCAAAGCAATAATTGTTGGACTGTCGCTCGTCGCCAACGACAACTCTAACACGCCCTCGAAATCGGCAACCAACAATTCGTCCGATGCAGGATCGATCCCGTAAGGAAAACGTCCTTCCAACTCCATAAGCGGTCCTTCCAAATCCGAGATAGCAAATGCTGCCATATGAATCGATTCATCTATCAACGATACCTCTCCATTCAGTTTCAGTTCGCTCTCGTCCCAATCGACAACCGCATCCAACAATGCAGTTGCTTTGATTGGCCCATCATCCCATTTGGCCGAAACCGTCAAGTTATTCAAACGAGCTTTCGGCACAGGAGAAAGCAGCCACGGATCAATCCAGTTTTCCGTATCCAACCCTTGGACCTCCAACAACAATGTCGCATTCTCCGGATAGATAAATTCCGATGACACCGCAACCTTAGACCCTTCGCCTTCAAGTGAAAAGGTTTCAATCGAACCTGCAACTAATTCCCCCAAAGAAAACGTCGCAGTCGCCGGCTCGACAAGCGAAGCCAATCTATCGCCTTCGTTCGTCAAATCTAATCGATCGATAGAAACCTCTACAGTATCCGCTTCCCAAACGCTTTTTGCCGAAAGGACGAGTCGGCTCATCCCATTGTCCGCTTCAATATCAATATTATCGAACGATTGCCCGACCCCACTCCACTTTAGATCGATTGATAGCGGCTTTAGATCGCTTATCGCCAACGAACCGACTGCGAGTTCCCCTGAATGCGCCAAAGCATCGATGGGGCCCTCTACCGTAGCTGACGCGCTCACTTCCTGAATCGCCATTCCATCCAGAGCCACTTTAGCAATCACCTCTTCCGAGAAGAACATATCCACGGAACTGGGAGCGATTTGACGCGTTTCGAGATTCGCGCCTCCCGTAACCTTAAACCGAGACCCTGTCGTTAATTCTATATCCAATGTTTCGATACTAGCATCCGGCCATTTCAATACCGATTCTATCTCAAATCGTTCAGCTTCAAGATCCTCATAAGCGACATCCGCACCCTTCAACACAAATCGCCCGATAGGAGAACCCAAATCGTCGGCGCTCAAATAAGCTTCTCCCGTAAACACGCCACCAAGGTCTTCTATCTTTAAAAGAGCTAAATCGAAGTCGATGTCGAATTTCACCTCGCCCGACAATTTCAAATCTTCCAACGATAAGCTAACCGGCTCCATCGTCCGCGCGTCCAGTCCTGGAGCGGAAAGCCGAAACGATTCGATTTCCATTTGATCCAGACCGCCCGACACCGAACTTGCGAATGCGACCTCAGGCAACGCATAACTGGCATCTTCAATTGGAGTAGCATTCCCTTCAACGTTGCTGCGATAAGCGCCATCCTTCCAGTCGCCCGAAATATCGAACGCATACTGAGAGTACGGTCCGCCGAGGTTCAGGTCATCCTTCCCGAGAACCCAATCAGTCGCCTTCCAATTCGCTTCAATAGGCATCCAACCCGTCGCATCAAAACGAACCAGCGCATCCAAAACGTTTTCCCTGAACACAATAGCCATCTTCGCTTCTGCGACCGAATCACCAAAACTCAACTCGCCTTCGAAGCTCGTTTTCGCCCCTTCCGAATCAATTTTCAGTCGCATCCCGGCGGCCTCGATCTCCGCTATCAAGTCCACCCCGTATTCAGGAAAATCCTCATGAGTAGCCGATAACGATAATCGCGATTCACGCCACAAAATGTTCCTCGCAGTCAAAGCCTTCCCCTCTAGATGCGTAATAACCGAATCGACGCTGACATGCGGAAGCCAATACGCGACTAATCCGAGCGACTCTTTCGCCATCTCGATCGCTTCGAATAAATTTGCCGGCAATTCACTCGACGATTCCTCCGGTTCGGCTTCCGAATCCAAAATGACCACATCTACTTCCCCCATTTCAAGAAATGGATCCGTGTCGTTCTTCCGAACTGCATTCCAAATCCAGGCCAACGGCGAATAAGCTTCGATTCGATCAATACCCACAGTCGCTTGTGGCGAAACAACGGATACGCCCGTCAGTGCAAAACGGCCATAGCCCACCCGTTCATAGCCCTCGAAACCAACGCTATCCTCTGGCAATGCCATTCGCATGGCGCTTCCCATCCAATAAGGCAGCGTGCCTAATCCGATAACCAAAACCAAAAGGCCAAACAGGAAGATCCTCGAAATCCATCTAACAACAGACCTTCCAAAACTTGAACGCTTCGTTTCCAAAATATTTCCTCCGATACAACTCGACTGCCAAAAAACCCAACCGAACTACCCAAGCAACCCACTGCGTTTCAGCAATGCTTCTGGATCCGGTTCCCTTCCCATGAAATCCTTAAAGAGCTCCATTGGATCTTTCGAGTTCCCCTTCGACAAAATGGTTTCCCTAAAAGAAGCGCCGGTCTCTTCATTAAAAACCCCTTCTTTCTCGAATCGCGTAAACGCATCCGCATCCAGCACCTCAGCCCATTTATAGGAATAATAACCAGCCGCATAACCAACCGGACTTGAAAACAAATGCCCAAAACGACGAACCATAGCAGGCGGCTTCGTTTTACAAGGAATTGAGTACGATTCGAGCACGCTGCGAATCGATTCGTCTAAATCGCCTTCGTCATATTTTTCTGGATGCAAGTGCAAATCCAAATCCATCTTTCCAAAAGACAACTGGCGCATCATCATTATGCCGGAATTGAAATTCCGCGCTGCGACCATTTTCTGAAAAAGCTCTTCGGGAATAGCTTCACCAGTTTCATAGTGGCGAGCAAACCTATCCAAACTCTCGCGATTCCAGCACCAGTTCTCCATTATTTGAGAAGGCAACTCTACGAAATCCCAAGCGACATTCACTCCAGAGAGCGACTTGATCCCTACATTACCGAGCAGGTGATGCAGCAAATGACCAAATTCATGAAACACCGTTTCCACTTCTCCATGCGTCAGGAGAGCTGGCTGATCTCCAATCGGCGCCGTCATATTACCGCAAATCAAACCGACATGCGGTTCCCGCGGTTCACCTTCAATTGATGGAGCGCCCGTATCCAAAAAGTTCATCCACGCGCCGCCTCGCTTCTCTTCCCGAGGGTGCCAATCCGAATAGAAATATCCGAGTAGCTCTCCCGAAGCATCATACAAATCATAGACCTTCACTTCGCCGTGCCAACCCTCCGCTCCTTCGTGATCGCAAACGCGAAGCCCGAAGAGACCTTCCACAATTCGAAACATACCATCAATAACCCGATCAATCGGGAAGTAAGGTCGCAGCGCCTCTTCATCGAAATCATAACGTTGCTGTCTCATTTGCTCAGCCCAGTAGGTCACATTCCACGGTTCCAAGCGCTGCTGGTCTCCGCCGACCCGCTTAGCGACATACTGCTCAAGCTCGCCGACCTCGCGATCAAACGCTTCCTTCGCCTTGCCATGAAGGTCTTCGACAAAACCCAATGCCGTCGCGCCCGAACCAGCCATCCGCCGTTGCAAAGCATTGTCAGCAAAATTGTCCTTCCCCAGTAAAGCTGCTCTCTCGGCCCGCAGCTTCAAAATATCCCTTACCAATTGCGTATTATCGTATGGCTCGCTCAAACCAACTTGGGATGACGCCTCATAGACTTCCTTCCGCAATGCCTCGTTCTCCGCGAATTTCAAAATCGGAAACAACGATGGAGCATGCAAAGTGAAACGCCAAACCGGCTTTTCGTCCGATCCCAATTCTTTACTCTGAGCGCTTTGCAAAGCCGCCTGTAAAGCCGACTCCGGCAAGCCGCCCAAACGCCCTTCATCCTCGATCACCAGCTCAAACGCATTCGTCGCATCGAGCACGTTTTCCGAGTATTTCTGAGTCTTTTGGGCCAACTCGTTGTTAATCTCCTCCAAACGCGACTTCTTATCGGCTGGCAAGTCAGCGCCCGCCTGCTCGAAATCCGCCACGGTCTCGTCGAAAAACCGTTTTTCGATACCCGTCAAAGCCAACGCCTCTGGTTTCACGGCAAACGCCTTCAAGGCCTTCCATAAACGCGCGTTCAGCGGTATGCTCGAATTGAACTCGGTCACCTGAGGCAGCATCTTATTATATTCCGCCCTCAATTCCTTGGAGTCCTTTACAGAGGTCAAGTGGTCCACCCTGCCCCAAGCCCGAGACAGCTGTTCGCCACCACTCTCCAGAGCCATAAACGTGTTTTCGAATGTCGCCTCTTCGGCTTCCACACAGCAAACCGCTTCGATGTCGGCCTTAGCCGCTTCCAAAGCTTCCCCTACGTCGGATGCGATTCGGTCCACCGTTAAAGCCGACCAACACACTAGTTTATCTTCACTCGAAAATCCCGTTTCAATACCCATAAGAGCCCATTGAAGCCTCATCGCCCCGCATTCAGCAACCTTGTTTTCTTCCGAATCCGGAAAAACCCTTGTCGCCCAAATCCCAATCTATTTCGGTGATTCGTCGAGCCGATCTTCACGACCCTTCCATTCCTCAGCGAGCAGCGCCCATCGTTCATGATCCCGCCACTCGCCCCCTATCTTCAAATACTTGGGAGAGAACCCTTCTTTGCGCAGTCCTAAGCGATTCGCCAAAGCAACCGACGCCGTATTCGCCGGCTGGATATTCACTTCCAGTCGATGCAGGCTCAAGCCGCCAAACGCCTCGTCGAAAACCAAAGACAATCCTTCCGTCATATAACCCCGCCCTTCGTATCCACGATACAACCAGTAGCCCACAAACGCCCCGTTCAACGCGCCTCGAATAATCTCGCTCAAATTGACCACCCCGACAATCGCATCGTCTTCCTTCCTGCAAATGAAAAACCCTTCGTAGCGAGGCAATTTCATATACTCGCAGTAGCTTCGGAATCCGGCTGGAGTCGTCGCCGGAAACACCCATGGACGATGCGTCTCCATGCTAGCCCGGTTTTTATCGACATACTCTTTCACATCGGAAATTAGCGGTTTACGAATATACACTCTCATGATCGAAACAGGTAACGCTTGAAGCGATTCAGCTAAACCGTAGGCTGCGTTTCAAATCTAGAAATGCAACTCGCGATACCGACCACCATAACAATTCCAAAGAAATGAATTCACCTGCAACTTCACTCGCGCTACGACACGCCACTTTCGGCGACCCCAACGAAGTTCTCGGTCTTGAGGAGGTCAAACTGCCGCCACTAGCTCCAGGCGAAGTCGCCCTCGGTTTTCTCGTCGCTCCAATCAACCCAGCCGACTTCGGCCGTATCAATGGAACCTACGGTCAACTAGCCCAACTACCTGCAACCGCAGGCCTCGAAGGCGTCGCCGAAGTCATCGCTCTCGGTCCCGATACCTCCCTGTTCCAAATAGGCGATCGCGTCCTCGCCCCCAGCGATACGGGCTCCTGGCAAACCCACGCCAACGCCCTAGAATCCTCCCTATTCAGAGCTCCCTCCTCCCTATCTGTCCAACAAGCTGCCATGTTCTGGATCAACCCCGCCACCGCATGGCGACTGATGCACGATTTTGCCAACCTGAAACCCGGCGACTACATCGTCCAAAACGCAGCGACCTCCGCCGTCGGAAAGCTTGTCATCCAGTTCGCCCATCACCTGGGAATTCGAACCGTCAATCTTGTTCGAAACCTCGCAGCGGCGCCCGAACTGTTCAAACACGGAGCAACCCACGTCTTCGAAGACAACCGGGACGCCCCGAAAGCCATCTTAAAAGCGATTGGCCCAGACAAATGCAAACTCGGCCTCAACGCCGTTGGCGGCTCCAGCGCTCTTTCCATCGCAAAAACTCTCGCAGACGCCGCGCCCCTGGTCACATACGGCGGCATGGATCGCGACCCCGCTCCATTCCCCACGCGCTACCTCATTTTTAACAATATCAGCCTCCACGGTTTTTGGGTAAGCAAATGGTACCAAACAACCCTCCGCAAAACCATAGAAGCGATGCACCAAGAAATCGCCCAACTAATGAAAACGACTTCAACCGAATCCGAGATCGCCGCTACGTACCCGCTCCAAAACTGGCAAGAAGCCCTCTCTCATTCCCAAAAATCCGGAAAATCAGGCAAGGTCCTCTTCGATCTCTCCCAATAAAACAACGGTAATATGGTAGGGTTGCTCGTCCCGAGCAACCGCAACAGTAGATGCGACTTCCACGGCTGCTCGGGACGAGCAGCCCTACCGGTTTGCCCTCTTAATCACAAAGATCTAAAGAATCCTCGGCAATCTTAGGCATATGAGTTCTACGTTCGAATCCTCGTGTTCGACGCAGTCGTACATCCTCGTCCGCCGAAGGGGGGATTTAGCGTAGCCACTGTTTAAAACTCTACTCCAAAAATAGAGATCGGTCAGACGTTGTTACCCAGGAAATTCAACGTAACTCTTTCACCACCTATTAATTATAAAAACTCACCCAAAGACACGAAGGTACAGGATAGTCGAACAAACAAGTTCTCCCTCAACCAAATCATCAGTGTAATCAGTGGTTAAAAATCCATTTCAAAAAATCCACCCGACTCGCTTTCCCAATCATCGCAATCCACTCGACAATCTCACCCTGTCCCCTATCTAATCCCGGCGAATGTCGAAAAAGGCCTACAAGTTCTCCCGACAAGCCGAAAACCTGATAGCCAATCTGCGTGGGGTTCCCGAGAACTATAGCCCAATCGGACGCGAAATCCAGGACATGGGAGGCATCTTCGACAGGATCCTCGACCGCTACAAAATCGGCGTCGAATCGCTCGAAGATCGCATTCGTGAAAACTGGGAGCAAATAGTCGGCGCCCCCAACGCCCAACACTGCAATCCCGTCCGGATCGAACGAGAAAACACGCTCATTATAGCCGTATCCAACCCAATCATACGGCAAGAATTGCAATTCAACCAATCCCACCTTCTCAAAAACCTGAGATCCATCGAAAAAGGACACCGAATTCGATACGTCGTTTTCAGATCAGGCTAGCGCTCGAGCAAAATTTCAATTTCCTTCAGTTCGACTATCACTATCGAATGGCAACGACTCAATCTACAGCTAAACGCATCCGAAGCCGAGCAGACAAACGGCTCAAATTTAACGCCGAGACTACCGAAAAAAGCAAACTCGCCGCTTATCGAGACTTCCTAAAAACGGAAACCGAAGCTATCAAAAAGCTGCACCGCGAAGGAACCTCCGGCCTCGAAATCACCAAATTACTCACGGCAGTCGTCGACATCTTGATCCAGAAACTCGCGGCACCCGCCTTCGAAACCTACCAACATCAAGAAGAAAATAAAGGCATCTCAATCGCTCTTGTCGCAATCGGTGGATACGGACGCTCGGAACTTTGTCCGTTAAGCGATGTGGAT
>JBNMOQ010000020.1:0-37000 GCA_051275055.1 Candidatus Pelagisphaera sp.
TACCATTATTGAAGTGAAGAAAAGGACGCATCATCAAAGCCAAATCATAAATCCGACGAAACTCAATAGCCCAACCAACATAGCAACTGAACCTCCCCTTCGAGATTTAGGCGATTGCCACCACATAATTAGCCCCGAAATCACCCAAAGTAAAAAACTCACACACACGACGTCCACGATAAACGCCCAAGCGTCATCCAAGAAACTATCGTGCTGGTAACCTCCCCGAGCATGCAATCCACTCCAGAACTGCTGGGCGAATTTCTTGCGCTCTCTCAGGATCAAGCGCTGCTCGTCCATCCGATAAACCAATTGACGCATCTCCGTAAAGTTCGGCAAATAAACCGTCACTTGATTCGGTCCATTGTGAAACACGCCAAAGGCTTCTGCCTCCAAATCCGCCGTATCCAAAAGTTCACGCGCAATCGATCTAGGAATATCTCCGCTTCCCGGAATTCCAATCGAGCACGACCATGAATCGACCTCATGCCACTCGCCACCCGGTTGATCGTTTCCATTGTTAAACCAAGTATTATGATTGAAGGCGATAGAGCTAATGCCGTACATCACGAACCACGGCAGACAAAACATTCCCAGGTAGAGATGAACCCGACGATTTAGATATTTGAAAGTAACCTTCGCCATAACATCTAAATCGTTGACACTAAAAACGCGAACAAGGCCGATCCAAGAAATACGCATATCGCGCCCAAGACCCGCGTAGGTTTCATCTTCCACCACAGCCACAAACCCGTGAAAGCCCAAGAAAGGATCGCGACAATGAACAGATCGACGATCACTGCCCAAGCATCGTTCGCCCAGTACGGCTGATTGAATTTGCTGCGGCGATGCAGCATTTCAAGAAAGTAGGACATTCCAAATCCCTGCTTCTCGACAGTCATTATTTTGGCATTCGCGTCCACCGTAATCCGATATGATCCGATCGGCCGATTCCGAAGAATCTCGAGGTGCCCCTCCTCCCAATTGCCAAGCAAACGATGGGAGCCTTCCAGGTCCAGGTATTCGAGAACCTGCGACGCCACTACCTGCGAATTCTCGCTCGAACTCAAATCCAGCGAAAGCGCTTCCTCTCGAACAATTTCATACTTCGGCTCGATTCGCTTCGTCGATCCCGTAAAGAGATCCCGATGCTGCATCGCGATCGTACTCGCCGCGTACATAATCACCCACGGCGTTAAAAACATCCCGAGGAGCAGATGGATTTTTCGTATCATAAGGATAACGATCCAATCAAAATTCAAAACGAGAGCAACGAGAAACAAAACCCCTCTCGGGCTACCCGTACCAAATACCCTGGCAAAGGGAACCAAAAGGTTTCATAAATCGACCGAATATCTGATTGCCAGGATCCGCTTCCGTCTTCACCCGCATTGCGGTTTACGCCGAGACGAGTCGCGGATACAGGTCGGCTGATACGATAAGGTTTAGAGAGTCGAACTAACCCGAAAATAGCGAAACCTGCTGTCGCGGCAGCTACACCTATGTCGCCTTTGGCGACCCTGACCATTTAATCTCTACGTGAGTCTTATTTAAGACTATCGCAAGCCCACTTCATGTGAGGTTATAAAAACGAGCTCAAACACCCCTCAACTTGCACATGGTTAACAGGTTGCAATATTGCCGTGGTAAGCTTCATGAGACTACGAGTTTAAGTTGGCGCGAAAGCGTTACTGCGTGAAGACAGTCCTAGCGACTGCAAGGCGCGATGACACCCTTCAACTTGCAATTTTCCACTGGTACATTGGTCTATAACTACAATTATTTTGCGCCATTCCTAGCACTCTTTTCATAGAGTGTCCAAAGATCTCTCTCTAACGAGAAATACATCATATTGCTTACCTATTTGAGCAAACCAGCCATGCGCCCCCCTTATTTTCAATTTCTTATCTATACAGTCAGCTTACTTTCAGCCGTCAAATCGCCAATTTTAAGCGCTAGCGACGCCCCCGCCACCTTTGACAAACAGGTCGCTCCGATCATGGAGGAATACTGCATCGGCTGCCACGGCCCTGATAAGCAGAAAAACGATCTTCGAATCGACACCCTCAACCGCGATTTCATCAACGGTCGCGACACCGAAACCTGGCACGACATACTAGACGTTCTTAACCTCGGAGACATGCCTCCCGAGGACGAACCGCAACCCACGGAAACCGAACGTCAGGCGATAGTCGATTGGATCACCACCAAGATGATCCATGCAATTGACGAAAAACGCTCCACAGGCGGCCTGGGCGTTCTACGGCGCCTTACTCGGTATGAATACAACAACACGATGACCGAGCTTCTCGGCATCGAGCTTGATTACGCTTCTGACCTACCTCCCGAAACCAACAGTCACGATGGGTTTCAAAACAACGGATCCATCATGGGCATGTCGGCCATGCAGATGGAATATTACCTGCAAGCCGCGCAACGAGGATTAAGCATGGCCCTGGTCGACTACGACGAGCCAGAGCAATTTACCCACTTCGGAACCTGCAATGTGGATCGTCGAGCGGACCGCCAACCGGAAAAAGTCCACACGAGCAATATCCAACCAGGCAACTGCTTCATGACGCGTCTGATGGAGTACCCGACGTCCGGACCAGTGACGATTCGCGTAACAGCTCATGCCAAAATCCCTGAAGGCAAAGGGCCTCCTCGCATGCGCGTCAAACTCGGCATTCGAGCCGACACCTACATGCCTGGTGGTCAAGTTGGCGAGGATATCGACATAGTCGCCACCGAAGATGCTCCTGGCGTTTACGAATTCACCGGTCAACTCGAACAGTTTCCCGTTCTCAAAACCCCCTCGAATTTCCCCGGTCTCCTCGTGAACGTTCACAATGTCTACGACGATGGATCCGATGCCATTGAGCTCTTTGACAAGAGACTTGGCGAACAAGAGAAAAAGTTGAATACACCGGATCCCAAACAACCTTGGCTTATCGTTCAATCGGTCGAATTCATAGCCCCCGACTATAAAATGTGGCCGCCGGAGCACCACCAAACGATCCTCTTCAAAGGAGCCGAAATCCCGAAGAACGAAACCAAATACGCCAAGCAAATCCTGACCCGATTCATGAAGCGCGCCTACCGTCGGCCAGCGACTAACCAGGAAATCGAAGAGGTTCTCGGCTTCTACCGAGAGATCAGGCCCCAATACGAGACCTTCATCGAGACCATGCGCCAAGCGCTTTCCATGGTCCTCATTTCGCCGCAATTCCTATATCTGCTCGAACCGTCTCCTCCGGGAAAAGGCATTCGCGATCTAACGCCCTACGAAGTCGCGTCGCGCCTCTCCTATTTCCTCTGGAGCACCATGCCGGACGACGAGCTCCTCGAACTCGCAGCCAACAAACACCTCCTAAAGTCAAACGTACTGAACGATCAAATACAACGCATGCTCGAAGCGCCCCAGGCCAAACGATTCGTCGAGCAGTTCACCGATCAATGGCTCGACCTCCCCGCGCTAGACCGCGTTGCAGTAAACCCGCAATTCTATCCGGAATTCAAGGATCGCGCAAAAACCGCCATGCGCCTCGAGACGCAGCATTTCTTCGCAGAGATTCTTCACAACGATTTGTCGGCCATGAATTTTGTCGATTCCGATTTCACAATGCTCAACGAACGCCTCGCCAGTCACTACGGAATCGAAGGCGTCAAAGGCACTTCCATGACTCGCGTGCCATTGAAACCCGAATACCGACGCGGCGGGCTCATCACGCAAGGCAGCATGCTCGTCGGCAATTCGACAGGCGAAGACTCTCACCCCATAAAGCGTGCCGTTTGGATTCTAGAGCGCTTGCTGGACGATCCGCCCTCCCCTCCGCCCGCCAACGTACCAGCCCTCGATTCCGAAACTCCTGGCTTCGCAAAACTCACTTTAAAAGATCAGCTAGGCGTTCACCGCGAGGACAAGGCCTGCGTAAGCTGTCACCTAAAAATCGACCCCTGGGGCATCCCTTTGGAGCACTACGACGCAACCGGACTCTACCGAACAGAAGCCCTACGTCTAACCGCTGAAGAAAAAGGCCAAACGCGAACCCAAGTTGAAAAAGCGCCCTTGGACGCATCAGACACAATGACCGACGGCCACACAATCGACGGAGCCGATCAACTAAAAGCCTACATTCTCACGGAAAAAAAGGACGCCTTCGCACGAGCCTTGGTCGTCAAGATGCTGGCCTACGGATTAGGTCGCTCGCTTGAATTTACCGACGAACCAATTATAGATGACTTAAGTTCTGACTTCGAGGCGCATGATTATCGCCTCGACCATCTCATCTCCTCCATAGTAACTTCCAAACTGTTTCTATCCCGCTAACCCCAAAAACAAACTAGCATGGCAAAAAAATCATGGCACATGGATCGACGGACTTTCCTTCGCGGTAGCGGAGTAGCCCTCGCTTTGCCCTTCTTCGAATGTATGGGCAGCAACCAAGCCGCCACGGCCTCCTCGCCGACGGAGCTTCCCAAACGCCTTTGCACCGTCTATTTCCCTTACGGAGCGAGTGTTCCCAAAGAAGATCACGAAGATCGCGATTGGGGCTGGTTCCCAGTCCGAGAAGGCAACAACTTTCGATACACCAAGGTACTAGAATCGCTGGTGCCCCTGCGAGAGAGCGTCACCGTAATCGGCGGACTCTCCCACCCGACCGGACACGATATCGGCGGACATGACACCGGAGACATTTTCCTAACGGGCGCCAACTTTGGCGGCGCCAATTTCAAGAACACCGTTTCCTTCGATCAAATAGCCGCCATGAAATATGGCGACAAAACGCGCTTCTCCTCCCTGGTCCTTTCAAGCGATGGAGGCATTGGAATGCCCACGCGATCGAAAACCCTATCTTTCACCCAATCCGGACAGCCTATTCCCGCTCTCGATAAACCGCAGCAGATTTTCGATCGTCTCTTCGGCGATGGAGGTGGAACCATCGAAGAAACACGTCGGCGCCTAAACACCGAAACCAGCATGCTCGATCGCGTATTGGGCCAATCGAAAACGCTCCGCAACAAACTCGGCAAGCAAGACCAAGACAAATACGACGAGTACCTTACCTCTGTTCGTGACATTGAAAAACGCGTTGTCAGAAGCCAGCACTGGCTCGATATCCCCAAAGCCGAAGTGGATTCATCAGAACTGAATCTCGCAGCCTCCACAGACGCCCCCTTAGACTACATGCGCACCATGTACGATCTCATGTACCTCGCTTTTCAATCGGATTCCACTCGATTGGCGACTTACATGCTCAGCGCCATGAATGGCAATACATCCAATCAGTTTTCCAAAGCCCTCGGACTCGGCTCCCAGCACGAACTCGCTCACGGCGCCGGTAAACCGGGAGGTTTCCCACGGCAAGGCCAATGGAACCAGTGCCTAGCCGAAAACCTCTCCCGTTTCCTAAAACGACTTGCCGACACGCCCGAAGGCGAAGGCAATATGTTAGACAACACAATGGTCCTATGTGGCACCTCCAATAGCCGCACCCACAACAACCACAACTACCCGCTCGTATTAGCAGGTGGCGGCAACATGGGACTCAAGCACGGTCAGTATCTAACTTACAACGACGACGGCGAAGACGCCCCAATGTCCAATCTCCTATTCACAATGCTAAATAGAATGGGTGTTTCCGATGCAGGGTTCTCCGACAGCACAGGCGACCTCTCCGAACTATACACATAGAAAAGATAGGGCGGCATCGTCGAGGCCGCAGCCAGAGTCCCTAAGGGCTGTTAAATAAGTCGATAATTTCTCCGCTGCCTAATTGTAGGAGCGGGTTTACCCCGCGATAATGCGTGTCTACACTATAAAAAAGAAAAATCGCGGGATAAACCCGCTCCTACACTGACTTATTTAACAACCCCCTAAGGAAACGGAACGCTAAAGATCCGAACGAACACAAACTCGGACCCCAAAGCGAACAACAGCGCCAACTGACCAATCGAAAACAAACGTTCACGATTCCAACTCGCGATCGTCGCTCCCAAAATAAAGATAGCCAAGGCCGTCGCGGTCGCATAGGGCACCCCAAACTGCAGGCAAACAACATACCCCACAAAGACCGCCAAAGCGACCAAGGCCGTTCCTCTCTCGCCCCTAACTTTCTCTAAAATCTCCTTATCCGATCCCTTTGTCCTCAACGACCCAATACCGATTCCCAGCGCGAGCCCGGCCACAACCACAGGATCCTGCAAAGTCGCTTCCAACACGCTCGCCAAGCGATCCACGACATCCGCAGGAGTACCCTCCGGAGCCAACCAATAAAAAACACTGTTCACGTCAATTGGCACCCCTTGCTCCATCGCCGTTAATGCTTGAGGAATCGCCGAATGTCGCTCGGCCTGCAATACTGCCAGAGCTCGAATATTTTGATCTGGCGGCGTCTCATTGGAGGCCCGGAACGCGAGATATTCGGACAAGGAAAAAATAGCCGCATCCAAATGCCCACCCAGCAAAAGCGTAAATCGTTTCTGCCCTCCCCCGCATGTAATGTAATTTAGCGCGCTGCCGGGTTTGGATTGCTCGATCTCCATTGCCATGAAATGCGCAAGCGATCCCACATCCGCTCCGAATCGTAAGCTATTAGGCTTATCCGCCGATTCATCCAAAAGCCCATTGAGATCTTGAAAACGCGAATCTTCTCTCACGACCACCATTGGAGTCACGGTTCCCGTCTGGGCTATCGGGGCCATATCCTGTGCTCCAAACGGCACGGTTCCCGAAAATTGAGCAGTGATAATCGCCTCGTTATGGCACAAGATTCTGTATCCATCAGGTCGCGACTCTTTAACGTAGCGCGAACCGATCGTACCGCCGCCGCCAGGCTGATTGATAATAACCAATGGCTGAGGGAGCAGTCCTTGAGCATCAATCGACTTTTGCAAAATCCGAACAAATGTATCCGTTCCTCCACCCGCCGCAAAAGGTACTACAATTTGTATCGGTCTATTTGGATACTCAGTCGACAACTCGCCCGTCGAATCAACTAGACGCATTACGAGTAATCCAACGATCGTCAACGAGACGAAGTATGAATAAATCGATCGGCGACTTTTCATACTAAATACTCCCCTCCTTCGAATTGCCCAAACGCTTCTTAATTAACGGCAGCAAAAGCCCCATAGGCGTGAACAGTTGTTGGATAGCTTCTTGCATTTTTTGGGGATTCACGAAAACGATTTCCGAAATCGTTCACTAGCTCTAGGAATGCATCGCCGCACCTATTTGAAGCAAGAGTTTTTCGTATCCATCTACAAATTGATCGATTGTTTTGACCGTCGCTCCAAACGAAGCGAATGCGTCGACCGGCATACCTTTCTCGAGGTAGATTTTTTCAAAATCGGGAAACTTGCAGAGAAGTTCCAACAATAATGCTTCATCCTCGGGCTCCCAAATCGTTTCACGTATTGAAAAATCGGATTTTTGAAAGGCCTTCCACCATGTGTATGGAATCGATTGAAGCACCCCTTCCCCAATGATCTCCGACCATTGAAGCTCATGCCGGTAAGCCGCAGCCAATAAAGTCGATTGAAAACCACGCTCCTTAAAAATCCGTGCCGCATGCTTGAATACAAGTGATCCAGACCGGATCAAAGCGTTTTCGTTTTCTAGCTCAATACCATCGCGCTCCGCGATGTTCGCTAAATGATCACCAACGCGTCCGACCATAATAGTAACATATGGATGAACCGTTAAGGCGTCATTTCCTCCATTAGCATAAGTCATCAAACCTCGCTCAATCGCTTCCGCCGCAGCGACTGCTTGGGCTACGGAAAAGGAAATGGTCACATTTACCGCAATACCACGAGCAGACAAGCGCTCCACCGCTTCTAGTCCTGACTTTGTCGCGGGAAGTTTGATCGCGATATTCGGAGCCAGCGATGCTAGCTCCGCTGCCTGCTCGAACATCTTGTCGGGATCCAGATTGTATTTGGGATTCACTTGGAGCGACAAGTACCCTTTTTTGCCACCGGTCTTTTCAAACACTGGTAATAGAATCTTCGAAGCTTGCTTTCCCATATCGGCAATCAATCTCCATGTAATTTTATCAACCGATTCTTCCGGATGCTCACGTGAAATATTTTTCACGATTCCCAACCATCTCTCACTATCAGCAGCAACAACCGCCTCTACGATCACCGGATTTGACGTAGCTCCCGTCGCTCCTTGAGCCACTGCCTCTGCGAGTTGAGAAAGATCGCAAGAATCATTCCACCAATCGGCTCCCAGACGGCTCATTTCCGCCATTTTGTCAGTCTGATCTATTGTATCCATATAATTCGTCATTTCTCGATGTGTAGTATCTATTAATCTAACTCATCCAATTGCGGGCGGCATTGGAGCTCCATTTACTGGTTGTTTTTTTGATTTGCGTCCAAAACCGAATTCCTTCGGCTCCGGTCATATCTCCCACTCCAAAACGTGACGCATTCCATCCGCCAAACGGAAACGGATCCCGAGGAACCGGCACTCCGATATTCACTCCAATCATGCCAGCATTCGCCTGAGCAGAGTAATGCTCGGCGGCTGCTCCGCTTCGAGTATAGATCGATGCAGCGTTTCCATAAGGACTCGCGTTCTCGATCGTCAACGCCTCGTCCAGAGAATCAACCCGGAGAATCGAAAGTACTGGACCAAAGATTTCATCGCTAACACATGCAGAGCCTTGCCCTATGCCATCGATAATCGTTGGACCGACATAAGACCCGCTAGTTGGCAACGCAGCGCTAATCTCCCTTCCATCCACAAGAATTCGTGCTCCTTCCGACTCTGCTGAATCGATGTATCCAGAAATACGCTCTTTGGCAGCTGAACTAATAACAGCTCCCATATCCCGCCCCAACTCGATCTGCCCCGTCAAAGCGACAATCTTATCCAATATATCCTGACAATCGCCCACAAGAATCAAAACGCTCGCCGCCATGCAACGCTGTCCAGCGCAGCCCATCGCAGAGGCAACTATGTTGGTCGCAGCAATTTCCGGATCGGCGTCGGGCATGAGCGTAATATGATTCTTCGCGCCACCTAAGGCCAAAGCTCGCTTACCCGAGTTCCCAGCCAAAGCGTATATCGAACGAGCCGCAGGCGTCGAACCGACAAACCCGACAGCCTTAACTGCTTCGTTTTCAATCAACCTCCGAGCCGTATCCCGACCTCCATTAACGACATTGAAAACACCTTCTGGCAAACCAGCATCGGCAAAATACTCTGCTAGCCGGAGTGCCGCCAAGGGAGTTTGCTCCGAAGGTTTCAAAACAAAACTATTCCCGCACGCGATAGAGATGGGAAACATCCACATAGGAACCATCGCAGGAAAATTAAAAGGCGTAATCCCTAGGGTCACTCCCAACGGAGCATGCTCCGACTGGCAACGAACGCCGCGACTCACCTCGAGGGTGTTGTCTAAACCAAGATGAGGGATGCTTATGGCAAAATCGACTATTTCTAAACCACGTTTGACCTCATCGCTCGCTTCGCTCTGCGTCTTCCCATTTTCCTTCGAGATGATTTCGGAGAGCTGAGGCAAGTCCTCTTCTACCTTTCTTTTGAAGGTCGATAGAACCTGTACTCGATCCCTAATCGGCGTCGCTGCCCAAGAATCGAAAGCGACGGCGGCTTGTTGAACTGTTTCGTCAACTGCGTTCGAATCCGCAACATCGACGCTCTTCAAAACCGATCCATCAAGGGGGCTTATTACATCCAACCGCGAGCAGTCTTCAACGGGCAATACTTCAGTAGTTTCAGCACTCATAAAAATCAATAATTCTATTTGTATTCAAAAACATATTCACACCCCGCTGTACGCATTAAACCCGCCATCGACAGGGATAACCGTTCCGGTTACGAAACGCGATCCGTTGGAGAGAAAATAAAGCAACGTTCCCACCAGTTCTTCAGGTTCGCCAAAACGCTCCATTGGCGTATTCGCCAACACGCGTCGGTAGCGCGGAGTGAGCTCTCCATTCTCCTCGAAAGCCAAATACTTCAATTGCTCGGTAAGGAAAAAACCCGGAGCGATTGCATTTACCCTCACCTTCGACGGAGCTATGTGAACTGCAAGCCACTGCGTGAAGTTGCTCACAGCGCTTTTAGCCGCGGAATAAGCAGGAATCCTAGAAAGCGGTCGAAAGGCATTCATCGATGAAATATTCACAATGGAACCTTCTTTGTTTTCGACAAGGCGCTTCCCCAGTATCGAACAAGGCAGTACAGTACCCAATAAATTTAAATCCATCGCTTGTCGAAATCCATCCACATCGATTCCAAAGAACGATTCTTCCAAATTCGAAAGATCAGCCGAAAGACGCTCTGCATCCGTTGTAGCAGCCGGACTATTTCCGCCCGCGCAATTAACGAGAAAGGAAAGCGAACCAAGTCGACTTGCTATCGCCTCGTCCGCAGCCACGATTGATTCGGTTGACAGCACATCGCATTGGAGACCGATCGTTTCGATACCCGTTTCCGCTTCCACTCGCGCAGCCAGTTCCTGAGCCTTTTCTCCATCAAGATCGAGAATAGCGGTTTTCACGCCCGCATTGGCCAGTCCCAAAATCATAGCAGACCCGATATCTCCTGCGCCTCCCGTGATGGCGGCTACTTTACTCACTAAACTACTATCTGACATGAAAGATTCCTATTGGGGGATTAAAGGCTGCATTTACAGCACTACAAGTTGCCATCGATCACGGAGCGCGACTACACATCGTTAAAGCTCTAAGGGATATCCTAAAAGCTTAAAGCATATCTACTTTTACGATTCACGCGTCTTTAGGACTCGCGTACTTATTTCCAAAAGGAACCTTCTCCACCAGGCATGGGGATCCGATTCTTCAAAATTGATGAAAAAAGAAATTGTCCCTCGTTTGCATTGATACCAGATTGATCAGAATTCGTAGCGGCACCCCAGTTCACAATGAAGAGTCTAGAAATAAGTGAGGCCCAACAAATTCATGCGGCCAATTAACCCTGTTCACATAGTTCCCAATTATGAATTATTATTTGGCCGTTCAGAGACGAAAATGAAATTCTGTATCTATTTTATACTACCCCTATTCCTTAGCCGAGGATTCTCGGCCATACCTCCTGAACAAATTGAGTTTTTCGAATCGAAAATTCGTCCGGTATTGGCGGAAAATTGCTACGACTGCCATAATAGCGTCAACAAAACCAAGGCTGGACTGGCCCTCGATTATCGGGACGCTCTACTCGCTGGCAGCGAGAATGGTAGCGTCATCGAAGTCGGCGATCCTGGCGAAAGTCCGCTCATCTGGGCCATTCGGCACGAGGAGGATTTGGAAATGCCCTCGAAGGCCCCGAAGCTTGCGGACTCCGTAATTCGAGATTTCGAAGAATGGATCTCCATGGGCGCTCCCGATCCGCGCTCGAAGAAACCCACTCAACTCGACTTGGATAACGCAGTTTCCTGGGAAACGCTTTTGGAAAAACGCCGTCAGTGGTGGTCGTTTCAGCCTCTCGAAAAATCCAAACCGCCAAAAATCACAAATAGCGAATGGAATCAGAACCCCATCGATCGATACATTTTCAAAGCCTTCGACAATCAGGGCCTAGAATCCCAAAGCGAAGCTCCGCCTCAAGTGCTCGTCCGTCGAGCGCATCTCATTCTTACAGGACTGCCTCCCAAAGCCGAAGTAGTGAAAGATTTCGTTAGCGATCCATCCGAGCAAGCTTACCGCGACCTGGTTGACTCCCTTCTCGATTCGGAAGCGTTTGGCGAACGATGGGGACGACATTGGATGGATTGGTATCGTTTCGCAGAATCTCATGGAAGCGAAGGCGACCCCACACTTCCTTATGCAAATGCCTATCGCGACTACATCATTCGAGCGCTCAACGACGACGTTTCGTACGACCAATTGCTACGTGAACACATTGCCGGAGATCTATTGAAAAAGCCCCGCGTAAACGAAGATCTAGGTTTGAACGAATCCGCGATCGGCCCAGCCCATTTGCGAATGGTACCTCTCGGTTTCGGAGTTACCGATGTCTACGAAGAGCAAATTGTCACTACCGACAATCAAATCGATGTGATTTCAAAAGCGATGCTCGGGGTGACCGTATCCTGTGCCCGTTGCCACAATCACAAATTCGACCCCATTAGCCAAAAAGACTTCTACCGACTCTATGGAATACTAGCCAGCAATCGTCCCGGTACCCGCGATGTTAATACTGACGAGAAACAATCTCTAAACAAAGACGCGTTGACCAAACTAAAAATTCGTATCCAAAAACCCATGGCGGACTATTGGCTAAAAAACGTGGATACCGCCATCGAACACCTAGCTACGTTCCCATTCTCCCAAACCGAAAACGAAACGGAACTCATCGCTGAACTCAAGAAAGCGAAGAACAAACAGAAAAAGAAGCTCCCAACTGATCAAACCGAGCTTTCCTCGATGATGCTTAAAAAAGAGATTGCCCAAACGGGAATCTATCATCCCTTCGCCCCGCTTCACCTTTGGGCAGACGAACCCGCAACGAGTCTCGCGGCAAAATGGAACGACCAAATCAGACAATACGAAAAAGATCTCAACGAAACTGAAACCGCTAAAAAGAACGCCCCCTTCTACGTCGATTTGCGAAATCAGAAAACACTAGACTCTTGGTACCAAAACGGAAACGGACTATCACCCCAGGTAAGCCCTTCAGGAGCTTTTGCGATCGCTGGTGATGGTTTCAACGCAGTAACGGGAATATATCCAGCAGGCGTTTACAGTCACCTATTATCAGACAAGCACACTGGGACCTTGGCCTCTCCAAATCATGTAGCCACTGGAGATTGGAGCTACATGCGTGCGATCGGGAAAGACGGAGCTCTTCGCATGTCCGCCCGAAATTACCCGCTCGAACAAGGTCTCCACCCCTACGAATACGCTAACAGCGGATCGATGCAATGGCTCCCATTTAAGAAGTACAAATTCTGGAATGGAGAGCAGGTTCATTTTCAGGTCACGACAATGGGCGATAAACCCGTAAAGAATAGCGAAGGCCGATCCTGGTTTGGCGTTACCGAGGTCATTGGCGGAAACGTCCGACTAAAGGAACTCGGCAATCCGTTATACATGGTCCTCAAAGACAAGCCAACGATTCAAAATCGCGCATCTCTTATCAATGCCTACGAGCAAGCTCTCAGAGAATCGATCATCGCTTGGAAGCAATCCAAAACAACTGATGCTCAAGCTCAATTTTTGAGTATATTCGTCCGATTTAATTTCCTGCCTAATCGCTTCGATTCGCTTCCAAAAAATATCGCGCCCTTGTTCAGCGAATACCGGAAACTAGAAAACGAGATACCCGAGCCGACTCGCGCTCCCGGAGTTTTCGAAGGCGACATCATCGATCAACCACTACTCGTTCGCGGCGATTACAAAAATGAAGGCGATCCTGTCCCAAGACAATTCCTAGAAGTTTTTAACAACAAGCCCTACAGCAATCAAAATTCCGGGCGACTCGAACTAGCCGAAGACATAGCGGGCAAAAACAATCCCCTTAAATCGCGCGTTTTGGTAAACCGACTTTGGAACTACGTTTTCGGCCGAGGCATCGTCGCATCGACTGACAACTTCGGGCGGCTCGGCAAGGAGCCCACTCATCCGGAATTGCTTGATTACTTGGCTCTCGATTTCGAGAAAAACGATTGGTCCATCAAAACCGCCCTTCGGAAAATGATGCTCAGTCGAACTTTCCGGTCTTCGAGCAACACAACCGAAGCGACCCAAAAAAGCGATCCGGAAAACACACTCCTTTCTTTCTACACTCCGAGACGACTGGATGCAGAAGCGATAATGGACTCCGTCAACAGCATGACTCACAATAAATTCCAACGCGGAGTCTACGCCAAAACTAAACGCAATCAGCTGAACCCGTTTTTAACAACTTTCAATCTACCTATTCCCACGAGCACGGTGAGCCAACGGGACAGCACAAACGTACCCGCCCAAGCATTGTCCATGATGAACGGAGAGTTCGTTCAGAACGCAGCCAAAGATTGGGCTCGAAAGGTGCGATCGAAAAACAAAAACGACTCAGTCAAAGACGAGATCGAATCGCTCTACATGGATGCTTATGCGAGAGCTCCTACTAAGGCTGAAGAAGATCGTCTCGCTAATTACTACAAGAGTATCGAAAATCCAGATACTGCACTAGAACGAATAGCCTTCGCATTACTAAATTCAAAGGAGTTTATCTATGTATACTAATCCATACAATAGGCGCGAGTTTTTAAAACTCACATCGCGCGGCGTCGGGGCTTTCACCTTGTCCAGCTTGATCAATTCAGCCTCGGCAAGTTCAGGCTATCTTCCGAAGCTTCATCATGCGCCGAAAGCAAAATCGGTCATATTCCTCTATATGTCTGGCGGAGTATCGCACGTTGATTCCTTTGACCCCAAACCATTGCTGCGAGAACTGCATGGTCAACCAATGCCCATGGAATTGGACCGGACTCAATTTGATCAGGTCGGGAATATTATGGGCTCCTTCTGGGAGCAGAAGAAATACGGCAAGTCCGGTATCGAGATGACGAATCTATTTCCCAACATTGCCGAACTTGCCGATGACATTACCATTGTCAGATCGCTCACGGCCAAGTTCAGTGAACATGCTCAAGGGAATTTCTTCATGCACTCCGGATTTCCATTTCTCGGATATCCAAGCGCAGGCGCTTGGGTGAATTACGGACTAGGAACTGAAAATAAAAACCTGCCAGGGTACGTCGTTCTACAAACCGAAAATTCCGGAAGCCCTCACGGTGGCGTGAGCATTTTTGGAAACGCTTTCCTTCCCGCGACAAACGGCGGGTCTATATTTAATGTCTCTGGCAGCAAAGCCGTCCCAAACATCGAGCCATCGCTCTTGAAGCATGAGCAGCGCAAAGCACTGGATATCATCAAGGAACTCGACTACGGATTCGCCGAACGAACAGCTGCCAAGGGCGCAGTCATGTCCTCCGTGCAAAACGCTGAAACGGCTTACCTGATGCAGGAAGCAGTTCCGGAGCTCACAGACATTTCAGAAGAGTCCGACACCACTTTGGAATCATATGGCGTGAATGATCCGGTTTGGTACAAATCCGAATACGCTAAACAATGCCTAATGGCACGTCGACTCGTCGAGCGCGGAGTCCGTTTTGTCGAACTCTCCTGCTGTCCCTTTGATAAAGGCGTTCAAAAGGCGAATCCATGGGACCAGCACAACAAAATAGAAATCGGTCACGGAGCGATGGCTTCGCAAGTAGATAAGCCCATCGCAGCCCTCCTTAAAGATTTGAAACAACGAGGATTACTTGACGATACCCTGGTTGTTTTCACAGGCGAATTTGGACGCAACCCCTTTGCCCAAAACATCGGTCGCGACCACAACCCCCAAGGCTTCAGCGCTTGGCTCTCAGGCGGAGGCGTCAAAGGTGGACACGTCTACGGAGCCACCGATGAATTTGGTTATCGCGCCGTCGAAGAGATTTCCAACATCTACGAACTCTGGGCAACCGTCCTACACCTCCTTGGCGTCGACCACGACAAACTGACCTACCGCTACAGCGGGCGAGACCTCCGCCTAACCGACGTACACGGAAAAGTCTGGAAAGATATAATAGCATAAAAAAGGTAGGGCTGTTTGCGTGCGGGACGAAGCCTTGGCGTAGTCTTGTCCCTAAACAGCTGTGGAGTTAGCATGAACCGGTGCGGTTGCCAGAGCCAGGCAACCTTAACTGACAAAAGACATAGGCCAGTGGCCAAAATCTAATCGAAAAGGGCATTAATCAACTGTAACCGGAAATATCGATATCCGAACAAACGCCTTCTCGTCCTCGGAAATCGGAAGCTTGGCATCGACCATCTCGTTCTCGTCATTAAGACGGTAAGAACGTTCCTCAAGCAAGTTCCAACTCAACAAGTCCCGTGAGTATTCCAACCCAACGCTATAGCCGAAAGTAGGCATTCTCCTTCGATAAACAACGAATACTTCATTCTCTTTTACACTCGCTTCTAGTTTCGGAAAACTATTGGCTTCCCGAAGATTTGAGCCGAGTAAATACTCCCACAAACTGGATACACCGTCTCCGCCAAAATCAGCGTTTTCCGAGGAGCTGGACTCGTCTTGCAATTCCTCATCGCTCAATTCATCAGGGATCCTACCTAGGAAGGAATCGAAAACAAGCTCTAACCAAAACGCAGGGAGCTATTCATTGCGGCACGGCCCCGCCGCAAGCGACACCCCTACTGATTTTCGACTTATTGAACAATCTCTAGCACTTCGAAATGAATAGTAGCACAGGCTTCCAGCCTGTGACCTGTGAGGAAACAGGCTGGAAGCCTGTGCTACTCTTCATTTAACAAAGTAGAGCTAAAAACAACCAATCGGCACGCTCCAATTAATTTCCTCTCTCTCTGCCACTTCGGCAAACCAAGGCAAAGGTTCGTTCAACGATTCTAGCGAAAGCCTATAGGTTCCAAAGTGAAACGGAATGAGCCTCTTGGCTCCCAGTTCGCGAAATGCCTGAACCGCCTCAGCCGGATTCAAATGCCTCGATTTCAAAAACCACTGAGGGGAATACGCGCCGATAGGGAGCATCGCTATATCGATATCAAACTCATTTCCGGTCTCCTTAAACAAACTTCCATAGGCGGTGTCGCCCGCAAAATAAAGCGTAGTCTCGCCATCTGACAAAACATAACCCAAAGCTCGAAATCCCTTTTGCCACGGATAACGCCACCCTCCATGCAAAGCCGGCACACAATTCAGCGAGAGCGCCCCAAGTTCGACTTTCATTCCACCGTGCAGTCCCGTCGCTCGCGGTCTCGTGGAGGTCTCCAAAAAAACGTGACTGCGACTCGGTAAATAGATCTTTGCCTGTGGGTAACAGGCCAAGCTGGCGCGATCGAAATGATCCATATGCGCATGACTCAAAAGGATAATATCGGGCTTCAACTGCTCTAGCCCTTTAGGGACCGGCATTCGACGAGGCATTATTCCCACTCGAGATGAGAATACTGGATCAATTAATATCTGTAGTCCTCTCCAAACGATCAAAAACGAGGCATGCCCAAGCCAAGCGACCAGCGGCTTAGAAGAATCTCCGGAAAGTGAATCTATATCGACCTTATGTATCCGTTTATAAAGGATATTCGATTTGATCTTATCCAATCCCAAATAAGAGCCCCAACGCCCACTAACTTCCGATGCGCTCAATCGATCAAACATCGAAATCCAAAGGCAAATGGAGAATCGCAACCGCACCCGATCTGTCGTCTCGATTAACAATCTCAAGGGTGCCTTTGTGCAGTTGGGCGATGCTCCGGCACAATGGCAGCCCCAATCCTGAACCTATTGTTTCGTTAGCGCCATCGTCGTGAAAAAAGCGTTCAAATATACGGTCCAATTTTTCCTCAGGCACTCCTGGTCCTTCGTCCTTCAACACGATCACCCAATCATTTGCCTCGACAGTCGAAACTAATTCAATTCGCCCATTTCGACTGGAGAAGCGCATCGCATTCGAAAACAAATTAAACAGCAAGTGACGAAGCCATACCGGATCGCACCTAACGCAACCGTCGTAATTGTTTTCAATCGAAAACAATAACCCTTTGTCCTCGCAAAGCGCTGACGCATCTTGAGCAAAATCTTCCAACAAAAGTTTCGCGCTTTGCTCTTTGTAAGATAATTTTAATACACCTGAATCCGCTTTCGCCAAAATCAGCAAATCATCGACTATCTTATTAACGCTATCAACTAGCTCTACCTGATACTCCAAAGCGGTCACGCACTCTGGTGTCTTCATGCTCCCTTTCACTATCAATTCTTCGGCAGTCAACCGAATCAGCGAAAGCGGCGTTTTCAATTCGTGCGACGCATCAGCTGTAAATCGCTGCACCTGATCGAAGGATCCTTCAAGACGATCGAACATGGAATTTAGGAATGTCGCCAGGCGATAAACCTCGTCGCCCGTATTCGACACTTCGATTCGGTCTCCTAGATTTTTGGCGGAAATCCGGGAGGCAGTCTCTTGAATTTTCGAAATCGGTTTCAACGCGATTCGACTTAAAAAATATCCAACCGCGACGCTCAACAAGAATATCGCCATCAATCCGATGGCCGACACCCTCAAAAGGTTTCGTTCGAGCGCCAGTAAATTCTGCAGCGAGGATGCTATATAAATACTGTACCCACCTACCTGATACTCACCGACTCTTATTCGTCCAAGCTCTAAATCCAAAATAGTTGTCCGTCGTGAGCCGTACACGACATGCGGTAATTCAACTCCACCAAGATTATCGGATATGAATAGAGCATCATCATGCGATTGGCCGATTTGAAAGAAAAACAACCTAGCGTCCATTTTGGTATGGGCATCAATCGCAGCAAGCACAGCCTCATCCCTCTCTTGTTCTACGAATGCTTCGATTAACGGACGAATATCTTCGAATTCCATATCATTTAGAAAATCGACTCCATCGATATAGTTCGATTCCACTAAAAATCCTCCAAAAAACATGAACCCTGCCCCAGTTATGGTTGTGGCTAAGGCATACCAAATCGTTATGCGCGATGTGAGCGACTTCATGGTATCGAATAGCCGACGCCTCGGACCGTTTTTATCAGAGGTGGCTCGTGTTGATCTCCCAAGTTTTTTCGAAGCTTGCGAATGTACACATCGATCAAATTGGTCTGCATGTCATAATCAGCATCCCAGATTTTTTCGCCGATTTGCGTACGCGTCAAAACCCGTCCATGATTCTGAAGCAAAGCCTCAAGCAAGGCGAACTCCCGATTCGTAAGATCGATCCCGCGCCCTTCGAAAGTGACCGTATGCCCAAGTAAATCCATCCGAATACCTCGGTGCTCCATCACCGTTTGCTTGGTCTTGCTAGATCGGCGCAACTGAGAACGTACGCGCGCCAAGAGCTCTTCGAAACTAAATGGTTTTGGCAAATAATCATCCGCCCCAAGATTCAATCCATTTATTCGATCTTCAAGCGTATCCCGAGCGCTCAAGATCAATACCGGCTCATTGAAACCGCAACGTCGCCATTCTCGCAACAAGTCCAGCCCATCGCCATCGGGTAGTCCCAGATCAAGCACGATCATATCGTAATCACCCTCGCTTAACAGATCGTTCGCCTCAGAGCAGCCAGTTGCCCAAGAGGTCGTATAAGCATTCTCATTCAGTCCTTTTACCACGAATCGGGCGACGCGCTTATCATCTTCTACAATTAGAATTCTCATGATTCAGTCTGATCTTCACGGAGCGATTCCAGATAAGCGAGAAGATCAACAATCTCCCTGTCCGTCAAACTCTCGTGCCCTGGCATAGATGTCCCCGCAATTCCGAATTTGATAATCTGGGCCAGTCGTATCTGTCGGTCCGCTTCATCCAATGAATCCGGAGCGAACCGAAAAGGTTCCAAAACCAAATTGCGCGGCGAATTTGCGAACAGAGACGCTGCCTGACCTTCACCCCGGCCATCAGAACCATGACACTGAGCGCAACTATTCGCAAAACTCCTCTGCCCTTCACCGAGATCGGCATGATCAATCCCAACACTCGGGTTCCAAGTCAAAACGTAATTCCACCATTCTAGCGAATCCTTTGCCACAAGCGTATCCAAATAGTCCAACAGAGCTTCCCCCTCACCTGTATGCCCCCGTTCGAACAAATGAACGTATGAAGGCATTCGACTCCCAGCGGTCAATAACTCGGGATTCATCAAGTGAGCTCGATTCCATTCTCGAGACCTACGCGCTCCGACATTGGAAAGGTCCGGTCCTTGTCTCCGGTTTCCAATCAATAAGAAAGCATCATCTCCACCAGACTGCAAAGTTGCCGGACCCCATATTTCCGTATCCAAGGTACCATCGCGCACGTATTGAGAATGACAATTAATACACCCTTCAGCGATATAAATCCCTTGTCCATCGCCGGAATGACGCTCCTCTTCAAAGCTAACTGAATGCTCCAGAACGAAAACCGACCGTATCCCCATCGCGCTGCAAACGAAAATCAATCCAACTGCAAACAACTGAAACTCAAATTGCTTCACTGCGTTCGACCCTCATCGCTTTTTTTCAATTTCCAACGGCCAAGCAAACAACCTATTACGAGCAATCCCGCGAACGCGAAAAAGACATCAGGGATCCCTTTCAAATCGCGTGCCATTCCAATGCCCATCCCTGAGCCAAACCACCCTCCCAACGCAAAGACCAAACCTGCCCGAGCCGAGATGCTCCAAGAACCTAGCCTTTCAGGAGCGAGCGCTCCATAGGCAACCAAAGCGACTGAGTAAAGCGATACTCCAGAGACATAGAAAACAGTCCCTATTCCACCCTCAGCGATACCATGCTGCAAAGACCATGCCCCAGCCCCCAACAATACGAATGATACGATGAGCATCGAAAACAGCCAACCCCTATCCAGAAGCCAACCTCCGACCAATGCTAACAAAAGATGGATACACGCATTCACCCAGAGATCGATATCCGTATTCCAACTCATCAATTTGAGTTCTTCGGAATTCTGGATGATGTAAAACGCCGCCGAGTCCAACCAAATCAAAGCAAGAAAAAGACTCGCGATTATAATAGCTCCCTTCGTTTCGAAGAAAGCCCAGTCGCTAGAAACCGGAGAGTCGAACTCCTTCAACGATCCCTCCTTTAGAGCCGGTACGCTCAGAGCGACAACAAGCCCAATGCAACATCCCAACGCTCCTAGCAAACAATGGCCTTCCGCTGAACTGCGAAACACAGCTGGAGCATTTGATAAGAAATAGGCTCCTCCTACCCCAAGGGACGCCCAAATTCCGATTCGCCCAGCAGGGACCAATGCCCGAAGCGTCGGCACAACCGAAACCGTTAGCGAACCCAAAGAAAGCCCCACGACCACGGCAACTCCTAACTGAATCCAAATATTCGTCGCAACAATCGATAATAGAGCTGCTAATCCGCAACCGACGAAACCTACGATCAACCAACTTTTCGTGTCGGCGATCCTAAATCGACGGGCCGTGAACACGCTGCTCGCAATGCCGCCAAAGCCCATCGCGAACATCGCCATCTCTATCAGATTCTCTCTAGCTTCGATACCGGCAAGACGATGCAGAAATCCAAATTGCGCGAAAATCAAGAAAAAGAAGAACACGCATCCAACGATCAGAGCTCCTAGACATGGAATTTTCGTTGAATTTTTCATCCTATTTTTGCTGCAGCGAGAACGCTCCGGTCCAAATCAAATATAGTTGGAAAATTGCTATCGACAAATCTGCCATAGGAACTGACAGCCACCCAGGTGACAATGCACCTATCGCTATCATTATCCCCGTTGAAGTCCCCACGCACAATCGTATCCACGATGTCGCCACCCACGCGAAATACAATGGCTCTCGAGAACTCGTACGCTTACCCAAAATCAGCCCCCAAAGATAGAGCCCTCCACTTGCGAAAACAAAGGTACCAATGAAACGAATCAAAGACGTCGCATACGCGCCCGCATCCAAACCCATCAACTGAAGAGTCAAAACGGGTAGGAAAACCAGCCCAATCCCAGTCGCCGCATCCATCAGCCCGACCACAAGACTAAACCCTTTCAAAAATCGCTTACCCTCCAAATCAAATGCCACGAACAGCCCTCCTTTCCTCGACTGATTCCAGTCTCCACTTCGATTTGATTTTCGCAGTTCTTCTATTCCAAGAAACCGACACGAGACTCCAAATACAGCTTCCAATCCAACATCCACTGGACAGAACCATACCTCCACCCACCACTAGTCGAGCGCCGTAGCTAAAGCTCGTGGCATAATCTTTTCCAAACAAAACGCCTGGCTCGAGCCCCTCGCGCCAGCCTTGAACCGTCATGATCAAAACGTAAGCCAAGCAACAAACATTCCATAACCAAAATGGCCACGCTCGAGCGAGAAGAACCTTCACCCGCCTCGAATCGCCCAACTCGATAAGGATCACCATATTTAATGCAGTCACCATCCCAGCCATAGCAAGATGACTATGAGCAACCAAAGCATTGGTGAATTTCAGCGTATTCAAAATACCAGGTAAAAACAGCAACCATCCATCAATCGTCAAAAAGGCCCACCAAAAAAAGAACGCCCATCGCCAGAGCTTTGACGATTCTGTCCATTGAAATGTTTTCCATAAAGCCCAAACCAAAGGCGGCCAAACCAACAAGGACGCCAATCCCAAAATCTGATTCCAAGAATGATTCGATGCATTCCCATGCTCGATCGAAAGATACAACACGACCGATACCGCGAACGCTCCCCAGAATACCCGTTCGGCTCGACGCTTCTGCTTGCTATATCTCACAGCCAATTTCAAAACGACACCCGGCAGCAAACCCATGAGAAAAACGATCCCTAGACTCGACGCCAGTAAGCTATGCCCCGTTGCTCCACCACTATCTGGATTTACTGGTGGATAGACAGCCGGATCGGACGTAAAGAGCAATACAGCTGGTATCGCTAATAACGATACAAGGCAGACACCCTTGAGAACGAAGGATGTCTTCGATTCTCCAGAGTTCGACCGAATGCTAAATCGCTTCCACAAACCCAAGGCCAAAACGGCCCACAAAGCGATCAAAGCGCCACCGAAAATCGCCCCGGCATTTCCTCTCCAATTTAGAAACAACTTCCCAGTCGCTTCTCCCATCAGCCAGCTGACTCCGGCAACGATCAATGCTATTGACCATAATGAATACGATACGACAGACCAAGAAAAGCCCGCATCATCGCCATCTAGAAAACCTTTGAATACCAACCCCAACAACGGCAATGAGCACCAACCATAAAGGTGCCAATCCATATGCAGTGGAACCCAACGCCCGTAAGTATAGGGAGCCAGTACTCCATTCAGCGAAGGCCAAACCAGCAATGCCGCCAAAAGTAGGCCCACCAAATTGGCAAGGAAAAGCCATGACAGGCTAAAACCCGTCGCAACCATTTGTATCCCCGAATCTGATCGATAGTCTTGTCCCATAATTCCGCTTACAATTCCGATGAGCAACCGTCGCGTATCTGAAAAATTCGATCGCATGAATCGGCGAATCGACGCTCATGGGTCGCCATAATCACCGTGGTATTTTCTCTACGGGCCATTTGTTTGAGAAGATCGAAAACCATTTCTCCACTCTTCTCGTCAAGCGATCCCGTCGGCTCGTCAGCCAAGATAACCACTGGCCGATGCATTAGCGCCCGACAAAGCGCCACACGCTGACGCTCCCCGCCGGATAATTCCTGAATGCGCCGATCATTTCGGTGATCGATTGCCAATTCCTTTGACAGCTCCTCGAAGCGTTTCAAAACCTGCTTCGGATCTGCCCGAGTAGCTACCCCCGTAACCAAACAATTTTCCCTTAAACTCAAATCGGGAATCAAGTTATGCAATTGGAATACGAAACCGACCTTCTCGCGCCTTAATTGAAGACGGTGCTTTTCATTCGTCGGATCCAAACCTGCTAGCCTAATCGTTCCAACATCCGGTGTATCCAAACCTCCCATCAAATGAAGAAGCGTGGTTTTCCCCGAACCCGACGATCCCCACAAAGCCACGACCTCGCCTTTCCCGATATTCATCGAAACGTCCCTCAAAACGGGAATCCTCCCCTCATCAAAACTCTTCTGGACATTCGCCACTTCGACGATCGTTTCGGCGAATCGATTTCTTATTTCCCTACTCATAACGAAGCGCGTCTGCTGGTTGAATTTTTGTCGCGCGCCAGGCTGGATAACACGATCCGCCTGCGCTAGTCACGAATGCCACAATAGCCACGCTCACGAGCATCCACGGATCGAGTAGAGGCTGAATGTATCCGTTGAGTTGCGGGATGTCCTCCATAATACGCAACGCGACATAACCCAAACCAAACCCGAGAACAGAGCCGAAACAGGCCAGAACCAAAGACTCCCCGATTATCATAATCCCCACCTGTGTCTTAGAAAATCCGCAAACCCGCAAAACGGCAATTTCCCGAATGCGACTGAATACCGACATCAACATCGTATTCGCAACTCCCATACCTCCTAAGAGAAAGGCGCAGATTCCTACCGACCAGGCCGTAGCGGACAATATCTTAAACTGACTATAGCTCTGACTGAATTCATCGTTTTCCAAGGCTATCAAATCTGAATTACCGCGCTCCACTAATTCCTTAAACAAAGGGCCCTGAGACGTATCTTTCAATTTAACCGCAATAATCGAACTGTAGCCTTCCTTATGAAAAAACTCCTGGGCCATCCTCAGAGGCATGAACACGCCACCGTTTTCAAAGCCATTCTCCAATTTCAGGATACCGCCAATCTCAAAGACATCCTTTCCGATCGGCACTCCTTCCCCCACTTCCACCTCGGCGAACTCCGCTGCACGCAATCCCAAGTATATCGCATTGTCCGCTTGACCGAAACTCGAGCGGTTCCCTTCAATCCACTCAGCATCGTCAAGTCGTGGATCGTCATCGGAGATCCCGAAACAGGTAATTACCGGCGTGTCCTCCGACGATACGATCCCAAACAAAATAGGGTAAGCCGCATCCACAAGATCCATTGACTTAATCGCCTCTGCGGCATCATCCGGAACACTGCTGAAAAACAGATCCGAAACATTTCGCTCGAAAACCAAGTAGTGACTATCGTTGGACAAAATTCGCTCGAACATTTCGATAGCCCCGAGAACGATACTTATCACCGTCAACATCGCTGCAACGCCAAAGGCGATACCCGTGGAACCAATCAAAGCCCGCGTACGGTGACGACTCAGATTAACAAAAATCAATTTGTAGAAACTCATATTCCCTAGGCCGCTACATGAGCTGCTATCAGCGCTTCTGCTTTAACCGAGAGACGATCTTGAAATAGCCTGAGAGCAAAGAAATCGCTTTCCTGTTCGTCCGCAACAGCCCGAACGCTCGATTCGGAATCGGAGATCAAGCGCTTTAAGATGGCCACCGTCGTGCTTTCTCCCGCAGCCAATGCTAAATTTGGCCGCCCCAATTGAGCATCCCGCTGCGCAGTCTTGCCACTAGTGCCTTCGCCGTAAAAAACGTCCTTCAAGTCATCAGCTATTTGGTAAGCCAACCCCCAGTTCTCCGCCAAACGGTCCAAATGCATCTTCTCGTAACGGGACGATTCCGCCAGAATTGCCGGCAGCACCAAGCACAGCCGAAGCAAAGATCCTGTTTTCTTGCTAGCTATCTCCAACACGCGAGCCGTATCGTCATTAGTATTTACAAAATGGATATCCTTTGACTGGCCATCGAGCAGACCATCGAACCCGAGACAGGATTCAACTAGCCCAGCAGCATCCTGTTGAATCGATAAATCGAATTCCGAATACAATTTCCACAAGATCCAATAGGCTCGATTAATAAATCCAAGCGCCGTCAACACAGCCGTGCCATCGCCAAACAGCTTATGGACACATGGTCTCGAACGCCTTACATCCGCATCATCCATACACGGCATGTCATCCAAAATCAACGATGCCAAATGAAACAGCTCTATACTTGCGGCCAGTTTCTCGGAGATTCGTTCATCCAAACCTAGAGCGACGCCCAATCCCTTCACCAAATTCGCTCGAGCAAATTCGCCCTCCGTTTCCAATGCATGACAGGATGCCGTAAAAAGAGCCCTGTCCATCCCTCCCGGCAAAGGCACGTAGGATCGTAAAGTCTCGGCTGTGAATCGTATCGGTATCGTCATAAATAATTGTTTTTGGATCTACTGTCGCTCGCTTTGAGCATTGGAAATGATTTTCTAGAGGCGTGTGTTCGAAACGACTCAACGATCGCTCAAAACGCCTTCCAAATGAAAGTGCGGTTGGATTACTGGCTTCACGGTAAAAAGAAAGAGCCTGACTATTTCCAAACCCCAGTCCTCGTAACTGAATTCAGCCTCCCCATCCAAGACGAGCTTCTCGCCCTGTCGAGTAACGCTAAACGTTACGTCGATTTCTTTGGAAACTCCATGCATGGAAAACGTCCCAACACCGACATTCTTTCCATCAACGACCTTCACCCTACCCAGCTCGAACTGAGCGCTTTGGTTAACCGCGACATCCATCCAACTCCGCATCTTTTTATCCCGCTTCGCACTATTGGAATCGAGGTCCGAAAAGTTAAACGAAAACACGGCGTTCGATACCGCCAGGGAAGCCGGATCGATCTGAATATCGTATTCATAATCTTGGGCGACGCTTTTAAACGAATGCGGCGGCGATGCCTTCGCCTTAACGGCGACTTCCGAAACTGCCCGATCCACTTGAAAGTTTCCGGCTGATAAAGAAACGCCAGTCATTGCTGGAGCAATGACGATTAATAAAAAGGTATTCCATCTCATGAACCACACCCTAAAGCGCTCGCATGAAAGTAAGATGAACCGTACATGAAAATAAATTCATCTCACGTTCATCTGCGATTCATCCGCTTCATCTAACGTGCACTCCTATGAATATTAAAATGCCGTTCAAACGCATCGCGCTCACAACCCTTGCTATCGCCCTATCTTCAATCGTCCGTGCAGAAATGTTGGAACCTGGAGACGCGTTCCCGGCTATTGAAGCGGAAGACCAACACGCGAAGACCTTCCCTATGCCTACAAACACGAAGCATATCGCAGTCACCTTCGCGATGGGCTCAGGCAAAAAGGCCAACAAATATTTCTCGGACAAGGGAGCTGAATACCTCCCCAACAACAACGCTGTTTTTCTTTCGAATATTTTCGGAATGCCTGGCATCGCTCGCGTCTTCGCCCTCCCCAAAATGCAAAAATACCCGCACCGCATAATGCTAGCGGACGAAAAAGGCCTGCTCGACAATTTCCCTGAAGAAAAAGGCATGGTAACCATTTTCACCCTAGACGATCAGGGCAAAATCAAATCCATCAAATTCTGGAATCCCGCAACCGGAAAAGCCCCCTTCTAAGAAGAGCTCAGCTCTACCGGAAAGTCATCATCGCATAAAAAGATGGTAAGGCTGTTTGTCCCCAAACAGCCATGGAAGTGGCCTAAAACCGGTCCTGTTGCCTAGGGACAAGTCTTCGCCTTCCAGGCTACGCGCTGCACGCAGGCAACCCTACCTGACAACAGATATAGGCGATTGACCAATTTCCTGCCTTCGCGCGTAATAAGAGAAAGATGAGAAACATCGCCTACCTCGATCGAAGACAATTCCTCCGCAACGCTAGCGGATTGATGGCTCTGCCATTCCTCAATTCCCTGCCCATTCCACTCGCGGCGGCTGCTCAACCTATCATAGAAGCTCGCAAGCGACTCGTTTGCGTCGGCACTTTTCTTGGCATGTATCCAGGCGAATGGCATCCCAAGAAAGACGATAGTCGCACCCCAAAAATACTGGAGCCGTTAATGGCTCACCGTAACGACTTTACGGTCGTTTCCGGCGTGGACCATGGTATCAATGGCGGTCACAAAGGCACCCCTTCTTTTCTTTCCGGCGTCTACAAACCCGAGTACATCGGCGAATCGATCATGGTTCGCAACGAGATCACGATCGATCAACTTGCGGCCAAAACCTTGAGCCGCAATAGCCGCTATCACTCTCTTCAATTGGGAGCCTCGGAAGGCAAGCCGACCCAAACCCTCTCCTGGGACGAAAACGGAGTTCCTCTACTCCCCGAAGCCGATCCGATGAAGGTTTTCCAAAAACTGTTTGTCAGCGATCTCAATCCCGAAGCTGCGAGTCGCTCCATGGGCTTCAAGCGGAGCGTCTTGGACATGGTCGCCGAAGACGCCAAAGCCCTTCAAAAGGAAATCGGCCGCGAAGATCGCGAAAAGGTCGATGCTTACTTTTCATCCATTCGCGACGTCGAGAAACGTATCGAACGTCAGCAACAATGGGTCAATACTCCCAAGCCAGGAATCCCGCCGCTCATGGAACGTCCAACGACCTTCCACGAAAACCTGGACCTCATGTACGAATTGACGGCCCTGGCTTTGCAACATGACTCGACCCGCGTTGCATCCATCGAATTGCCCGCAGGCGGCCTCCCCATCATCCTCGATGGCAATCAACTTTCCGGCTACCACGGCCAATCCCATCACGGCAAGGATCCCGAAGTCGTAAATGAACTCGTACGAATCGAACAGATGCACATCCGTTCTTTGGAAAAGTTCATCACCCGACTAAAAGGGATCGTAGATGACGACGCCTACCTATTCGACCGCACTCAGATTTTATTCGGAAGCGGCATGGGCAACGGCAGCTCGCATTCCAACAAAAACCTCCCTGTATTGGTTGCCGGCGGCGGCCTGAAGCACACCGGCAAGGATATCATTTTCGAAGAAGGCAAAACACCACTATGCAACGTATTCGTAACCATGTTACAAAAACTGGGCATAGATACCGAGAACTTCGCAAACAGCACTGGCAATATCAACAACGAGTTGGCATAGAACGCCGCTTATTCATATGCTTCGAACAATTTCAATTGTCGCGCTACTTGGTACATTCGCGAACCTTTCTGCATTCCAAGACTTCGACGAACTCGTAACGCCGTTTTTCGAGTCCCACTGCATTAAATGCCATGGCGAAAAGAAACAGAAAGGAGACATACGCCTTGATCACTTAGAGACGGATTTCTCACGACCTGAAATCGCAGTCGCTTGGCAAGATATCTCCGACATGCTGATCATCGGCGATATGCCGCCAGAAGAAGAGGATCGCCCCGACTCGACCGCCCTCTCCGAAATCATCGACGCGATCGATACCCGACTTCGATCAGCAGCTAAACAGCAAGGCCACGGAGGTCGCATCGAGATCCGGCGTTTAAGTCATTCGGCGCTCGATAACACCGTCAAAGACCTGCTCGGTATAGATCTCAGACTTTCCGAAAACCTTCCCGCCGATCCCGAATTGGATGGTTTCAACAACCTAGCAGTTACCTTGGAAGCCAACCCCGAGATGGTGCTCAAACTGCAAAACAACGCTCAGACAATCGCCAAACGGTCCATCGTAAGCGGACCAGATGTAAGAGAAGATCGGGTCTACACGCTTGGAACGATTGGGCATGGCAACAACGTCGAAGAACGCGACGACTTCGTCGTCACTTCCTCCAGTCGAGATCGCAAGTATGTTATGTGGCCTACCGGATTTTCCGCTCCGCAAAACGGCCTTTATCGCATTCGTATCGAAGGTTACGCTCGCGATTTTAGGACCGAACTTGAGTCCAAGGGAGTTGAATACACCTATCTCAGAGAGAGCTACGAAAAAAACCTCAAACAACGAGAGCGGCGCAAAGAAGGCGAACCAGGACTTGTCTCTATCGTCTCCATCCAGGCATCCGAAGCTCGCCACATGGATGCCGCCAGCGTCCCTGGTCGCCGGGTAGGATACGCTTACATCGGAGATCGACTCGAATCGCAAATCGTAGATGTCCGTCTCCAGAAAGGCGAAAACATCATGATCCACTATGCTTCTGCAGCCGTGTTGAACCAATCAGCTACAGCACGCGTTCAGGGCAAAGAAATGATCGTCGCGGACTTATTGCACGTAAAGACCATTGAAGTCTCCGGCCCTGAAATCGACTCTTGGCCACCGCCCGCTTACCAGAAATTGCTCGGATCATCGGAAACTAAAAACGAATCAATCACGGACTTCCTCCATCAAGCCTTTCGTCGTCCCGTACCTAAAAAAACCATACAAAATTTCGAACGACTCTACGCAACAGGGATCGAGCAAGGCCTAAGCGAAGAAGAATCTATGCGCAATGTGGTAGAGGGCGCACTCTGCTCGCCGCGCTTTCTCTTCAACTATGATCGCGGCACGGGTGACGATGCTTGGGCTCTAGCCAATCGCCTCTCCTACTTTCTCTGGAATTCCATGCCGGATCGCGAATTGCTGAAACTGGCAGAAAAAGGCCAGTTGCTTAAGCCAAAGACCATTCGCAAACAAGTGATGCGCATGTTGGCTGATGAGAAAGCAGAACGTTTCGCTTTGGATTTCACTGGCCAGTGGCTTGGCCTGAAAGACATCGAGCTCATGCGGCCCGACCCCAAGCTCTACAAAGAATACGACCCGCTACTCGAATCGCTCATGCGACAGGAAAGCGAACAGTTCTTCATACAAGTGCTAAATAAAAACCTGCCCGTAGCTTCCTTCCTCGATTCTGAGTTTGTCATGATCAACGAGCGCCTTTCAAAGCACTATGAGATCGACGGAGTAAAAGGAGACCGTTTTCGCCGAGTAACCCTAGAAAAAGACAGCAAGCGCGGAGGACTCCTAGGCCAAGCGAGCATCTTGAAGCTCACTTCCAATGGTACCCGCACTTCTCCGGTCGTACGCGGCGTATGGATACTGGAAAACATCTTGGGCGATCCACCTTCTCCTCCACCCGCCGATGTCGAGCCTATCGAACCCGACGTCCGCGGAGCGAAGACCATCTACGAAATGCTTTCGAAACATCGCGAAGTCGAAACCTGCGCCGATTGCCACCAGAGCATCGATCCTTGGGGATTCGGACTCGAGCATTTCGACGCGATCGGCGCCTACCGCAAAAATTATCGCAACAAGAAATCTGTCTACGCCAAAGGTTCCGTTCCCGGAGGTAGTTTCGACGGGGCAGAGGACATGAAGAAGGTCCTCCTCGATCGCTCGGATCAATTTACCCGAGCCCTCACCGAAAAGCTCTTTACCTACGCACTCGGCCATCCGTTGACGTTCTCCGAACGAATCGTCGCCAATGACATCGCTGCAGAAAATCTCGCCCAAAAAGACGGGCTCAAAGATCTACTCGTTGCGATCTGCACCAGCCCCCTATTCCGCGGCGAACAGAAGCCCAGCGAGTTCGCTCAAAACTAATCAGGTAGGGCAACGACGTCCCGGCGTGCCGCAGTTCATTGGCTATCTTGTGCGGCACGCCGGGACGCCGTGGCCCTACCGACCAGCACCTTGAACCGCCCCTTCCATTTACCCATCAGCAACTTCCTGTCTTGCCTTGAGGCATCGATTAACTAACAAGAAGCCTTCAACCTTCTCTTACACTAGTTACTATGAAACTTGATCACCCCCGAGCGCATCGTAGCGCCTGCTTGAAGATAACCCTCACCCTCCTCGTCATTTGGTTCGTCGTCAGCTGTTGCGGTGGCATTCTATTTCGCGATTGGCTCGACGCCAACATGCCATCCATAGGCAGCGCTCCTTTCGGATTTTGGATCGCGCAACAGGGCTCGATCATCACCTTCGTACTGATTCTTATCGTATACGCGGTCCTCATGAACCGCTTGGATAACAAGCACGGTTACACCGAAGAAAACTAAGCCAACGAATATGACTCAAGGACTTCTCAACTTCATTTTCATCGGCATCACTTTTGCTATCTACATTGTAATCGCATTCCGAACACGAGCAGGCTCGACCAAAGAATACTACACGGCTGGCGGCGGCGTTTCTCCTCTCGCCAATGGAATGGCGACCGCAGCGGACTGGATGTCGGCGGCGACCTTCATATCCATGGCTGGCACGGTCGCGATCAGCGGCTACGATGCTTCTCGCTTTCTCATGGGTTGGACCGGCGGCTTCGTGCTGCTCACGGTTTTAATGGTGCCCTACCTTCGCAAGTTCAACAAAGCAACCGTGCCCGATTTCGTGGGTGATCGTTATTACTCCCGCTTAGCCCGTGGCGTGGCCGTTGTTTGCGCGATCTTCATTTGCATGACCTATATTATGGGGCAAATGCGTGGTGTCGGGGTAGTTTTCTCGCAGCTCTTTGGAATCGGCGTTCCCGCTGGCGTACTGATCGGCGCAACCATCGTATTCTTCTACGCGGGCCTCGGCGGCATGAAGGGCATCACGTACACTCAGGTGGCCCAGTACTGTGTCATGGCATTCGCCTACACGATTCCAGCGATCTACATCGCGATGGCCATGACCGGAAATGTAATTCCGCAGTTGGGGCTCATCGGCAACTATACTGTCGGGGGCGAGAGCATTCCCTTTCTGGAAAAACTGAACAACATCAATACCGAGCTTGGTTTCCAAGAATACACCTCGGGCAAGATGTCGACGATCAACATGTTTTGCATCACTGCCGCTCTCATGTGCGGGACCGCAGGATTGCCGCACGTGATTGTCCGGTTCTTCACCGTTAAAAATGTTAAGTCTGTTCGGAAGTCAGCTTGCTGGACCCTCGGCTTCATCGCGGTTATCTATCTCACTGCTCCAACGATTGGAGCCTTCGCTCGAGTCAATCTAATAGAGAAGCTCCACAATACCAGTTACGCCGAAGCGCCCGATTGGTTCAAGAGCTTCGAGAACACCGGCCAAATGGCATGGGTCGACAAGAATGGCGACGGAGCCATCCAGTATTTCGGTGCCGGCAAATCCGACGCTGGCACCAATACTGTCTTCCAAGGCAAAGGTCCGACATACCCAACCTACGACGCCCCGGAGGATCAACGCATCGGTACGCAAGGCCAGCGCTTGCTAGCTAACAAAGCCGACGCTTCCAATCCCAACGAACTCTATTTCGGAAATGACATCATGGTCATGGCCAATCCCTACATGGCCGGACTGCCGATGTGGGTAATCGCCTTACTAATGGCAGGCTGCATTGCCGCTGCCCTTTCAACCGCAGCAGGACTTCTGCTCGTGCTCTCAACATCGATCTCGCACGATTTGATGAAGAAGATCATCAACCCGAATCTTACTGATAAGGAAGAGGTCAAATACGCTCGCATGGCTTCGTTCGCCGCGCTCGTGGTCGCAGCTTACTTCGGCATCAATCCGCCATCCGCGTTCATCGCCAAAACGGTCGCGTTCGCATTCGGACTAGCAGCATCGTCATTCTTCCCGACATTGTTGATGGGGATTTTCTCCAAACGCATTAACCGCGAAGGTGGCATTGCCGGGATGATCGGCGGCATCGTTTTCACGAGTGGCTATATTGTCTATTTCCAATTTCTCGGAGGCACCGCTGACCAATATCTTTTCGGCATCACGCCCGAAGGCATCGGGTTCGTCGGCATGCTCATTAACTTCGCCCTCGCGTTCGCAGTCAGCTCCTTCACTGCTCCTCCTCCCCAGCACGTGCAAGATATGGTCGAGAGCATCCATATTCCTACCGGAGCAGGTGACGCCAAACAGCACGATTTCGAAATCTAATTCCGACATAGAGAATTGTTGGCATTCTCCAAGCGGGTCCTACTCTGATTCGCGATGCCTCTCCCCGACTCCGAGAAACTGCCGCGTTTACGCGTAGCCCTGATACCCGTTTACGCGCTCATGGCGTTGCTGTTTGGTGGGATCTATTTCCTCGAAGCAACGCCGCACATTCCGATCATCATCGCTTGCGCCGTCGCAGGTTTAATAGGACTGAAACTAGGTTACACCTGGAAACACCTCCAAGACTCGATCGTCAAAAGCATTGGCATAGCCCTGCCCTCGATATTGATTCTCTTGGCAATCGGGATACTCATCGGCGTTTGGGTCGTTAGCGGCATCGTTCCCTTGATGGTCGACTACGGACTCAAGCTACTTTCTCCGAGCTATTTTCTCGTCGCGTCCTGTTTGATTTGCTCGGTCGTTTCCTTGGCAACAGGAAGCTCCTGGTCAACGATCGGCACAGTCGGCGTAGCGCTCATTGTGGCCGGTCAGGGTCTCGAAATATCCCTGCCCATGGTTGCCGGGGCCATTGTTTCCGGAGCTTATTTCGGCGACAAGCTCTCTCCGCTATCGGAAACCACCAACCTCGCCCCCGCTGTCGCCGGCTCGGACCTCTTCGAGCATATCAAGCATATGCTCTACACTACTGTTCCAAGCATGCTCATTGCGCTCACCTTATACCTCATTCTCGGACTTGTCTACGGTTCGAGCGGAACCGATATCGACAAAGTCGATGCCCTTAGCGCAACGCTCCACGAACAATTTAATCTAACACCCCTGCTTCTGATCGCCCCGCTTTCCATTATCGTATTGATCGTCTTCAAGATCCCGGCGCTTCCGGCAATCCTTGCAGGAGCTTTTATCGGTGGTCTATTCGGTATTTGGATACAAGACCTTTCCATCGGCCAAATGCTCGCTGCAATGCAAGATGGAAATATCAGCGAAACCGGAAACGCCCAAATCGACGAACTCCTCACTCGCGGCGGTATGTCGAGCATGGAATACACGATTTCTCTCGTACTTTGTTCGATGAGCTTTGGCGGTCTAATGGAAGGAACGGGCATGCTCAAAAGCATCGCTCAGTCGCTGTTAAACACCGCCCGCAGCACAGGCCGCATCGTTGCCTCGACCGTTCTCACCTGTATTGGAATGAACATTATAGCTCCCGACCAATATCTTTCGATCATTATGCCTGGTCGCATGTACAAAAGCGCCTTCCACGATGCCAAGCTTCACCCAAAAAACCTTTCTCGCTGCCTCGAGGATGCCGGCACGCTAACATCGCCACTCGTACCCTGGAATACATGCGGCGTTTTTGTTTTAGGAGCCTTAACGGTCGACCCGTTCCTCTATCTTCCCTTCGCGTTCCTGAATATCATCAACCCGATCTTGTCCATCATCTATGGATATACCGGTTGGACTATGACCCCAAGCGTTGAAGAAAAAGGCGAATTTTAAATCGATTTACAGCTCCTACGATTACTCATTGTATTTTCGCTTGTCCATGCTCTTCCACGGGAAGCCAATTCGAGAGCTTAGCTTTCAGGTCGGCATACTCAGGATTGCTAGCGAGGTTCGTCCACTCGTAGGGATCTTTCGCCTCATCGTAAAGTTCCTCACTCCCATCCGCATAACGAATGTACCGATGCGATTCAGTCCGAATCGCATGATTGCCTCGCCCATGAGTAGTGATAGCCGGATACGGCCAATAAGCTTTCGGATTTCGTAGCAGGTCTGTGATGTCGTGCCCTTCAACATGACCCGGTCGCTCGATTCCGGCAAGAGCGCAAAGCGTTGGATAGACGCTCATTAGATCAACCGGCCGTTTCGATTCTGTACCCGGTTTCGTGATACCTGGAGCGACCCAAATAAACGGCATACGTGTCGTCTCTTCCCAAAGAGCGAATTTGCGCCAATGTTGTTTCTCGCCAAACGACCAGCCATGGTCGCCCCATAGAACGATAATCGTATTGTCCTTATTGGGGCTCGCTTCCAAGGCGTCGAGTAAACGCCCGATGTTCATATCCGTGTAGGCGCAACTAGCCAGATAAGATTGGATCGCCGCTTTCCAACGTCCGCTTTCTAGGAATTTCGCGTGATCAGCTCCGGGATTCGCCATCTTCAAACCAGCTGGCGGAATATCATCGAGATCGTTTTCCAAATGCGGAGGCAATTCGATTTCGTCCAACGGGAACGCATCGTAATACTTGCGTGGCACTACAAATGGCAAATGTGGCTTGTAGAGACCGCAGGCGACAAAGAAGGGTTTATCGCTTTCCGCTTGGATTCGTTCGATACAGTAATCAGCGCTGTGCCAGTCGACAAGATCTTCGTCCTTAAGGTCCGGGTGGTTCTTATCGGTATGATAACCATCGTCCTTACTCACTCCGGGACCATTATTACTGAGCCCTTTGGTAGACATGTACTCTGTCCACTCCGATTCATGATACTCCATCGAGTGGTAAATTTTTCCCGCACCGGCTACATGATAGCCAGCTCGTAGAAACGCAGCGCTTAGCCCCTCGCCTGCTTGCTGGTACTCTGTCCATTCGTGGCCATTTTTATAGCACCCCGAAGTCCAAGGACGGCGACCGCTCATCAGAGCGCAACGCGAAGGTTCACAGGCAGGAACAGCGCAGTGAGAATTAGAAAAGCTCACCCCCATCTTGGCCAAACGGTCGATATTAGGAGTACGCGCCTGCGAATTACGACCGAGCGGAGTCACCCAGTGATTCAGATCGTCCACTGCGATGAAAAGAACATTTGGCCTAGAGGCTTCAGCTGCAAATACGAATTGCGTCAAACTGGCAGCGATAATCAGAACCAGAAGTCGTTTTATAATATGAATTTGGGGCATGCCATTTTACTAGAACATCAAACGAGATCCGTCAACGGAGTCTATACACTGAATCGATCAAACTTTATTCCTGGCGTAACCAGAACCTACTGGCTCGCGACAGCGAGACTCCTAGCGACTGCCAAGGAGCGATGACATGAATCCCTAAACGGTAAACCTGCACCTACAATCGAAGACTTGTCACCAAGCCTCGAATCCCAATAAAGTAATAGATCAGAAATACACCAACACCCCACAAAATCGCTCCCTCAATCATTCTCACAACAATGATCGCAATCCTGACTCTAGGATGCGGACGTATTGACTCAGACGAAAAGAATCGTTCTTCCGAGCCTTTCGTCGCTGTCCTCGGCATCGCCCAAGATGCTGGGTATCCGCAAGCTGGATGCGACCTCGACTGCTGCCGGGACGTTTGGAAAGAACCTTCGCTTCGCCAATACGCGACTTGTTTGGCAATCGTCGACCCAATCAGCCACGAGCGTTGGCTGCTTGAATGCACTCCAGACTTCAAGGATCAACTCAAGGCACTCGACCAACTCGACCCTATCGATTCGAAATCGGGCGTTAAGGGATTAACAGGTATACTCTTAACACACGCCCATATCGGCCACTACACAGGATTGATTCATTTAGGCCATGAAGCTACTGGAGCCAAGAACACGCCTGTTTACGCCATGCCAAGAATGGCTAAGTTCCTCCGAACCTCCGGTCCATGGAGCCAGCTCGTCGAATACCAGAACATTGAACTACGAGCTCTTGAAAACAAACAGCCCATAAAGCTTAACGAACGAATAACCGTAACTCCCATTCAAGTTCCCCATCGGGACGAGTTTTCCGAAACGGTCGCGTTTCGCGTCGATGGCCCCAATCACTCCATACTGTTCCTGCCTGACATCGACAAATGGGGTCGCTGGGAAGAGAACGTGGAAGATGTCGTCGCATCCGTTGACCGAGCTTACGTAGACGGAACGTTTTACGGTGACGGAGAACTTCCCAATCGCCC
>JBNMOQ010000021.1:0-35796 GCA_051275055.1 Candidatus Pelagisphaera sp.
GCTGAAAATGACAGGGAATCTCCCGCGTCGACGTCGGCGAAATTATTGGACGTATCGAGCGTGAATGAGGCGTCCTCGTCCGTTGCCTGGTCGTCGATACTGGAGGTGACGGTTGGTCCGTCGTTCGCATTCTCGATAGTGAGTGAGAAAGTGTCGTTCGCGGAGGCTTCTCCGTCGGACGCGGTTACGGTGACGGAGATGTCGCCCACGTCGCCGTTTCTCGGAGAGCCTGATAGCTGTCCTGTTTCGGGATGGATGGATAACCAGTCGGGGAGGTCTTCGCCGTTTTCGAGAGTGGCGGAGTAGGAGAGTTCGTCTCCCAGGTCTTGGTCGGAGAAGTTTGCGGATACGTCGAGTGTGAATGAGGCGTCTTCGTCGACCGTTTGGTCGACAATGTCAGCGACGACCGTTGGTCCGTCGTTTGTGTTGTTGATTTGAAGAGAGAATATTTGGTCAGTTTGGGCTTCGCCATCAGATGCGGTAATCCGAATGTTGAGCGATCCGACCTCTCCGTTTTCTGGAGTTCCGGATAGGGTGCCGCTTTGAGGATCGATACTCAGCCAGGTGGGGAGTTCGCTTCCGTCTTCGACTGTGGCTGTATAGTTTAGAGTGTCGCCATGCTCGATGTCTTGGTCGTCAAAATGGTCACTGGCTTCTAGCTTGAAAGAGGCGTCTTCGTCAGTTTCAAGATTGGAAATTTGGGTAAATGTGGGCGTGTCGTTTGTGTTTTCTACAGTGAGGCGAAAGGTCTGGCTAATGGATTCGCCCGAGGTATCGGTGGCGGTGATCGTTATGTCTTGGTCGCCGATATGTTCATCGGTGGGGGAGCCGGAAATCGTGCCTGTTTCGGAATCGATATTCAGCCAGCCTGGGAGCTCGGCGGAATAGGATAGCTTGTCGCCAGTATCGACGTCGACAAACGCGTTATCTGGGAGGTTCATTGTGAAAACTTCGTCGGTGGCTGTTGTTTGTTGTCCGATTTTTACGGATACGATTGGGGCATCGTTGACGGCCTCGATGGAAATTGAGACTGGGGAGCTTTCTGCGGACCATGCGGCGCCGTCGAATCCGGACCATTGGAAAGAGGTATCTCCGTTCCAGTTGGCGTTCGGCTGAAAGAAGAGCTCTTCGATTTGTTCGTAGTCGATGAGTTGGCCAATTATGACCGGATCGTCGCCGAGACTGAGCGTTCCGTTTTCCGGAAGCGTGTCCATACGGACCATTTCGAGGTAGTCGTTGTCTTCGTCGTTGAAGGCCGTGTCGAAGTCTTCGGGGTCAAACGTGACTCGAACATCTTCGAGCGTTGTGGTGTCGATTGATGAAACGGTCGCGATCTCGTTAACATCCTTGGGCCAGACGTCCATCGTTTGCTCGATTTTGTTCCCTGATTCGTCCGTTGCGATGATTCTGATTGGGTAGCTTTCTGGATGGGCTTCGTAGTCGATGCTTACTCCGTCCTTTAGCTTGACCACGTTGCCTTCGATTTCGAAGAGGTCCGAAGAGTCTGAAAGGGTGTATTCGTAGGTGTGACCTCTGCCCGCATCATCTGTATCCAGTTTTCCGATAAGAGCTCCTTCTCGGTTTTCGACAACTTGGTTCTGGCTTAGAATGAGGTGGAAGACTTCGCCGCCGCCATCTTTGGTTTCGGTGATGGTTATGGTGGTGTTTTTTGTCCCGGTTCCGTCGTCGACGATGATGTTGATATTGACCGAGTCGTCGTCTTCGAAAATATCTTTGGGTATGATGGCGATACCGGTTCCGTCGTCGATTTCGATCACGGTTCCATTGTCTCCCACTACCACGCCTGTGATCGCTGGTGGCGGATTGGTTCCGTCACCGCTGATGTCTAGGAACTTTCGAATGTCGATTTCGATGAAACCAGGATTTTCTGAATTGTCGGCTGGAAGGACTGTGTTGTCGGCTTGAGGGGTTCCCGAATTGTCGGAAGCGAGTTTGATTCCGGCCTTATCGACGTTTTGAGGAGATGCTTTGGAGAAAGAGCTATCATCGTCGACAGGGTCTTTTCCTTTGGGTTGAGGTGAGCTGTTCTGGAATGATTGTGGTGTTTGAATTATTGTATCCTGAGAGTCCTCTTCCAAGGGCGGCGCTTTGGCGAATGACCATTCGGGAGATTCTGCAGTGGCAGCTATTACGAATAGCGGAGCGAATGCGAGAGTGGGGTTATTCGTATCGTCAAGATTGAAGGCTTGGTCGATGCCATCGGTTTGCTGGACGAAGTCGTGCCATGTGATTGCGTCTTCGTCTTGAAGTTCGAGTACTGGTTCCGTTGTGAAATCGGTTTCGAGGAAATTCTTTAGGATGAAGGATGTACCGTCGTGGCAAACTATCTGGAGGTCTTTGTCTTGGGGAACGAGTTGGGCGACGATTTCCGGATTTTGGATTTGGAAACTCTCGCCTGAAGAAACTTGGATGCTTTCACCGTCTTGGAGGGATAGACGTTGTGGGCGAAGAGACGCGTTGGGCGTGAAGCTGATTTCGAGACTCATAGATATAACAGCTAGAACGCTCGAAAATGGAGCGGTTGCTTGCCTCTTATTACGGTTCGAAAACCGAGTATATTTACTCTCAATCCTTCAATTTTATTTAATTGCAGTGGTCTCGTAGACTCGGGCGCTTAAGGGAGCTAGGAAGAAACCCTTAATTTTGAGAGACAGTGCAGGGGGCTTTCTTAGACCGTCAGTTCTCGAGGGCTAGCTTGAGAAAAGGATTTTGGTTCGGGCGTGGGAAACCGAAGACTGTCCAGCTCGATATCAAGATCGAATTGCTGGATCGTTTTTCCAATGGTAAATGAGCCGTTACGTCTAATGACTTTTCGGACGTAGACTCGGTTCGCAGTTAAATCGACTGCGGTTGCTCCAGGCCATGGAAGGAATGAACCGGTGTTGATGACGGTTGATTGTTCGATGGCCTTAATCGCTGGTTTGTGAGTGTGACCGATGATTAGAAATTTTGGATTTAGCCCATAGCGATGAGCCATGTTTACCGCCATTTGGGGAGTCGCTTTCCAGCAATCCAAGATCTTTAGGACGCGCGTTGGCGGCCAGGCTTGTCTCAGGAAAATCTGTAATTTGCCCCAGACGGATGGGTCGTAGTCCTTGAGCCTCGAGTGTTCCTCGATGCAAGCGTCTTTGATGGTCTGAAGGAAGTCGTAGAAGGTAACGTTGCCGTTGCGTTGGAGATGGTTGAGACCTTGCTCCGCTACGTCACCGAGGAGTTGGGCGTTTTGGCTCCATGGAGCGATGTCTTTGAATATCCCGTCGCCATGTGTGATGAGGATTTCACCGTGGTTTAGTTCGCAGTAGTGGTGTCTCGAGATATTCGGGTCGTGGTTGCCTGTTATGAAATGGGCCTTTGTTTTCCAGCTTTTAATACGGTTTTCAAATTGGCCGATCGAGGGAAGCGGGGTTTTTAGGTGAAAGGGAGAATTCTCGAATTTTTGCTCGATCGTATCTCCATTGAATATGACTTCATCCGGCTCGGACAATAGACCTTCGAGGGACTCGAGATCTTTGATCAAGCTAGCCTTATGGCCCCAATGAAGGTCTGATAGAATTCTAATCACTTTAATTTAAATGGCTGCTGCAAAACCGGTTCTCATTGTGAACATGATCTGGATTCGGTCAATTTATCATTTGTATCTACCTTTAATTGATCGGAATATGTGCCGGAATCTAAAGAGAAGGCTCAAAAATCCGATTATTGAGGGATGGCTTCATTGGAGGCAGTTAAAATGCAATTGCTCGCAGCTTCTGGCGCAGGTGGTTTAAGCCACGATGCGGTTTGCAGTTTGGGAAACCTTGCTGAGTCCTTGGAGCATCCAGGCAAACGACTGGAGGATATCCTCGAGACTCTGGACCCGAAGGATCAATGCGAGCTTGAGAAGCTTCGGCGAATGAAGCAGACTATCGAGAACGGTCCGTATTTGGACTAGCTAGTTGAGATCCTTGATTAGGATTTTTGACTGCCGATTTTGTTGCTGATAGGCTTGGCGGCGACTTTCTGGGAGGGCATTGATATCGGTTTCTCGAAACCCGCAGACGGATTGGAAGAAGCTGAAGCTCTGAGTGGAAAGGGCTAAGATCTGTTTGGAGCCATTTTCTTCGGCTTTGTGGCAGGCGAATTTCGCGAGCTTCGAACCGATGCCTTGGCGTTGATGCAAAGAGTGCACGAACAGCGCGTTGATTTCAGCGGTGTCCGGGGCTTCGTCGAATAGCGAAATGAGGACGCATCCGATGAGGTTGCCGTCGATTTCGTAGAGGTAGAAGTTTCCGATTTCGCTTTCGATCGATTCGATGGAGCGCCGAGCGAGTTCTTCCTTTTCGACCGACCCGCTTGTCAGGTGATAAATGCGAGTAATGTCCGAGCGTTGAGCCTGCCGAATTTGTTGGTATTCGTTTCCGTATACGAGGGTTCCGACTCCTTCGTTGGAAAAGACCTCGCGAACAAGCCCGTCATGAATGTTTCCATCCAATATATGGATACGCGATATGCCGCCCTTGACTCCTGTTAGAGCATGCTTGGCTTTACTGAGAGCTTTGTCATCGAATGACCCGTCATCGGCTAGTTTCGATTCGAGAACGCTCACTGGTAGTTGGCGTTTTAATTCACCGTCAATCGTTAGGCCATCGAGCTCGGTTACGAATATTGCCTTGGTCGCTTTGAGCGCGAATGCGGTTTCAATCGCTAGCAAATCGCTGTTGATGCGCAGCGTATGTCCGTTTCGATCGAAGCCGATTGGTTGGATGATTGGGATGATGTCCTGAGCGATCAGATGATTGAGGAATTCAGCGTCGATCCGGTCGATTTTGCCGCTTCTTTGGTGATCGACCCCCTTGAGCACTCCGATTGGGGTAGAACGGATGGAATTGGTTATCGCGCATTTCAAGCCGGTTTGCGTGAGCGCTTCGAGGATTTGGTGAGAAGTTCTGGAAGACGCTCGGATGGCGAGGTCTAAGGTCGCGGGGTCGGTCGGGCCAGAACCGTCAACGTTCGATATTTCGATGTTACGGTCGGCCGATAGTTCCGCGATCTGTTTGCCGATGCCGTGCACGATTACGACTTTGATCTGCAAGCTCCGGAGGACGGCGATGTCCAAGAGGATGTTTGGCAGGTTTTCGTTATCGATAATGGATCCATCCAAGGAGATGACGAATGTTTGCCCCAAGAATCTAGGCACGTAATTCAATATGCCCCTGAGGTCGGCAGGTGTTATATTGGAGATGTTTTCGTCCATTTTGATCGCTTGGGTAGAATCGGCGCGAAATTCACGCAGCTTCAGGCATTCTTCGATTTTCTACTCTTAATCAGTCCTTTAGGGAAAGGGCAAGACGCCAATGCGTCCGCTCTAATAGTCTGAATTGGCGGCAATTCCGTTGGCTACTCTTCAATTTGACCGCGAATACGTACAAGAGTCCATTCGCGAACTTGTCCTTCGAGGTAGAATTTGGCGTTAACGCGCTCGGCTTCGATCGGATCGGTTCCGATTTCGAAGAAGTAGGTTTTGGATGGGCTTTCTGAGTCGAATGCTTCGAGTGTCTTGTCATTCTCGACGCGCATTTCGGCGAGGATGATGAGTTCGCTTTCCTTATAGAAAGTGGAGAGGTGGAAATCTGGACTATCGCCAAATGCTCCGGGTAAAGAGACTTGGAGTTTGATTGGTTGATTGGTCGAAAAGCTCGACTGGCTCTTCAATGATTCCAATTTCGGGACGAGAATAGGGCGACGAGGGATGTAGTAGACGATTTGCGAGGGCAGGTCGTTTTCGAGCGGGCCCGAGATGAAACGAATTGTGATATCGCTTGAACTCAGGACTTCGTCCTCGGATTGGGTACTTGGGTTAACGCTGAGACTGAACCAATCGTAGAGATTCTTTTCGGCCACTTGGTTGCGCCGTTCCTGCATTTCGTAGTTCGGTTCGTAGGGTTTTTCTTCTTTGCGGAATTTCAGCTGAACCCAGGTGTAGAAGATAATAAAAGTCAGAATTGACAGCGCGATGGGCCACATTGACCAAGGCTTGCGTTCGGGCATTGGCGATGTGCGTTTCGGACTTGGCTGAGAGCTCTGGTTTTCCATAAAGCGGGCAAATCAATCGTTTTTGCAGACAAGTTAAAGCCTGAACGGTGCAAATGGGTTCATTTTCTCGTTGCGCGAGTAAATCCGCGAGTACATGTCATAGGATTTAGAGCATGCAATACTGGACCAAAACCTACATCCCGACTCTCAAGGAAAGCCCTGCGGAAGCGGAAATCGAATCGCACAAGCTTTTGCTGCGCGCTGGTCTCGTACGGAAGATCGGTGGCGGCCTTTACGCGTTTTTGCCGCTCGGCAAGCGCGTATTGGATAAGGTTTCTCAAATGTGTCGGGAGGAAATGAACGCAGCTGGAGCAATCGAGCTCTTGATGCCTGCAGTCTTGCCGGCGGAGCAATGGAAGGCCGGTCCGCGCTGGAATGCTGTCCGAGAAGTGATGTACAGCGTGAACAGCGCTTCGAAAAATGCTAAGCCAACCGACGATCCGCAGTACGTGCTCGGCCCTACTCACGAGGAGATTATCACGCCTCTGATCGGTTCCGAAATCTCGAGCTATCGGGATATGGGAAAGATTTTCTATCAGATACAATCGAAGTTCCGTAACGAAATTCGCCCACGCTATGGACTGATGCGAGCACGCGAGTTCGTGATGAAAGACGGCTATAGTTTCGACGAAAACGATGAAAAGGCCGAAGAGAGCTACCGTCGGATGGCGGCTGCGTACGACAAGTTTTTCGCTCGGTGCGGACTGACTTTCATTTCAGTTGAAGCCAATGCGGGTATTATGGGCGGAGCGTTTTCCCATGAGTACATGGTTCCGGCGGAAGTAGGTGACGACGACGTGGTCTATTGCCAAGAAAGCGGTTACTCGGCCAATGTCGAAAAGGCGACTAGCGGAATCGTTCCAGGAGATTTGGTCGATACGGAACCTGTGGGCGATTTGGAGAAATTCGAGACGCCTGGAGTAAAGACCATCGAAAAGCTCGCAAAAGATCCGTTCAATATCCCTGCGGACGAACAGTTTAAAACTCTACTCTTCGTAGGAGATGAGAAGCTTTTCGTCGTCGTGGTTCGCGGTTGCGACCAGGTGGAAGAAGCGAAATTGGGATCTCTTGGTTATCAAGTGATCCGTCCTGCTACGGTTGATGAAATTTTCGGAGCAATGGGCGCTTACCCAGGAAGTCTGGGAGCGATTAAGGGAACGATCAAAGACCGTTCCAAGCTCGACGGTGTATTCGGCGACGAAGCAATTCGGTTGATTGGCAACGGAGTGACAGGTGCGAATGAAAAGGCGATGCACGTGAAAAACGTAAATGTCAGCCGCGACCTTGATATCGATCGTTTTGGAGATTTCAGAAAAGTCCAGGAAGGCGAACCTTGTCCGACTTCAGGGAAGCCGCTGAAGATCGCTCGGGCGATTGAAGTTGGTCACATATTTAAGTTGGGTACGAAATTCAGCGAGAGCGATCAGTGGGGCGCGAAATTCCATGATTCCGAAAAGCAAACCAAGCCAGCGGTTATGGGATGTTATGGTATTGGCGTTTCCAGGACAATGCAGGCTGTTATCGAGCAATCGAGAGACAAGTTCGGTATCGTTTGGCCATGGAATGTCGCTCCGTACCATTTGGTGATAACGGTGCTCGATCCCGATTTGGAGGAGGCGTCGAGTCTCGCGAACTCCATCGGCGAAGCTGCGGAAGCTGCGGGTGCGGATGTATTGATTGACGATCGCAACGAGCGCCCTGGGGTGAAATTCAAAGACGCCGACTTAATCGGTATTCCACTGCGGGTGACGATTGGTGGCCGTGGTTTGAAAGAAGGTATCGTAGAGCTTAAATGGCGCGACGAGGAAAGCGCCCGCAAGGTCTCGATCGAGGAAGCCGTTACGGTAGTTGCCTCGGAAGTACGCGAAAAGGCGTCTAGTTGATCAATGGTATTGATGATTGGAGGAGGATCGTCGGCGCCGGAAACGGTTCTTGATGAAGCTACGGAGCTGTCAGGCTTCTGGAGCGTCATTGTGCTTAACGACCCGGTTAATCTTATGTCTTACGTCTCGATGATTTTCAAGCGAGTGCTAGGCATGAGCGCGAGTAAGGCTGAGAAGCATATGCGTGAAGTTCACGAACTCGGCCGCTCAGTTGTTTGGATAGGAGAGCGCGAAAAAGCGGAAACTTATTTGTATCAATTGCATGAGTGGCATTTGAACGCGATTTTAGAGAAGAATGAATCGACTTGAATTTAGATTGGATACCAAATCCGTTCTACCGTTGCTAGAGCATGTTAAGCCGCTCATGGAGGAGCTGGCTACTGATTTGGCTGTCCCGAATATTTCTCCGGATGATGACGAATTGATGTCGGATTTTTGGTCTAAGGATTTGTTGACTTCTCAGCGAAAGGACATCGCGGCGATCGCCGAATTGTTCGATGATGAGTTCTTGGATACCGGGAGCGCGACTGTCGACCAAGAGGATGCGGATCTCGTATTGCGAGGTTGCACTGCGATGCGGTTGAAGATTAGGGAGATATCGCTGGAAGCGTTTTCGGACGAAGCGCTGGAATCCGGCGAGCTCGATATTGAGGATTTCGATCGGGATCAGCGAATCGGCTACGCAGCGTATGCCTTGTTTGCGAGTATGCAGGAATTGATCATCTCGCAACTTGATCTATGATCGGAGCGTCTGAAGGCGAATCGAGTTCGGTAGAGTGCACGGTTTGCGGTCGACCGACGAAGGCGGGTTTCGCTCAATGTTCGGTTAGTTGTAATCTCGCTTCGAAGATTCCTTTGGGAGACGGAGGTCCTTTACCTGCTACTTGGTCGCTGGGGGGAGCGTTGATTTCGGCGTTCGTTCTGTTCAATCAATTGATGTTCTGGAGCCTGTTTACAGTTAAGCGATCTCAAGGAGCTGTAGAGTTGGGGGATCGCTTTGAATGGGGGTCGATTATTATTGGAGCGGTCTGGTTCGGAGGGGCTTTGTGGGCTTGGGGCGTGAGTCAGCCGAAGCGATTTGGTGACGCGGTGGTTGCTTCGGTGGCCTTGTTGGTTGTTTTTGCGCCAGGATTTACTTTTGATGAGCCACCATCCGTTTCGGGTTTGTTTTTCATAGCTAATTTTCTGATAGCCTGTCGCTTGTATCGAGGATGCTTTGCGCTCCGGCAGTCGTCAAAAAAGAAGGAAAAGTAGGTCGGTTGGACCATTCCGATTGACCCTGGGGCTCGATGGCGTAGGACTTGGAACTTCACGCGCCCTGTCGTGTTCGAGGCGCTGGCTTCAATAGCTCTAAGCCTACCTTCTTTTATGGGAGACGTGATGGATGGAGGATGCTCAGCCGTAAACCGGACTGCAGAATTCATTTTGATGTCACCCACTTTAACATACACAGGACCAAGAGCCCTGTTGGCGTACGGCACTATGGTGGGGCGCGTGAAACTTTCTTTTTGAATTCGTTTTGTAGCTCAGTGCTTTAGCCTGAATCGCAACGACAAGATAAAAACTCAGGCTGAAGCACTGACTACTACGCAAGCGGTTTTTAACCCATACATTTTGGATGATGGCGTTTTAACGGTTGCCCCTGCTTGAAAGAGCCTGGTATAGAGGTGGATATGGACCCGAAAATCTATCAATTCCTCCACGTTGTTTCGATAATCCTTTTGTCTGGTTTTACTTTCGCGATTGCGGCGAACCCGCAAAAGCACAAGAAAAAGCTTATGGCGATAGTCACCGGTATACTTGGTGTGGTTGCTCTGGTTGCAGGTGCGGGATTAATGTCGAAGCTGCATAATAATGATTGGGCTCAAGGTTGGGTTGTCGCTAAGATGGCTTGCTGGCTCGTTGTAATGGGCTTGGGCGGAATGGCTTATAAAAAGTCGAAATCATTTATTATGACGGCATTGATTGCTGCTATTGGAATCGCGGTATTCATGGTTTATTTCCGACCTTTCTGATGACCGAAGTTGAAGCGAGTCCTTCGCTTTGCGGAATTTGGATAAATCCTGAAGGGCAGGCTTTTCACGCATGGGAAGACGGGGATGGCCCTCGCCGAGTTGAATCGACTCGGTTTTCTCCGTTTGTCTGGGCGAAAGATAGTTTGACGTACGAGGAGCCTAAGAATGCTTCGGTTTCTCAGCTATCAGGCGACGCGCCGTTTAATCGACTAATTCATTTTGACGCGCTTGATGCGTATTTGGCTTTTGTAAAGGAACACGGTCGCGAAGGGTCGATCGATTGGATACGGCAGCTAGAGCAGCAGTATTTGCTTTCGAATGCATCGCGATTGTACGCGGATTTGCCGTTTTCGAAGTTGCGACGTATGCAGCTCGATATTGAAACGGCTTGTTCGGAGAAAGGTGGTTTTAGCGATTCGAAGCGCCCGGACGATCGTGTGCTTGCGATTGGGATTCAATGTGGGGAGCGGGTGGAGACCTTGGTTCTTACGGAGAGGACGGACGATGCAGAACGAGAATTGTTGGAGCAGCTCAATGCTCGCTTTCAAGAATGGGACCCCGATGCGATCGAAGGACATAATATTTTCAAATTCGATTTGGAGTATCTGCGTCGGCGAGCTCAGCGATTGAAGGTTCCGGTGGCTTGGGGACGTTTTGGGCAATTGGCCAAATTTCGAAATAGTCGGCTGCGGGTTGCGGAACGTTGGATCGACTATACGCGTTGTGATATTCCAGGTCGCGCGGTTGTGGATACGTATTTACTGATTCAAATCTACGACATCACGACCCGCGAGCTTATGTCTTATGGACTGAAGGATGTCGCTCGCTATATGGGAGTGACGCCAGCAGATGGTGGGGACCGCGTTTATATCGAAGGCTCGCAAATTCAGTATATGTTCGATGATGATCGAGAGCGTTTCCTCGGATATCTTCGTGATGACCTTCGAGAGACGGCTGGAGTTGCTGATTTACTTTTGCCGACCTATTTCGAGCAAACGAAAGCATTTCCGACTACGCTCCAGGAAGCCTGTTTGCGGGGAACCGCTGGTAAGGTGGATCTTGTTTTTCAAGAAAAGTACTATCGCTTGAAGTCATCTTGTCCGATGCCGGGCGAAGTTCGCTCCTTTGCTGGAGGATATACGGCAAGCTTTAAAGAAGGAGTGTTCAAGAATGTGCTTCATTTCGATGTGGCGTCGCTCTATCCGAGTTTGCTGTTGATGATCGGGCGAAATCCGAAGCGGGATACGGAGGGCGTGTTTATTCCGATGTTGAAGCAGCTCAAGGAGTACCGACTTAAATTCAAGAAGCTAGCTCGGGAAACGGATGATCCTGCATTGGCATCTGAATACAATGCTCGTCAGAGTAGCTTTAAGATTTTGATTAATTCGTTCTATGGGTATCTGGGTTTTGCGGGAGCTCGTTTTGGCGATGTTGAATTAGCCGCTGAAACAACTGCGAAAGGGCGCGAAATATTGCAGTCGCTGATTACGTTTTTCGATGAAGAAGGCTGCGAGCCGCTTGAAGCGGATACGGATGGAATTTATGTATCGGCGCATGGCTACTTTGACGATGCGGAAACGTTGCTGGCGAAAGCTCAGCTTGTTTTGCCTGAGGGAATAGAGCTGGAGTACGATGGGCGCTACGAAACGATGTTTTGCTACAAGGCGAAAAACTATGCTTTGTACGATGGAAAGAAAGTCGTCATTCGGGGATCGGCGATGCGGTCGCGAGGAATCGAGCCATTTTTAAAAGAACTCACTCAGACCTTGATTCACTTTCTTTTGGGCGCTTCCAAGGAAGACCCAGATGTTGCGGCTCGGGAGATCGAATCGAAGATTAAGGCGGGCGAATTCGATATTCGGCGTTTGGCAAAATCGGAGATACTCAGTCAGAATCCAGAAGCTTATCGCAAGAAGATCGAAGCAGGCGGAAAACCGCGGCGCGCCTCGGCGGAAGTGGCGTTGATGATGAGCGAACAAGTTCGAATGGGCGATCGAATTTCCTATTTCATCTCTCCCAAAGAAAAAGGGAAAACAGCAGATTGGCAGCGAGCATTGCCGGTAGAGCAGTACGATAAGGAGCAGTTGCCCTACGATTCAAATTATTATATTAAGAAGCTAAACGATTGGCGAAAACGATATGCGCCATTTCATCCGAAACTCGCCGAAGATCCAGATCAAGGAATGTTGTTTGGGTAGTAGAATTTTGCCCACGAAGGACACTAAGATCACGAAGAGATTGATGTTTCGCGATTTAGGAATCCTTCGTGATCTTAGTGTCCTTCGTGGGAGAAATTACTAGATTTTGTAAACGAATAAGGGAAATGGGGAATGAGCGATTCCGGCGGGGTGGTGTTCTATTTCGTGTCTGTAGATTTTTTGGTCGAGTTGCTGAATCCAATCTAGGATTTCGGTGGTTTCATTGGTGCCGCCGTCGTGTCCAGGGTAGAGTACTACACTTAGAATGCCTTTGGGCTTTAGTCGCTTAAGGCATTCTTTGAGAGCGTCGATCGTTGTGTTTGGGCGTGTGATGATAGATTGATCGCTGCCGGGAAGATATCCTAAGTTGAAGACGGCTGCGTCTATTTGTAGGTCTTTGGGCAGATGTTTCGAGATATTAGAATGGCAGTCGTTGATTAGTTGAACGTGCTTTTCGCTGCTGGCTTCTTTTAGTCGAATTCGTGCGTTTTCAATTGCTTCCTTTTGTACGTCGAATGCGAATACGCACCCATTTGAGCCGGTTTGCTGTGCTAGCCAGAGGGTGTCGTGACCGTTTCCGGCAGTAGCGTCGACCGCAGTGCCACCAGATTTGAGAAGTTCTAGGACGCGTTCTTGAGCGATTTTAACTGCGATCCATCGTTTAGGCTTTGCTTGAACGGTTTTGATGAACCTTGCGGGAAGTACGTCCGAGGGAAGCGGTTCGTCGTTCCAAATGAAGTGGTGAAGCACTTGGGCGAAGTAGGGCGTTTGGGTGGCTCCTTTGCTACCGAATCCGTTGAAGGATAGAATGCGTGGATTTTTCGGGTTCGGTCCTACGACCGGTTTGGCTCCAGCAGTGGCTGGTCGAATACCTGCGCCGATGGAGGTCCATTTCCATTGATTGCCGAGCATGCGATCGAGAAAGACTTCGAGTTCAGCAGTGCTTTTGGCATCGGCTATTTCGTCGATACGATCCCAATCGTAGGTGGCTCCGACGGCGATTGTTTTGTCATGTCTCGGTAGAAGGAAGTGTTTTTTTATGATGACAGTATCGTTGAATTCTACGTCAGAAACGATGTTTCCGATTATCCCCTTGGCCGGCTTGTAGGGAATGAACGGAAACCATGGATTGGAGGTTGCCAGGTGGCCTTCGCAAAAAATGGCGTAGGGAGCGGACAGATTTCTCCATTGTACGCAGTCTTCCGTTGCTTTGATTTCAGAGTAGTCGAATTCCGTTTCGATGAGAAATTCTTGGGATACCAGTTCACTGCGTATCGCTTGGATAAGATGCGGCATATCGAGATAGCCGGCGCCTTTGACTGCGATTCCGTCTTTGTTGGAAACGCTGATTTCTTGAGGTGTCTTTAGAGTATCAAGCGAATCGGTCCATGGGTGATAGTCGGCATCGCTTTCTCTTTTCTGCCATTGTTTTCGTTCGTCTGGACTGGCGAATAAACGAGCGATTTTGCGAGGGTGAAAGAACTGCGTCTGGTGGCGTTCTTCAAGTGATCGATAGAACGAAGTCGCAAATGGAATGAGCGTTTTGGCTTTCCAAATGAGATTGAGCCGGCGGCCACCGATGGGATTGATGAGCCCGGCGGCGACTTGGGAGCATCGCGATTTTCCTGGAAGATCTATGACTAGGGGTCGCTTGCCTTGTTGGATCAAGGTGTGGGCAAGGACGGAGCCGGCGAGTCCGCCGCCGAAAATGAAGCAATCGTATTTGCGAGCTGTGCTTGCCATTGGGTCGGCGATCGAGAGATAAGGTAGCGAAAGGTGCTGTATGGAAGCAGGACTTTTTTGAAATGCTAGCGTAAACGAATGTCGGAAGTGTCAAAACAGTTGAAGCCCAATCTTTATTTGGTGGGATTTATGGGAACGGGCAAAAGCGCTGTCGGTAGATCTGTGGCGAATCGCTTGGGATATACGTTTCTCGACAGCGATCACGCGATCGAAGAGGCCGCAGGGTGCTCGATTAAGGAGATTTTCGATTCAGAGGGAGAATCGGCATTTCGGAAGTTGGAGCGGCAGTTCATTGAGGAAGGTCATGCGAATGAATGTTGCGTGGTTTCTTGCGGCGGTGGCTTGATCGCTCAGCCGGGAATGCTCGAGTTTTTGGGGGCGAAGGGACCGGTTGTGTGCTTGTTAGCATCGGCGGAAACGGTTTTCGAGAGAACTAAAGAGAGCGAGAAACGACCGTTGTTGAATGTTGAGGATCCACTGGTGCGGATACGCGAATTATTGGCGGAGCGCGAGCCGATCTATAAGAAAGCAGGGACGGAAGTGCTGACTGACGGGCGGACGGTTTCGGATGTGGCTTCGCATGTTTGTCGTATCTATCGATCAGACGCGCGATCTTGGAAATGAACGCCTTGGATGGAGTTGAGAAAGAAGCTCTGAGGAAGGAGCTTCTTGATTTGGGTTTTGATGACGTGCGGTTCACCGACCTTTCGCCGATTGGGACGAATCGACTGCAAGAGTGGGTGGAGTCAGGTTACCATGCGGACATGGAGTGGCTGAGGCGATCGATCGAAAAGCGCTTGAATCCGGATTTGGTTTTGGAGGGGGCGTGTTCGGCGATTATGTTGGGGGTTAATTATCTTCCGAGTGACGTTAATGCTGCAGAGCAAAAACGTTGGGGAAAGTACAGCTTGTATGAGGATTATCACGATACGGTGTTGAAAGGGCTGAAGGAAGCTGGGGCTTTATTGGAAGAGCGATTTGCTTTAGAATCTCGAGACTATCGGTATTATGTAGATACGGGGCCTGTTATGGAGCGGGGCTGGGCGGCTGCTTCTGGAATGGGTTGGCAAGGAAAGAATGGGATGTTGATTTCTAAGACTCATGGGAATTGGCTATTATTGGCGACTTTGTTGACGCGTGTTCCAATTGTTCCGGATCCTCCGGTTAAAAAACGATTGGATGGCGGTTTCGAACGAGCGGAGTTGGGGGCCCTGTGCGGCAAGTGTAAACGATGTATCGATGAATGTCCTACGAATGCGATCGTGGAGCCTGGGTTGCTAGATGCTAATCGCTGTATTTCTTATCAGACGATTGAGAATAAAGGAGTGATTCCACGTGAATTACGTCCGGGAATAGGCAGCCGAATATTCGGTTGCGATATTTGTTTGGATATTTGCCCTTGGAATCGATTCGCCAAGGCAGGGAGGCAGGTTTTGCTCGCAAAGCGGTATAGCGTGGTTGAGTTGGGATTGTTGGATGTTCTCGAAATGGAGGTTGAGGAATTTCGAGAAGTATTCCGCAAAATGCCAGTTAAACGGCTTAAGCTGAGGGGGCTTTTGAGGAACGCCTGCATTGTGGCCGGAAATTTGCGTGAAGAATCCGATTGGTCGGAAGGTCGCCTGGATTCGGATTGGGGAAAACGCGTGATGAATTCGTTGATACGCTTGGCCCGCTACGAAGAATCGATGGTTCGACCGCATGCAGTTTGGGCATTGTTCAGGCTTTGGAAGGGCGAGGCTTCCGGACTTTTGGCGGACGCGAGGATCGTGGAAGACGACGAGGATACGATTGATGAGTATCGTTGGTGGGAAAATGTTCTTGTTTAGAGACCGTTGAGAGGTTGAACGTAGGGCCAGCCCTACATTGAAAAGGGGTACGTCTAACTTGTGTAAAATCTCTTATTGAAAAGCGTGATTGAGCGCTTCTAGGAAACGGCGTGGCGCTTTGATCGGTTGGGCTTGCTTGTTCATGAACGCGTGCACGCTGTATCCAGTAGCGATTAGCTCTTCGCCTTTTAGGACTTCATATTCCAAGCGAATTTTCACGAAGGGCTTATCTTTGATGATGGTTTTGATAGTGATGGTGTCGTCGTAAGTTGCGGGACGACGGTACTTCAAATAGATTTCGATCACCGGAAGAAGGAGGCCTTGGATTTCGAGTTCTTTGTATGGAAACCCGTGTTCTTTGAGCAGTTGCGTGCGGCTAATTTCGAGCCAAGGAAGATAGTTGGCATGGTAGACGATGCCCATCATGTCGGTTTCCGCATAGCGGACAACTATTGTGGATTCACTGGTTATCATACAGAAAAGGAAGAAAAGTAAGAGGCGTTTTTCAAGCTTAGATTGATGCTGTTGGTTGGGTCGGAGTGGGATCGATTTCTATGTCCCAATCGTCGAAGAGAAGTTTTGCGGATTCGAACCAGTTGTTTCGCCGAGACCATTTTCGGCCATTGTTTCCCATTTGTTCGCGGAGGTCGTCGTCTTGTATCAAACGAGCGAATGCGTTGGTTAGGCCAGTTTGGTCGCCCGGTTCGACTAGCAAGCCATTTTCGCCATGCGAAACGGCTTCGCCAACTCCGCCAACTCGATTGGCGACGATGGGCAACCCGTTAGCTGCTGCTTCCAGGTAGACAAGGCCGAAGCCTTCGACGCTCTTGCGGAAATTGACGCTGGTCATCGAAAAAATACTGGCTTGCGAATAGAGATCTTCGAGTTCGCTATTGGATGCGTCGCCGAAAAAAGTGACTTCAAAATCCATTTTTTTTGCTAGGGTTTTTAGATGCGTCCCGTAGCCGCGTTTGTTTCCAGTTCCGACGATCCAGAAGGTTGTTTTTTGCCGTAACTCCGCGGGTAGATCGGCAAGGGCTTCCATTATGAGAGCTTGGCCTTTTCGTGGGTGAAGACGTCCAACCGTTAGAATATGGATACGGTCCGAGGGGTTTTTGATTTTGGCTTTTGGAGTTTCGAAATTGGTTCTGAGGGCTCCGGGTGTCAGGAGCGTTTTGTTTCTGGAAGCGGGGAAGCGTTGGCGGAGTAGGGCACGCGTGAATTCGGAAAGGACGCTTATTCGATCTGCTCGTTTGACGATTTGATTAACTAGGAAACGACGAATGGGATTGGATGCGAAGCTGTTAACTTCCGAACCGTGGAAGGTGAGGATTAACCGTGCCGGTTTGAATGCTTTGAAGAATTGCAAGTAGCGCATGGCGAGAATCGGTCCTGGGTCGGAAAGGTAGACCATGGCTTTACGAAGTTTGCGGCGTTCGCGAATCCATTCGCGAGCTAGTTGAAATTGGCATACAAGGTCCTGAGAACCTCTAAGGTTGAGACGTCTTACTTTGAAGGGAAAATCGGCATCTCCTGACGTATCGCCCTTGGGAGCCCAAACTTCCACATTGTGGCCGTTTGCGGCTGCAGCACGGGCCATTTCTTCGGTAAAGGTCGCGATCCCACCCTTTTGCGGGAAAAATTCGTGAGTGAGAACGTAGATTGGCAAGTTGGAGGCAACGCTCATGATTAGGAAGAAAGCAGTAGGTTGAGCATCATGAGGGACTAGTCTATCTCAAGTCCATATTTCGTTACAGTTAAACGAGAACGAATAGATAGTGATAGCCAGGAGCATTGGCCTATTGAACGGATGTTAATAGAGGAGTTCTCTGACAATTATCAATTGCTCCATTTTTCTAGATGATTTCTCGGTGTTAGGCACACTATTATCATTTACAATTGGGTGACGGCCAACTTTGCTACCGATCAACATGTCAGACCAGACAACTACGAAGAGGGAAGTTGCGGGGGTGCCCGTTCCTGGGAGTGAGGAATTACTCAGGGATACGCTGAAACGATGCTCTGCTGAAACGCTTGAGGCGGCTTTAGCTTATCGCAAGAACGGCGACGCATCGTTGGTTCCCGTGGTTGTACTTGGAATCGTTGAACGTTTTTTGGATCCTGAGGTGGCGGAAAAGCTAAAATCAGGAGGGGATTCCATCGAATTCATGACTGATTTGGGTATGGATTCGTTGACGATGATCGAAGCGATTATGATGGTCGAAGAGTCGCTTGGAGTTTCGATAAAGAACGAGGAACTCTTGAATTTGCGATCGGTTGGCGATTTGAAAACGTTTATCCACGAAAAGATAACGGGGATTGCTCCCGAGGAGTCGGAGACGTTTTACACGGTGGATCAAATTGCGGCGATAATGCCTCAGCAAAGCCCGTTTCTTTTCCTGAGTAAGGCAACCGTGAATGACCTTGGAGCTAACGGAAGCTATGCGATCACTGGGCAAGAAGTATTATTAGAAGGACATTTCAAGGGGAACCCTGTGTTTCCGGCGTCTCTAATGTTGGAAGCCTTAGGGCAGTTGGCGGTTTTTAAACTGATCAAGAATCCCCCGAAAGAGGTGGAGTCGACGATCGATCATTCTGAAATTTATTTCACTGGAGTTGATAGCGTCCGCTGTCATCGGGTGTGCAAGCCAGGCGATACATTAGATATGAAAGTCCGGGTGAAGCGTGTGCGAGAGCCGTTGGCTATCTTTTCCGGGCAGATCACGGTGAATGGGGAAAAAGCGGTTGTCGCCGAGGAGATTACCTTGGCTTTCAAGTCAGTGGTTGCCGCTGATTCGGTTGAGCAATCGACGAACGGCATAAACGGCGGATCTCATTCGAGTAACGGCGCTCATTGATTCTGTTCGGGTTTCGATCGTTTAAGAACTTGGGATTGTTCTAGCTCGTCAGTGGGTTAAAGGACTCGAACGGTCAAAGGGTATTCGCTCTAAAAGTCTGGACTTCGGGTAGTCTTGCTTCTGTTTTTGAGAACAGGTTGCGGAGTATGGAACGAAAACGAGTTTTTATCACGGGAGTTGGGGTTATTAGCGGAATCGGCAATGACGTCGGCAGCGTTTCCGAAAGTTTGCGCGAGTTGAAGCATGGTTTTAGCGCGTATCCTCCGTTTTTAGACGATCCGCTCGCTCCGGTGACATTGATTTCGGCTCCAAAGGATTTTGAGGTCGATTCGGAAGATTTCGAAGACTGGATCTACCCGGAGCAATATCGAGTTCGTCGCGAAGTTCTCAGAGGCTTCGCTCCTCATGGACTGTACGTTTATTGCGCGATGAAACAGGCGATCGAAGATGCCGGACTTGAAGAGAACGATGTTTCTAACGAGGAAACGGGAATCTATACGGCTTCGGGAGGGTCGACTCGTCTTATCTACAAAAACATGACTCGTATGCACGAAGTGGGTCCGACGCGTTGTTCGCCAACCGGAATCGTTTCAGCAATTTCGGGCACCTTGAGTTTCAACCTTGTCGCTAATTTTCGGATTCAAGGTAACTCGTGCGGTTTCTCATCGGCGTGCGCTTCCTCCGGTCACGCAATGGGATTTGCTTACGACGACATCGCAATGGGGCGTCAGAGCCGGATGTTTATCGCTGCTGGCGAAGACGTGAATTACGAGAGTGTAGTGCCGTTCACTGGAATGCGGGCTTTGTCGCTCGAGACGGATCCGGTCCGTGCCTCTTGTCCTTTCGACGCGAAACGAAATGGCTTTGTGTGTGCGGGAGGTGGAGCGGTTCTCGTATTAGAGAGCGAAGAAGAGGTCTTGCGTCGAGGGTCAACTCCCTATGCGGAATTGCTTGGTTGGGGCCAGTCGAGCGACGGGCACAATGTTGCGATTTCTCACCCCGAAGGACATGGATTGATTCGCGCGATCGACAAGGCGTGTAAATCGACTGGAGTCGAAGCGGGCGAAATCGATTACATCAACGCTCATGCTACGTCCACTTTGATTGGCGATGCCAGCGAAGGGAAGGCTCTCGAAGTTGTATTCAATTCAAAAGGCCATCGCCCGAAGATAAGCAGCACGAAGGCGATCACGGGCCATAGTTTGAGTTTGGCGAGCGCACTGGAGGCGAGTATTATCAGCATCGCTATGAAAGAAGGTTTTACTCCAGGATCGGCTCATATCCAAAATTTGGATCCCCAATTCGAAGGGTTTAATATCATTCGCGAAACTGAATCGAAGGCGCCTCAAATTACTTTGAGCAATAGTAGCGGTTTTGGCGGAGCGAATGTATCGCTGCTTTTTAAGAAAGCCTGATGCGCTCTTTGAGCAAGGTGCATCGTTGTTTCGAATCGCTGTTATTCGCTGCCATTGCGTAGGCTGCAGGATCGCCGACGATTACTACTTTCTTTTTGCCTCGTGTGATTGCCGTGTAGATCAGGTTGCGCTGAAGCATCATGAAATGGGCTTTGAGGATTGGGATAACCACCACGGGGTATTCGCTTCCTTGAGACTTGTGGATGCTAATTGCGTAGGCGAGCTTCAGGTCGAGGAGGTCCGCTTTTTCGAAGGTAACTGATAAACCGTCAAAATCCACTTCGACCGTACCATGCGTTCCATCGATCGATTCGATGATTCCTATATCGCCGTTGAATACGTTTTTGTCGTAGTTGTTGCGGGTTTGAATGACCTTGTCGCCTGGCTTGAATTTTAAAAAGCCAAAGGGCATTGCTTCCGATGATCGGTTCAAATTCTCCTGAAGAATTTCGTTCAGGTTGCCTACGCCGGCGGCGCCTTTGTGCATCGGAGCGAGGGCTTGAGCATCATTGACTGGATCGAGCTTGAGTGTTTCGCGTACGAATATTCGAAATACATCAAGCGTCTTGGCAGCGCATTCTTCTTGGTCAGCTGCAGCTATGAATTGGAAATCTTTGTTTCTCACGAGTTCGCGAGCGTCGTTTACCGGAGTTGGAAGCGAAACCTGGCCCTGGTTGATCGCGTGGGCATAGTGAACGATACTACTATGCTTGGTTTGACGGAAGACGACGTCCAGGCGCGTGACTGGGATCTGGTTGGAGTGTATCAAGTCCTTCAGGACGTTTCCGGCTCCGACCGAAGGCAACTGATCAATGTCGCCGACCAGAATGAAATGGGCTTTAGTAGGGATTGCTTGGAAGAGACTGGAGGCGAGCCGCGTATCAAGCATCGATGCCTCGTCGACGATGATCACGTCGGCGTTGAGCGGCTTATCCTCGTTTACCGTGAAGGAGCCTTCTGCTGGATCGAATTTCAGGAGCCGATGGATAGTTTGGCCGAAAGCTCTCGTGGTTTCCGAAAGGCGTCGGGCAGCTCGTCCGGTTGGAGCAGCTAGGAGTATTCGGGCTTTTTTTGCTTTTAGGATAGCGACGACGGCTCGAAGGATGGTTGTTTTTCCGGTTCCTGGACCGCCTGTTAGAATTGAGATCTTGTGAGCGAGCGCTTTGTCTATGGCGACTTTTTGAAGTTCGCCGAATTCAAATCCTGCTTTTTCTTGGGCCCAGGCAACTGCGAGGTCACGTTTGATCGGAGGGAGTCCGCTATCCGATTTGATAAGTCGTTTGACGCTTGCGGCGATTTTTTCTTCGGCAGTGAAATTGTAGGGGAGTTGGCAATAAGCGGTGGCTTCATCATGAACGAAGCGTTTTAGCTGCTTGTTTTTAAGAACACGTTCGAGGCCAGATTGGGCGATTACTTGATCTATTTCGAGTTTCTCTGCCGCAGCATCGGCGAGATCCGTTTCGGGAAAAGCGGTGTGGCCGTCGTCTTGAAGCTCTTGCATGACGAATTCTATACCAGCATCAACGCGTTGGGCGCTGTCGTTGCCGATGCCCATATTTATTCCGATGCGATCGCAGGTTTTGAAACCGATTCCCTTGATGGATCGCGCGAGCTTGAAGGGGTTCTCTTTGATTGTGTCGATGGCGACGAATCCGAACTCCTTATAGATCTTGAGGATTTGCGTCGGGGTGACGCCATAGGGAACGAGGAAGAGCGACAGGTCGCGGATGTGGCTTTGCTCGTCCCAGGCAACTTTTATTGATCGGGCGCGTTGCTTGCCGATTCCGCCAACTTCTTGAAGGCGTGTGGACTCCTCGGATATGATTCTGAGAGTGTCTCCTTCGAAGTGCTTTACAATTCGATCGGCTAGTCCTTTGGAGACTCCTTTTACGAGGCCGCTGCCGAGGTATTTTCGGATCCCGTAGATCGATGCAGGCAATTTCGATTCAAAACTAACTCCTTTGAATTGAGCTCCGTGAGTGGGGTGACGCGTCCAGTTTCCTTGGATACGCAAGGTTTCCCCGCACTGAACTCCTGGGAATTTGCCGACAATGACTACAGGTTCCTTTGCCTTCTCAGGCCGGAGATCGGCGATGAGGTAGCCATCCTCGTCATTCGAATATTTGATTCGTTCGAGGACTCCAGTAAGCGTATCGTTGGCGGCAGGCTGGGGCAAATAATTGGAAGTTTTGTAGAAAGCGGGATTCGTTCAATGCTTCTCTTAAGAGAAAACCGTGTCGGCGATTTCTTGCAAGCTTTCGAATATGCGATCGGTCCCGGCTTCACGAAGCTCTTGAACAGTGTGTGATCCTGTGGGAACGCAAAAACTAGTCATTCCAACACAGTGAGCCGAATCGATGTCGAAAGGAGAGTCACCGATAAGGATAGCGTCTTTCGCGTCAATGCCGAGTCGCTCGAGAACGATTTGCGATAATTCGATCTGGGGCTTGCGGTACGGCGTATCTTCGGCTCCGAGGATGAGCTCGAATGAGTCGGCGAGTCCCAGGGACTTGATGATATTCCTCGAATGCGAACCGCCTTTGTTCGTGAAAACAGCGGTTCGAATACCTTTTCCCGCGAGTGCTTTTAGCAGTTCTCGAGCTCCTTTGAGCAAAATAACGCCTTCTAGGTGAATTTCGTCGAACCGGTGATTCCAGTGGCGTTTGGCTTCTTCGAGTTCGTCGTCGCTGAAAAACCGACGGATTGTGACCGGCATGGAGCCGCCAACTTCGCGTTTAACCTGATCGTAAGTTGGAGGTGTTTTCCCCATTTGCTCGGATGCGTATTGATAGCAGCGGCAAATCGTTTCGAAATGATCGACTAGAGTACCATCCATATCAAGAAGGACGGCCTTAGGTTGTTTGTTTTGGGCGGTAGTTGACATGTCTTTTTGAAAGGAAGACCTGCATTCTGCGAGAGATTGAATCTTAGCAATCTTATTCCGGAGTTTTCGAGGTTTGAGAGAGCTTGGTTTGGAGGTGTTTTCGCGGGGTTTAGGGCTTAAAGTGGGCTTGGGTTAGCTCTAAATAGGCCTGATTTCACGCGATTTCGGCTAGTTATGAAGAGCATTAATTAAGGTTTTAAAGTCGATGTGAATAACTTGAGAGTAACTTCGCAAATTACGTTTTCCCAAGTGTTTTTGAATCTGGCAGTGTATTACCTTTAAGGGAGAAACCCTAACAGGCGAAATTCGAATTGTAAAAACAACGATACGCTCCCGGAGCCTCTTATTGAAATGAGATTATTACTCTGTTTTACAGGGAGTAATGTGCCTATCGAAATGCGTAGATAAGCCTAATCTGTGAGTATATTACCTTTGTGTCTCTCAAGTTGCTGGTGGTTATGATGTTAACTGATCTTTTGTGTTGGGTTTAAGAGAGTATGCGGGTATTCGTATGAATGTGTGGGGTGCTTTGAGAGTTAAGCTTATTTGGCCTTGGCGGTACATCGAGTAATTTGCCGAGTGACGCCTGCACGGTTTGATGCGAATTTTTACAAACGAACAAGCTTGACGCTTCTCGAAAATACTCATGATTGCGGGTTCCGCCGCGGTTTCGGCATATTTATATTCGATTGTGAAGAATCTCAGAAAATACGGCATTTTCGCCAGTTTGTCAGAGTGTCAAGACGGTCAGTTAGCTGTTTTTCGACACGTAATACTTGGATGAAGATTGGAATCGTAGGTGCGGGAGCGGTTGGGCTGTACTATGGAGCTCGTTTGCAGCGACTCGGAGAGGATGTGTTTTTCCTTTTGCGGAGCGATTTCGAGGCGATATCTGAAAATGGAATCCGTGTTCGAGCGTCAGATGGGAATTTTCGATTGGAGTCGGTCAAAGGATATCGAAATTCAGCGGAAATAGGCTTAGTCGATTTAGTTATAGTCGCATTGAAAGCGACAGCAAACGCGGATTTACCTGGTTTGCTCGCTCCTTTGGTGGGACCCGGTACGTCGATTTTAACGCTCCAAAATGGATTGGGAGGAGATGAGGAGCTTGCGAAGTTGTTTCCCGGCAATCGAATACTCGGCGGATTGTGTTTCACGTGTTTACATAGAGTCGATCCGGGTGTTGTTGAAAATTACCTATTAGGCTCGGTTTCGATTGGCGAGTGTGGTGGTCCGGCTTCTGAGCAAACGAGGCAGATCGGCGAATTGCTGAATCGGTCCGGCGCGAATTGCCGCGTTACGGATGATTTGAAACTTATGCAGTGGAAAAAGCTCGTTTGGAACGTACCGTTTAACGGTCTTTCAATTGCTGCGGGCGGAGTCAGCACCGATGTGATTGTTTCGGATTCTGGTCTTAGTCGCTTGGCGAGGGGACTGATGGAGGAAATCATCGATATCGCAGCCGCGCTGGGCATGGAGATTGAATCAGATTTTATGGACGAGCAATTTGCTCTGACGCGATCGATGGGCGAATACAAGCCGTCGAGCTTAGTTGACTACCTCGCAGGCAGGACTGTGGAAGTGGATGCCATCTGGGGTGAACCACTGCGATTGGGTATCGAAGCGGGCCTCGATCTGCCGAAATTGGAAACGCTGTACCGTTTGTTGCGACTAGCGTGTAAGAATCGTACGTCTGCTTGATCCCTTTGGGTTTAGTACCCTGAAGTTTGCTTTGGCAGGGAGGACTGGCTCGGTCCTCTGCTTTCGTTGCCAAGAGGACAGGGCCGGTCCTCACTCTAGATATACCCCGTTTGCGCAAAGGTGAAGATCTTGCTCCGGGAATTATTGCTGGTTTTGTCGCTACAGCGGACGATCGAATGCGAGTAGCTCACGTGTTTGCGGGAGATCCTTTATGATCTGCGAAGGCATGGGACCGACTCCGAGGTATCGAAGGTTCGGCAGAGTCTCGGGCCATTCTTCGCCATGATAAGCGGAATCCAAAATACTCCTAACCATTCCAGCAACATAAGCTTGGGCCTCAGCCGGTAATTCGGCAAAGGTTCTAGCGGTCGAGATGTCCTGGTTCCAACCGGCGTATTCTTGATACACGGGTTTGAGAGTCACCCGAAGAGCATCGTTGCGCGGTACACGATACAGGCGCTTCCCGTTTTGGTCTTCGTAGGCTATGCAAATTTTTAGATTGCCGCTCCAGTCGTCACCGTGGCCGAGCGCGTCGATCTTGTTGATCATCAAATCATCGTATCCGCCGTAGCGGAGAGTGTCAGCCTTTTCGATGGCATCGTACCAGCCGACCATGCGCTGACGTCCAGTGGAGGTGCCGAATTCGAGCTTTCTTAAACGATCGAAAAGCGGGTGTGCCTCGTCGACTTTGGTGAGGAATACATGTGTTCCGACTTTCGTGTCGTAAGCCTTGGCCACGCCGAAAACGTGTAGGGGCTGGACGGGTACGCAGGCGGAGTTAAAGAACTCCGGAGCGTAGGTGTGCGAAGCGGAAACGTTTGGAGAGAACCCTTGGCGCTTGTCGAGCCAGTAAGCCTGGCCGTATTCGCCGATGACGTATTTACCTGCGGCTTCGGCTTGGCGGACGATCTCGCGAACGTCTTGGATATGCTTGCTCAATTGTTGTCCGGCATCCCAATAGGTATCGATGACCGCATCGAGGTTAAGCGTGAAAGGAGCGTCTCCTTTGAAACAGGCGAAATCGAATTCGCTTTCTTCGAACAATCCGGCTTCTAGGGCGTCGGCGTTGGCTCTGGTTTCGGCTTGGGTGAGTGTATCGAAAAATCCATTCCATGCGTCTTCTGTGACTTGGCAGACGTGCTGGATGACTTTGCAGGCGCGGTTCGCTTTTTGAGTGAGCTTTTCGGCGTAAGCTTCTTTGCCGTAAAGATAGTCGCAGTAGAGTAGTTGAAACTGGCCGACTTCGTCCGAGTAAGACGGCGTAATGCCGCGTCCAGTGCTGCCGCGTGGTTCTTCGTTGATGATGTTGACCCGGTACCACTCCCAAGCGAGGTCGAGAAGGCGGTGAGTGATATCGGAAACCATGGTCCGCTCGTCGATGGCAAGGCGCTCGGTCACGCGATAGCCTTTGGCATCGACGGGTTTTAGTTCCCAAAGAAATTTGCGCGGATCGGCAACAACTCCGGCGCCGATCGCGAGGACCTTCACGGATTGATCGACGACTCCCGCAGGGAGCAAGTTGAGCTTGAGGCCACCCGCTGTGTGTCCGGAATTGGCCCCCCCGTTGATTTTGATGACTACGTCGACGGGATTGGCCTGGCCAGTGCTCGCGGTGAGCTCTTGAACGACTTCGGAAATAAGTCGGCCTTTACCTTCGTCGCCCATGCTAATGCCGCAATCGGCGATGAGTCTGCTTTTAAATTCGTTGAGAGCCATGATCTATATGGATGAAATCTGGAAAGTGGATTGATTCAATTTGGTGGGCGCTAGGCCAAGCAAACCTAGGAAGCTGCCTGCTTCATCCTCTAAGATCGAGGAAAAGTCAGGCGGCACTCGCAATAGTTGCGCCCAGCGCAAGAGCGGGTTGAGAGCGTAGTCTGTCTCGGGTTCTGCCTATCCGCGTTTGGCGACTTCGATTACGTCGTGAGGAGAGGATTCCTTCATGCCTGCGGAACTGATGCGGACATAGCGGGCTCTCTGCTTGAGCGCTGGAAGGTCCTTGGCTCCGTTGTAGCCCATGCCGGATTGGAGGCCACCGGCCATTTCGGCGAGAATGTTGACGACGGATCCGCGTACTTCCTTCATGCCTTCGATGCCTTCGGCAGTGAGTTTGCGAGTAGTGTCTTTTTTGTTGTGCCCATAGCGGGCGGCGCTGCCTTTTTTCATGGCACTGAGGCTGCCCATTCCGCGGTACTGTTTATAGAGGGTGTTGTTGATCTCAATAATGTCGCCAGGGGCTTCGCGGCTGCCGGCGAGCAATCCACCGAGCATGACGCAGTCTGAGAGAGTCATCGCTTTTACGATGTCGCCGGATTTCGTGATGCCGCCGTCGGCGATAATGCGAACGCCTTTCTTGGCAGCTCCTTTGGCTGCCGAGTAGAGCGCGGAAAGTTGAGGAATTCCTACGCCAGCAACGATACGCGTGGTGCAGATCGAACCGGGGCCTTGGCCGACTTTTATTGAATCGGCGCCGCAGTCGGCGAGATACTCGACTCCGCTGGCGGAAGTGACATTGCCGGCGATTATTGTGAGATCGGCGAATTCGCTGCGAAGAAGTTTTACGACTTGCCCGATACCGGCGCTGTGGCCATGGGCTGCGGAAACGGCGATCGCATCCACTTTTTCGTTACGCAAATTTGTGACATGTTCGAGGATCGCGTCTTGGTCGAGTGTTCCGTCGGCTTTCCAAACGGTTGAGACAGCGGCTCCAACCAAGAGGCGGAAATCGGAATCACGAGCTGGTTTTAGAACGCTTTGCTTTTCGGAAATGATGCGTTCGATGTCGGAAATACTGACGAGGCCCTTCAGGCGATTTTCGTTATCGATGACTAGCAGTTTATTAATTCCGAGGTGATTGCTGAAGAATTTGTCGGCAATTCCGATCGGATCTTGCTTAATTTCGGATTCGTTTAGGGTGAAGACCTCGCTTGCTGGGTCCATCGCGTCGCAGACTTTGATGTGGCTGTAGCGAGTTTTGACTACTCGACTGCTCAACAGACCGACTAATTTGCCATTGTTTTCCGTGACGGGGAAAGTTTGGAACTTGTAACCTTTTTCGTCGATCAGCTCGAGGACGTCGCCGATGAGAATATCAGGCTGAACAGTGATCGGATTCGGAAGCAATCCGTTGATATGATACTTAACGCGAGTGACTTGGGAAACTTGCTCACGAAAGGGCATGTTGTAATGAATGATGCCCATTCCGCCGCAGGTCGCCATGGCGATGGCCATTTCGTACTCGGTAACCGTATCCATGTCCGATGAGATAATCGGGATGTTGAGCGCGATTCGCTCGGAGAGATTGGTTTCCAGATTTGCGTCCTTCGGGAGGATCTCGCTGAAGTTCGTGGCGAGGGAAACGTCGTCGTACGTGAATGCTGTGTCTCGTTGTGATGAGAAGAACGCATCAGCGTTCTGATAGAAGTCGTTCTCGTCGAATTTCTCTGTGCTCGGACTGGCCATGATCCGGCATAGAGAGTCTGAAAAAGGGAATCAAGTATTTTGCGTGTTTGCGTCCAAAAAAGATGGCTTAATCGCGTGGTGGTGGATTGAGTCGCAACCCATGGTTGAGTTCGAATTCAAGGCTTATCGACGTTCTTTTGCGAAAGCGTATCAGACGGCTTCGGATTCGATGCGGACGCGTTCGGGTATTTTGATTCGATTGAGCGACGAGGAGGGCAACGTTGGTTTCGGGGAAGTGGCGCCGATCGATTCGTTCGGGACGGAGACGTTTGTTTCTGCTTTGTCGGCTTGTTCGAGCTTGAAGGGAGAATTTGAATACGAATCGGTTGTCGATGGATTAGGAGGACATCCTTGCGTGCGATTCGGAGTCGAGTTTGCTTTGTCTATGATGGAGAGCGAGGATGAGCTTCCTGCGGTAGACTCTCCGTGGCCAGTGAGCGCTTTGGTGTCGAATGTCGCGGATATGGAAGCGGTGGAGGCTTGTTTGGAAGAAGGGTACCGTTGTTTGAAATTCAAAGTTGGAATGCGCGATTTTGCCGACGAGCGACGAGCGTTGGATCGTGTATTTGGCCTGATCGGCGGGGAGATCGGAATTCGCTTGGATGCGAATGGTGGATTGGATTTAAGCGAGGCTCGGAACTGGTTGGAGTATTTGGGAGAAATGCCGGTGGAGTTTTTGGAGCAGCCATTGATGCGGGGAGCGGAGGATACGATGCGTCGATTGTCGATGGATTATCCGACGCGGATCGCCTTGGATGAGTCGATTGCTTCGGTGGACGATTTGAATCGCTGTCGCGATCAGCATTGGGAGGGTTTGTATGTTATAAAGCCGTCGCTCTCGGGGCAGTACCAAGGATTGATTGAGAGTTTGAAAGAGGGAGACCCTGGTTCTCTCATTTTTTCGAGTTCGCTGGAAACGATGGTCGGTACGTCGGCCGCCCTATCGGTTGCGATTGAAGTGGGCGATGGCGGAAATGCCTTGGGCTTCGGGGTTGAGTCTTTGTTTGGCGACCGAGGAGTGGGATTGTTTCTGGGTCCGTTCTTGCAAAGAGATACTTTGCCGACTTTGGAGGACTTTGAATCGTTGTGGAACCGGATCTAGACAGGCTATTCGATTTTGGATTGAGGGGCGGTTTGTTTCCTCAATTTAAAGAGACGTGGAAAGGGCGTATGGAGGCGGCGAGCTTATTTGCGAAATCGCTAGAAACGAACGAGGGGACGGAAAGGCTTCGGATCGCTCTATCGGTTTCGGATCCTGAAAGTTTTTGCGCTTGGTTTCTTGCGTTGGGTAGACGCGATTTAGATCTGTTTTGTTTTAATCCAAAATGGGGCGAGCAAGAGCGATCGACAGCAGAGACGATCGCTAAGCCTCATTGGATTCTGGGAGATTTTCAGAATGAGGTTTTCGCTCGCTCGCTTGAGTCTGATGTCGAGTTGGCGTCGAGCGATACCTCTGCTGGGTTGCGGTTAATGATTCCTACTGGTGGCACGTCGGGAAAAATCCGCTTTACGATGCATCGATGGTCGACGCTTGCCGCGTCGGCTTATGGTTTTCAGGCATTTTTCAATGCGAATTATGTATCGTCGTTTTGCGTACTGCCCTTGTATCATGTTAGTGGGTTTATGCAGTTAATCCGATCTTTGCTGACGATGGGAAAGGTTGTGTTCGGTTCGTTGGATACGTTCAATACGGGGCACCTTTCATTGGCCGAAGCGGAAGGGGAGGGGCGTTTTCTGTCTCTGGTGACGACTCAGTTGGAACGTTTGCTTCGGGATGAGGGGAATTTTGCATCGCTTCTGGAGTATCGGGCGATTTTCGTTGGGGGAGGACCGGTCTCCGATGAACTATTGAAGAAGGCTATGGATTTAGAGCTGCCTATCGCTCCGACATATGGAATGTCGGAAACGGCGGCGCAGGTGGCGACTATGGAGCCCGATGCGTTTCTCGAAGGAAAAACCGGTCAAGGGAAAGCGCTGCCTCATGTGCGTCTTTCGATTGTCGACGACGAGGGGAATAAGCTCGGAGCCGGTGAAATCGGACGTATTCAAATCTTGGCTAGCTCGATATTTAGAGGGTATTATGGCGAAGAGGAGCGAATGGTAGATTCTGTCGTAGCTCGAGATCTTGGGTCTTTGGATGACTTTGGAAATCTGACGGTTCAGGGTCGTTCCGATCGCGTGATTATCTCGGGAGGAGAGAAGGTGGACTTAAGTGAAGTCGAGCGGGTTTTGCAGGAGACGCGATTGGTTTCTGATGCGTATGCTTTTGGGGTGGACGATAGTGAGTGGGGTTCGCGACTAGTTCTCGCTTACGTCCCGGTTGCTGAATCAACGATGGACGAAGATTTACGTTTGGCTCTATTTAGAAAACTGGCCGCCTTCAAAATACCCAAAGCGTGGCTAAGGATGGAGTCGCTTCCGCGGAATGAAGCGGGAAAAATAATGCTTAAGGTTTTGCTAAATCAAGTTTCGGGCACGAGCGACAGCTGATTGAGCTGGAAAGAGTAATTTTGGTTTTGTTGAACTTTCGACGTGCTTTGACCTGGAGAAGTCGCAGTCTGTTTTGAATATGACCAAACGCGAGATAGCCGACGTCTTGAATGATATTGCGACCCTTATGGAATTGAAGGGGGAGAATCCGTTTAAGATAAGGGCGTATTCGAATGGAGCGAGGAAGCTCGAGACGCTTGACGAGGATTTGGATGCGTTGATCGATGAGGGCACGCTTTCTGATATTCCGGGATTCGGCAAGGCGCTCGTAGAGAAGGTTGAGACTCTGTATAAGGAGGGGCGATTGGAGTTTTACGAGACGCTGAAGGAATCGATCGAACCAGGACTTGTATTGATGTTAGAAATACCTGGGCTTGGAGCGAAGAAGATTAAGGCTCTTAATAAGGCTCTTGGCGTTACGAGCATCGAAGCGTTACAGAAGGCTTGCGAGGATAACCTCGTGGCGGACTTGAAGGGGTTTGGTAAAAAATCGCAGGAAAAAATTGCCGAAGGAATTAAGAATCGCGAGGCCTACGGGAAGCGTCATTTGTGGTGGCGGGCACGGGCGGTTGCAGATCCGATTCTCGAAGGGTTGCTGGCGTTATCCGAGGTGGAGAAAGCATCGCACGCGGGGAGTTTTCGGCGGAAGCGGGAGCATGTGGGCGATCTGGATTTTATTGTTGGTTCGTCGACGCCAGCTCCGATTATGGACTGGTTTGTGGCTCAAGCGGGTGTCAAGGAAGTCACTGCGCATGGCGAGACCAAGGCGAGCGTTCGTTTCGAGAGCGGACTTCAGGCGGATCTTCGGGTGGTTCCGCCTAAGCAGTTTAGTTTCGCGCTGCATCACTTTACGGGATCGAAGGATCATAATGTACTGATGCGTCAGAGAGCATTGGCTCGGGGGCTGAGTTTGAGCGAGTGGGGATTGAAACCGGCAGATGCGGAATCCTTTGAAGATGGTTTGGAGGCGGATAGCGAAGAGGCTATATTCGCTTTGTTGGATCTGAAATTCGTTCCGCCGGAATTGCGTGAAGGTCTAGGTGAAATCGAAGCGGCGGAAGAAGCAGGTTTTCCTGATTTGTTGAAAGTCGATGATCTGCGAGGTGTGTTTCACAATCACACGACAGCAAGCGATGGTCGGGCGAGTTTGGAGGAAATGACGGAAGCGGCTCAGGATTTGGGCTGGGAGTATTGGGGCGTTGCGGATCATTCCAAAGCAAGTTTTCAGGCGAATGGTCTCAGTGAAGCGCGTGTATTGGATCAGCTTGACCGTATCGAGAAATTGAATGCGTCGAAGGCATACACGACTCATGTCTTCTCTGGAAACGAAACTGATATTCTACCGGATGGTTCGCTGGACCTAGAGGAATCGGTTCTCATGCGCTTGGACTACGTCGTGGCGTCGGTGCATTCGTCTTTCACTCAGACTGAAGAAGCGATGACGGCCCGTATTATTCGCGCGATCGAAAATCCGGCGACGACGATGCTGGGGCACTTGAGCGGGAGGCTTTTGCTCAAGCGTGAATCCTATCAGCTAAATGTCGCGAAAGTAATTGATGCTGCCATAGCCAACGATGTTATCATCGAGCTAAATGCTAATCCCTACCGGCTCGATATGGACTGGCGATTTTGGAGGAAGGCTGCGGAGAAGGGGCTTTTGACAAGTATTAACCCAGATGCTCACGCTCCGGATCATTTCGCTTTTGTAGAGGCAGGCGTGAATGCCGCCCGTAAAGGTTGGCTGACGCCGGCGAATGTGATCAATGCGCTTCCTTTAATAGAAGTGACTGCCGTTCTCGCTAAGAAGCGTCCGCATCTACGAGACTGTTAGAAAAGTCAAAACATCGTAGGGCTGGTGCTTGCACCCCACCGCGTATGTTGAGAATGATCTGTTATCGCGGCGTGGCGCAAGCACCAGCCCTACGTCCCCAAGCGTTAAGTAACTGGGTCACTTTGTTTTGTCTCAATTTTGCTGGGGTGTGACACGAGTGTGACACAATGACTGTGTTTTGGCTCTGATATTTGGTTTTGTTAGAACTCAACTATCTGCAAGTCACTGTTGGATAGTGCTTAAGTTGTTTAGTTGTATGCTTGGTACAAACCTTGCTAAACGATGGGCATGGGACGCGTACTAGGAATAGATTTAGGTACCACTAACTCCTGCATGGCAGTGATGGATGGCGATGAGCCAGTCGTCGTTCCCAATGCAGAAGGAGCTCGCACGACGCCATCGATTGTGGCGTTTACGAAAACCGGTGAAAGACTGGTTGGCCAAGCGGCGAAGCGACAAGCGGTAACCAACCCAAAAAATACAATTTTTTCGGCGAAACGACTGATCGGTCGTAAGTTCTCTGAAATCGAAGACGAAGCTGCAAGTATTCCTTTCAGTATAGTTAAGGCTGAAAACGGAGATGCTTTCATCGAGTGCCAAGTAGGCGATAAAACGGAGCAATTCGCGCCGCAGCAAATCGCTTCCTTCGTCCTTGCGAAGTTGAAGTCCGATGCGGAAGCTTATTTGGGCGAGTCGATTACCGAAGCGGTAATCACTGTTCCGGCTTACTTTAATGACAGTCAGCGCCAAGCGACTAAAGACGCTGGCAAGATCGCTGGACTTGATGTGCTTCGTATTATCAATGAGCCAACCGCGGCATCGCTCGCATACGGACTTGATAAGAAGAGCGACGAGAAAATCTCGGTTTTCGACTTGGGTGGCGGTACGTTCGACGTTTCGATTCTCGAAATCGGCGATGGCGTTTTCGAAGTGAAAGCGACCAATGGCGACACCATGTTGGGTGGAGACAATTGGGACACGGCGATCATCAACTGGATGGTTGAAGAATTCAAAACCGAGAACGGTATCGACCTTAAGGGCGATCCAATGGCGCTTCAACGTCTTAAGGAAGAAGGCGAAAAAGCTAAGATCGCTCTTTCGTCAGCAACGACCTTCGATGTCAATTTGCCGTTCATTACTGCAGACGCGACAGGTCCAAAGCATCTTAACGTTCAATTGACTCGGGCTAAGCTCGAGCAAATCACCGACGACCTTTTCGCTCGTTGCCGCGTTCCTTTCGAGAATTGTTTGCGCGACGCCGAGCTATCCGCTTCGGAAATCGACGAGCTCGTTCTCGTTGGAGGTATGACTCGCATGCCTAAGGTGTACGAAATTGCCGAAGAGCTTGCTGGCAAGAAACCACACCAAGGTGTGAATCCTGACGAAGTCGTTGCGATCGGCGCAGGAATTCAGGGCGCAGTGCTCAAGGGCGATGTTCGTGATGTTCTGCTTCTCGATGTAACGCCACTGACTCTCGGTATCGAAACTGCTGGTGGAGTATCCACCGCGATGATACCGCGTAACACGACGATTCCTGCGAAGAAATCGCAAACGTTCTCTACCTACACGGATAATCAGCCTTCGGTTGAAATTAAAGTTCTGCAAGGCGAACGTCCTATGGCGACCGATAATAAAGTACTCGGTACTTTTCACTTGGATGGCATCCCGCCAGCGCCTCGTGGCACGCCTCAGGTCGAAGTTACTTTCGATATCGACGCCAATGGTATTTTAAATGTATCCGCTAAGGACAAGGGCACTGGAAAAGACCAGCGCATCACGATCACTGGATCGGGTGGCCTTTCCGAGGATGACATCGATAAGATGACCAAGGAAGCTGAACTTCACGCCGAAGAGGACAAGAAGGTCAAGGAGCAGGTTGAAAACAAGAACCAGTTAGACAGCACCATCTATCAGATGGAGAAAATGCTGAGCGAATCTGGGGACAAGCTTCCAGCCGATAAGAAAGCTCCGATCGAAGCAGCTATCGTCGACGCCAAAGCGGCGTTGGAAAGCGAAGACTCCGATAAGATGAAAGAGGCTCTCGAAAATCTTAGCAAGCTCGGTGCGGATCTCTACCAAGCCGCGGCCGCCGAAGGTGGCATGCCGGATATGGGAGATATGGCTGGGGCAGCTGCTGGCGGACCTCCTCCTTTCGAGGATGGGGAAGCGCCAAGAGGCGAACCTAAGCAAGCTGATGTAGTCGATGCAGACTTCGAAGTCGTCGAAGACGAAGAAGAAAAGAAGTAGGCATATTAAATTTTCAAGTGGCGCTCTCCTTTTATAGGGAAAGCGCTCCTTGCTGTAACCACCAACAATTCCGTTTAACCCAAAGCAATCTAATTAGAAAAACTCAATTATGAGCGCAGTTAAAGTAAAACCACTAGGAGATCGCGTGTTGATCAAACACGCAGACGAAGACGAACAAGTACGCGATGGTATCATCATCCCGGACTCGGCAAAAGAAAAGCCACAAGAGGCTGAAGTTATCGCACTCGGCACTGGCGCCAAAGACAGCGATGGGAAGGCAGTTCCGTTTAACGTAAAAGTTGGCGATCGCGTTCTCACCAGCAAGTACGGCGGCAGCGAAGTAAAGATCGATGGCGAAACCTACCTTTTGGTTCGCGAAGACGATATTCTCGGTATTATCGAGTCTTAATCGAAATCGGTATATCCAAATAACCAACAGTATTTAGAAAATAATTACAATGGCTAAACAATTAATATTTGATGAAGTAGCTCGTCAGAGCATCCTTCGTGGAGTTGAAACACTCTCGAGAGCAGTTAAGGTAACACTCGGACCTAAAGGTCGTAACGTTGTTATCGATAAGAAGTTCGGTTCTCCAACCGTAACTAAGGACGGTGTTACCGTTGCTAAGGAAATCGAATTGCCTGATGCATACGAAAACATGGGCGCTCAAATGGTGCGCGAAGTCGCTTCTAAGACTTCGGACGCAGCAGGTGACGGAACGACAACTGCTACAGTACTTGCCGAAAGCATTTATCGCGCAGGTTTGAAGAACGTAACTGCTGGCTCGAACCCAATCTACTTGAAGCGCGGCATCGAAAAGGCTGTTGCAGCTGCTGTTGCAGAATTGAACAAGCTTTCCAAGGCTGTTGAGTCTCGCGAAGAAGTTAAGCAAGTTGCGACCGTTTCCGCAAACTGGGATGAAACGATTGGCGACATCATCGCAGATGCGATGGACAAAGTCGGCAAGGATGGAACGATCACTGTTGAAGAAGCGAAGTCCATCGAAACGTCGCTCGACGTTGTCGAAGGTATGCAGTTCGACAAGGGTTACCTTTCTCCTTACTTCGTGACCGATAGCGAGTCGATGGAAGTGTCTTTGGAAGATGCATACATCCTCATTCACGAAAAGAAGATCAGCGCTCTTAATGA
>JBNMOQ010000022.1:0-35733 GCA_051275055.1 Candidatus Pelagisphaera sp.
CGTGGCATTCAAAAGGTAGCGGCCGATCTCCGAGCGGCCATTATTGCTGAAGAAACCACCAACATTCGATTCTCCAAACGTATGCCGAGGCATTCTCGAGTAGAAGTTAATTTCATCATCTGTGACCGTCTGTGTAAATCTGTGGGCGAAAACCAATCAACCTCGTTAATAAATATGCTTCCCTTTCTTCGCGGCTGTATGCGCTTCGCGCGTATCCATCGGTATACCCGGATCACCCTGATCGCGCATCCACAAATCGAGTTCTCGGCTAAGCTTCACTTTAATCTCCGAATACCGAGAGTCGCCCGCCAAATTGGTCAGTTCGAAAGGGTCTTCACTGGTTCGGTAAAGCTCTTCGGCAGGTCGCTTGATATACCGTTTTACGATAGTTTCTGCCTTTTCGGTCTGCCCGCTCTCGAAAACCCAAGTGCTCCAATAGGGATTATTCAAAGCGCCATTCCCTTTCACTCCCATCAAATGCTTTTCAATGTAGATCTCTTCCGGCAACAGATTTCGAATATATCGAAATTCTCCATTCGTAACCGTACGAATCGGATAGGCAGGGCCTTCGGGAATATTATTATGAACGCCATAAGCGAATTCACGATGAGGTTTATTTCGATCGAATAGAGTACCGCTAAAGCTCGTTCCATCGAATTCATGATCATTTGTATCGCCGCCAGCTAGTTCGACAAAAGTTGGAGCGAAATCCGCATACTGCACCACGCTATCGGTTCGTTTACCCGCACCGATTCGACCTGGCCAACGCGCAATCAACGCCGTGTGAAGCCCATTGTCCCAATTGGTCCATTTACAACCTGGAATCTGAGCTCCTTGCTCCGAGGTGAAAAACACCAACGTATCCTTTGCTTTACCAGTCAATTCCAATGTATCCAAAATCTCGCCTACTTGACCATCCATGTATGTTATCTCCGCCAAATAACGCGCGTACGCATCCCGAGTCGTCGGCGTATCCACCATGTAAGGAGGCAGTTTGATTTCATCGTCCGGGTACTGCGACCGATCGCCCATCACCCAAGGCACATGCGGCTCAACCAAAGCGACAACCAAACAAAATGGCTCCTCGTCATCTCGCTTCATGAATTGCTCGATCGAATTCGTTTCATGCTCCTTCGTTGGCGAACGAACGCAACTGATATCAAACCCTTCAACGCGCTCGAATGGAAATACAGCCTTCGGCGTCACATGCACTTTCCCCGCGAGCCCAACTCGATAACCCAAGTCTCCCATGAAATGCGGCAGCGTTTTCGTATCCAATCGACTGCCCGAATGATTCCACGCAGCTCCATTTCGAATTGGATGCTGACCCGAGTACATCTCGGACCGACAAGGCTGACACATTGCCTCGCTCACATAGGCTTTATTAAATACCAAACTCTCCCTAGCGAACGTATCGATACGTGGCGTCTTCGCATTCTGCCCGCCATAGAGCGCCAGATCATTGTGAGTACAGTCGTCGGCGATTATAACCAATATGTTCGGACGATCGTTTTCACCCACGCCCCAGGAGGAACAAAGGAAGGCAATTCCGATCGCCAACAACGCTAAAGCCTTCCGGCGAGTCATATGCAGATTCATGATTGAGAGGTATTGAGGTCGCTACCCACCCAAATACATGACCTAGCTCATCGCAACGCATTTCCCCCAACATAGACCTATCGAAAATCAACCTTTTAAACAGCAACCAGTTTCCATTTCCTGGTTGCGGCTTCAAATACTATCGAAATTCCGACAAATCGAGATCAGCTCGCTTCATGCCAATACCTCCGAAGAACACCCTCTCTAAATTCGAAAAAGTAGGTTTCGCTCTCCACCTTTTCAGAACTTGTATTCAAAACGAACAACACATGACCATGCCGCTTGATAATTCGTTTCAAAGCATACGTTAAAACCTCCCCCTCTTCGATAGCGCTCGCTCCATCCGGAACTCCCAATGTCGAGACCAACCAAGACTTAGTGGTTTCGCCAACCGATACCATAGAAAGCGTTTCAGCTCCAACTTTAGACCCTTCGACTTTCGAATGCGAGTGGCTCTAAATAACCGAACAACCCATTCCCAATGAAAGCGACGCGACAGATAAAACTATAGCGGCGCTGCGTTTTCCATATTTCAAACAACCTAGATTTTTCATAAGCAAATTAAGAATTCCATATGGGACGCCTCAAGAGCTTTCGCTATTCACAAAACATTTCGCCAAACGACGACTAGCGGGTTTACGCCTCCTTATTTCATTGCGGCTAATCGAATAAAGGAGCATCTATGCCTCATGCCCCCAATGGATGCGTTTTGGCTTTCGAAACACGCGGACTTGAAGCTCACCGCAACCCCCGTTCTCTATCACTGCGAACCCATTTGGAGCTGGAGAGCCAACGCCCTCCCCGACTTCGCTATTTGGGGTATTCTCGAAGGTTCAGGAAGACTAACCCAGAACAACGAAAGTCACATGCTCAAGCCCGGCTACTGCTTCCTGTTTTCGCCCCAGGACCGAATCGAAGCCGAACAAGATCCACTAGACCCGCTTTCTCTTTTCGTAGCTCGTTTTGAAATTTTGGATACCGACGGAGAATCAATCCCCAACCATCAACTCGAACTTCAAAACAACCCAATCCAAACGAGCAATCCCGCTAGCCTCGAAGCGATCGCCAATCTAGCACTCGCCTGGTATCCTGAAAACGAAATCGAGCGCCGCATCCAAGATCATGCCCTACGCATGCTTCTACTCGTCATCGCCGATGCCGCTCATCCAATATTCGACGACCGCATCGCCAAAGCCTCGACTCTAATCGACTCCGACCTTGGTCGTAAATGGACGCTCGAGGAACTCGGCGAATCTTCCGGACTATCTCCTTCTCAGTTCAGTCGGCTGTTTTCCAAGCAATACGGTGAGCCACCCATTCGAAGCCTCATCAATCGGCGCATGAAGGAAGCCAAGCGTCTCGTTCTCGAGACGAGTCTATCCCTCCAAGAAATTAGTACCAAGCTTGGGTATGAGAACCAGAGCTTCTTCGAACGCCAATTCTTGAAACGCGTCGGATTTGCCCCCGAAACTCTCCGCCGCAGCCGAGCCATTTGACGCAAATTTCACCTGCGTATTTGACAGCCCCCACTGCCTTGGCTATAGCCACCGAACAATGCAGAAGAATGCCGTATTGCTCGTTAATCTTGGGTCCCCCGACTCGACTTCCACTAAGGATGTTCGTCGCTATCTGAAAGAATTTCTATCGGACGATCGCGTATTGGACACTCCCAAAGCGATCCAGCAATTCGTCTTGAACTGCTTCATCCTTCCAACTCGCCCCAAGCGCTCGGGCGAAGCTTACAAAAAAGTTTGGACCGACGAAGGCTCCCCGCTGGTCGTCACGAGCAAAAACATACAAACCCTGCTCCAAGAGCGAATCGACGATCACGTCGAGCTGGCGATGCGCTATGGCCAGCCTTCGATTCCAAACGCAATCGCCAATCTCAAGGCCAAGGGAATCACCAACATACTGCTCATTCCGCTTTATCCACACTACGCCATGTCCAGCTACGAAACCGTAGTCGTACGCGTCATGGAGGAAGTCGTCGATCAGATGCCGGATACGAAAGTTGAAACGCTTCAGCCTTTTTACAAGGAAACCGACTACATAGAAGCGCTCTACCAATCGGCAAAGCCCTATTTGGAAACTGGATACGATCACCTTCTTTTTTCCTATCACGGAATTCCCGTAAGGCACCTCACCAAAGCCGATTCATCCAACGCTCACTGCCAAGTCGTCAAAGACTGTTGCACCACTTGCAGCCCCGCTCACAGCACCTGCTACAAAGCTCAGGTAACTGCAACCACAGCGGCTTTCATTAAACGAGCCGGTATCTCCGAAGACCAATATTCAATCTCCTTCCAATCCCGCCTTGGACGCGAACCCTGGATCGAACCGTTCACGGATCACGTTCTTCCAGATCTAGCGAAAAGCGGAACCAAACGACTCCTTGTCATGATGCCCGCGTTCGTCTCCGACTGCCTCGAAACGCTTGAAGAGATCGCAATGGAAGGTAAAGAGATGTTCCTAGAAGCCGGAGGCGAATCGTTCGTAGCGATCCCCTGCATGAACGAACATCCCGCCTGGATCGACTTTCTAGCAAAACAATCACGAGGGTAAGCGAAGACGCCCAAGAAAGCCTTAGCTCTACTTTGCTAAATAAAGAGTCGCACAGGCTTCCAGCCTATTTCTTCACAGGCAAATGGTAGGGTTGCTTGTCCCAAGCAACAGCACAGCCCACAAGCCCTCACGCTTCTTCCCATAAAACAGATCAAAAAAGGCCACCCGCCGATTACCCGTCCCGGACAACCCCAAATCGTAGGGCGGCATCGCCGAGGTCGCAGCAGCAACAGCCCCACAACCGCCTACGAAGGCACAATCATCCGCAAGGACCTCGGCCGCGCCCGAATGTCGATCTTCCCTTCGCACTCCAAAATTTCCCCATCGACATGGAAGCACTCCCGTTTGCTCAGCCTAACAGTGAAAGCCTCCGAACACAACGCGTGCACTTTTGCGCTCCGATAAAGCGTCTTCGCGAACACCCGCCGAAGCAGACTCAAGCCGGCCACCAAACCGAATGGCTCTACCGCAACCATATTGAGCTTCCCATCTTCCAAGGAAGCATCCGGCGCAATGAACGCATCGTTTCCATACTGCGAAGAATTGGCCACGACGATCAGATCGACCTCTAACTCCAAACGATTACCATCAGCTTCTACAATATACTGAGAGGGCCGGTAGTAAGCGAAGGTCTTCAACCCCAAGACAATATAAGCCGCTAACCCTCGCCGACGCGATCGGTTGAACCGCATACCGATTTCCGCATCCAATCCGATCCCCATTACATTGAAAAACGGATGCCCATTGGCGACTCCCGTATCAATACTGAGCACTGAACCGCTCGTCGCATTTTCCAAAGCATCTTCGAACCGCAACGGAAGCCCCAAGTGTCGTGCGAGACCGTTGCCCGATCCCATCGGAACCAAACCGAAAAGAATTTCAATCCCGACCAAAACCCGAGCCACTTCATTCATCGTCCCGTCTCCGCCAACGCAAATCACGCGAGCTGCGCCTTCCTTAACGCATCGCATCGCCAATTCCGTGGCGTGACCTGCCCTTTCCGTTAGAATCGCGCGAGCATTCAATCCCTTGCTTTGGATAAACGCGTCAATCCGCTCCTTTCGAATAGGCCCCTTGCCGCTTTTTCCTGACAAAGGATTAATGATGAAAACCATCTCACCCCTCATCCTCGATCTCCTCCCATCCTCAGTGCAAACATCGTTCTCCCAAACTCAACTAGCAAAGATGACACTCCCCACCGCAAATGCAAACCAACGATCAACCAAAACAAGTAGGGCAACGACGTCCCGGCGTGCCGCGCAGGATCATCATTAAACACAGCCCAATCCACTGAGCGCATTGGCTTCAACTGAAGTCCAAACGGTAGCTGACACTGTAAATTCCACCCCCAAGATTTCGTCGTAGCTACGTCGCAGCGCAGCGTGGTTTTTAGACGATTTTCAGTTAAGCTTATGCGTATGCGTATGCGGCTGCTTAGGGACAAGCAGCTCTACCTCAACTAGTTAATACCAGGCAATTTCTGAGGTGTTCCCGGAGCATCCGGTCCCAAGATCTCAATCAACTCAATTTCGAAAATCAAAGCCGATGCTGGCGGAATTCCCTGCGTACCTTCCTCTCCATAACCCAACTCAGAGGGCACAAAGAGCTTAATCTTACCGCCTTCGCCGATCAAGGGCACCCCTTGAGTCCAAGCGGCAATAACCTGATTCAGGACGAACTCCGCCGGAGCGCCGCGATCATAAGAAGAATCGAATTCCGTTCCGTCTAACAATGTACCGCGATAGTGACAGCGAACTCGATCCTTAGACCCCGCACGCTTTTCGCCACCTTCTTCTAAGATTTGAAAATAGAGACCCGTTCCCAACGATTGATAATCAGGCTGTCCAAATAGCCCATCGAAGTATTCCAATTCCTCCTCCTTGTTTACCTTAAGGTGATTCTGCCGCACGGTCTCTTCCCGCTCTACGAAATAAGCCTGCATCGGATCGATCGATTTCGTCAGATCCGTCGGCGACCCATCGCGATTCACGTACGCCTTCATTCCACGCGAAATCGCATCGATCTCGGATTCCGTCACGTCCAAACCGCCGAGATTAAAACGCTCAGACAAGAGATAGCCCCATGTTTCAAGCAATTCCATCGAAGTGAATTGCTCTACTTCAGGTTGTAAATCAGGCAATTTCGCCTTGGCGGCGTCTTGACTCCACAATGCCTGTACCGATGCGCAAAGGGCGACTAAAGCTATAAACTTATTCATAAGATATTCGTTGGCAAAAAGATGCGTTCTAAACAAACGCGATCAGACACGTTTTGCGAATTGAAACAACTAGCGAAATACGTTTCTTTGTAAATGACCAAAATTTCAACCCCATTTCAAATGAATCGAGAAACATTCTGGATAAGCGAAGACGGCATCGTCACCACCGTAAAAGAGAAACCTAAATCGAAACTTCTCGAATTGACTGTTACCTTTCGACTTCGCGATTCAGAAGAAGTTCAATTCGTCGCCGATCATTTGGAATCGATCCATTTCAGCGAACGCAGCACCCTCGCTCGCATCGGCCTCGAAATAGCCGCCTCCCAAGCGCCTCGCCTAAACCGAGACCGCCTAATCCTTCAGTGCGAGGCCTTCCTCTACGATTCCACTTTCCCTTGCGCGACCTACTACCGCGAACTCCTTAAGCCCGGGACGGCAGCAGGCCGACTATTCTACGCTCCGGAAAGCCAGAAACTAACATCCGACGAAATTTGGCAAGCGCTCGAAAGCAATCTCATCAAACTACCCGAAACCACCTCGATCGACCGATTCGGAAGCGTTTTCCTAACTCCCCACAAAGTTCGCTATACCTTATCAGACAGCCTTTCAAAGCAAGATCACCTACGCCTCATTCAAGGTTACCACCCTCGCTCCTTTCTCGACAAAGTCCAAAGACGCGAAGACATCGAGGTAGTCGAACTACCCCCGCACTCTGGACTCCTCACCAGTTGCTCCATGTACCTAAAGGATCACTACGTGGTTCTCAATCGAGGCGAAGGCAATTTCGGCCTCCACTCTGGAGCAGTCCTACTCGACCCGGGCAAAACATTCGGATCCAACGTCATCCTGGAAATCTACAACCGAAGCGATCAGCCAGTCATCAATCCGGTCGTCTCGATTGAAGTCTACCATTCGCCGAAATTCGATCAGAAAGAAAAGGAAGCCCTCCGGAAAAAAAGCAAAAAGCTCTTCACCAATCTCGGTCGCGTGTATCAGCAACTCGACGATAACCCTAAAGCTAATTTCTCGAAAGTCCGCCCTACCACGAACATCTCGGTCAGCGGTGCCAGCGCTCAAAGCGAAAACCAAAGCCTGCTCATCCGAATCGAAGGCAGCATCGCAAAAGAAATTAAGCGCATCGGAACCAAAGACCACTTTGGATTCCGAACGGTAAATCAAGCCATCCGAAAAGGCGACGCGTCAGCCGACACGCTTGTGATGGATTATTTCCCCAGTCTGCTCGAGCACATCGAGATCCTCGCTCGCATCCAAAAACTGAAGCTCAAGCGGATCGTCTTCCGAAAAGCGACACCCATGCAGGACTTCTTCCTTTCGAATGAGGCCCACAGTAGACTCGAGACCTACGAGCAACTTGGAATCAAAGTTTACTGGTTCAACGCCCTAATCAACGACGTCTACGTGCACGTCTTCAAAAACGAGCACGGATTCTTCATCAAAGAAGAAAACGTAGACCGCTTCCTCGCCTGCACCATTCTCGCATTCTACGGCTCAGCCCTGGAAATGGACGCCGAGGAAAAACGCAATATCACTGCGCTCGTCGATCGCATGACCCAGTTTTTCGGACCCAATGTCGGAATCCTTACCGGCGGTGGCGATGGCGTAATGGGTCTCGCTGCCGACGTCGGACGAGCAAACAACTGCCTCACCGGCGCCGCCTACCTCGAACTCGAAGCGCAACCCCTCAAAGTCGGCGTAGACTTCTTCAACACCTTCCAAGAGAAAAACCGCCACAACCGACAAAAATGGTTTCAGGTAGCCGACTTCTGTATCTTCAGTATCGGAGGAGCCGGCACGATGGAGGAAATCGGAATCGAGCTCTGCAACCTAAAGCTCGGTATTCGTCCACGCGTTCCCTACGTTTTTTTCCACCCCAACTACTTTTGCGATCTCGAAGCGCAGCTGCATCGCTTGGCTGCGGAAGGACGCATGCCAGCCTGGATAGAAGACTATCTCCTTTTCTCCGGAGACCCCGAAACAATCATCGATTTCTACCGCAAAACCCTCCAGGTCTTATAGCTGATCCGTAACGACGAAACGCATTCGATACCGCTAACGGCACTCCAATCTCATCTTTTCGTTGCATTCCAGTTTTTCGCGCATTCTAAATCGAAACGGAATGTCAGACCAATCTCCTCTCACCGCTCTCATCGTCGGCTCAGGCGGACGCGAACACACCATCGCTAAAATCAGCGTCGACAGCCCACTCGTAGGCCGAACGCTCGTCGCCCCCGGAAACCCCGGTATGGGCCAGATCTGCGAATGCCACCCAGTTGCCGCCGACGATATCGACGGCCTCCTCGAACTAGCCTCCAAAGAAGGCGTTGATTTCGTAATCGTCGGACCAGAAGTCCCGCTTTGTATGGGACTCGTCGATCGCCTAAATGAAAAAGGCATACTCGCCTACGGCCCGAAAGCCGAGGGAGCCCGCTTCGAAGGCAGCAAGACTTTCACCAAAGAGCTTTTGCTCAAATACAACATTCCAACCGGAGCCGCCGCTCATTTCGATGACGCCCAAGCCGCTATCGAATACCTCGGAACTGCATCCTACCCGATCGTCGTTAAAGCCGACGGACTCGCTGCCGGAAAAGGCGTAATCATCGCCGAAGACCACCAAACCGCCACCCAGACCGTCACTGACATGATTGACGGCGGAGCATTCGGCGAGGCCGGCAATACCGTGCTCATCGAAGAATGCCTCTTCGGCGAAGAAACCTCCATTCACGTAATCGTATCCGGCAAAGACTACGTCATCCTCCCCACTAGCCAAGACCACAAACAAGTCTTCGAAGGTGACACCGGCCCAAACACCGGAGGCATGGGCGCCTATTCCCCAGCCGATTTGATCGACGATGCCATGATGCGTCACATCGAAGAAATCATCGTCAAACCCAGCGTCGACGGCATCGCAGCCGAAGGCATCGATTTCCGAGGTACCCTTTTCATCGGTCTCATGATGACCAAAACAGGCCCCAAGGTTCTCGAATACAACACGCGCTTCGGCGACCCGGAAACTCAAGTCCTGCTGACCCGCCTCGAAACAGACCCTATCGCCATCATGGTCGCAGCAGCCAAAGGCGAACTGAAGCAGATCGATGTGAAGGTAAAAGATGAATACGCCATGGTCGTGGTACTCGCTTCCGGCGGCTACCCAGGCAGCTATCCTAAAGGCGAGCCCATATCCTTTCCAGACGCCGTCGGCGAAAACGAATACATCTTCCACGCCGGCACCACCAGCTCCGAATCCGGAGACGTCGTCACCAACGGCGGCCGTGTTCTCGGCGTCACCGCTCTAGGAGCCGACCTGAACGAAGCCTCGCAAAAAGCCTACGCCCTCTGCGACCGCATCGATTTCAAGTCCAAGTATCTAAGACGCGACATCGGAGCCAAAGAGCTCAACCGCTCTTAGAAAAAAAGGCGCACAGGCAAGATTCCCGTGCTACTATTCCTTTCGAAGAGCTAAAGCTCATTTAACCAAGTAGAGTTAGAGAGCTTACCTCGACCAACAGAACCTTTTTGACAGGACCTTGCCTTCACGGTCTAGTCTTCAGCTAGGCAATAAAGCGATTTCTCTCCTCTCAAAAACAGCTCTTCACCGACCAAAGCGGCCGAGGCGCTGAAACTATCATCCAATGTGTTTTGGCTAAGCACTTCTGGATCGGCACCCGCGGTGAACACGAGCGTGACCCCATCCATCGAGGTGATATAGATCCGACCGCTCGCCGCCACAGGCGATGCGTAGACATTTCGAATTCCCGAAAGTCTGGCGCGACTGTATACTTCCTCTCCAGTCTTTGCATTCAGACAAGTAAGTACACCCTGGTAGTGACGCAGAAAATACACCTCTCCTTCGTAGAGTAGAAGAGAAGGCACATAGGGCGTATCGTAGTGCCTGGTCCAGGACACTTGATCCGTACCTGTGATGTCGCCCATCGCTCCTTCGAGACGGATCCCAAGTATCGCTTGCTTCTCATAACTAGAGCCCGCAACCAGGATGCCATTCTCGGAAACTGGAGCCGCCACTACGTTGTGAGAAAGACCACCGCATTCCCATATCAATAAACCATCTGCGAGATCGTAGCTTCGGATTCGATTAGCAGCCGAAATGGCGACCTGTGGCCTCCCCTGGTGAGTGAAAACGTGCGGCGTGGACCATGAGGTAGGCTCATCACGCTCTTTCCTCCATCGATCCTTACCGGTCACCTTATCGAGAGCCACGACAAAGGATGGGCCTTCGTGATCCCAGTTGACGACAAGCGTTTCATCAAACAATGCCGGTGAACTCCCTTCACCATGCCCGTGCTTGCTTTCCATGTCGCCCAAATCGCGTTCCCAAACAAGCTTCCCGTCCCAATCAAGACAGTAGACTCCGTGCGAACCAAAAAATGCGTAGACCCGCTCGCCGTCCGTGACGGGTGAAGCCGAAGCGAAACTTCCTGTATTATGACGTCCTTCGTGGGGAACTTGATCCCGCACCGTCGTTTGCCAAAGAATCTTCCCGTCTTTTCGATTGATCGCGAGGACTACAAACCGATTTTGCTGCACCTTCAGTGTGTTGTCGTGCCCACCTGGTCGACGCCCCACAGGAGGATCCACAAGTTCGCCATGAGGAATGGCGGACGTGAGGAAAACTCTATCCTTCCAAACTACCGGCGAGGAATGCCCATACCCTGGCAATGCTGATTTCCAGCGCACATTATGATTCTCGCTCCATTCAATTGGCGGATCCGCAGAAAGACTGGTTCCATTTCCCGTCGGTCCTCGCCACTGCGCCCACTGGCTTTCCTCGTCCGTCTCGGCGCCTATCCCTGCAGAGGATATCGCCAAACTCCACGCAACAAGGAGAATCCATCCTTTCCACATTCCCCTATGCAATCAGTTTACGCCCAAATGTGTCGAGTGCGAAGCCGAGGAATATGGCTACTATTTCAAACGATCGAGGGTTCCTTCGAATCAATAAAGACGGGGGCTATTAAACCCGAACCGAATGAAAACATCAGTGAAAAATAGAGTCCTCAGTGGTGAACTGATTTTTCAAATCCCAAGCAGAATAAAAATTAACCACTGATGAACACTGATTCGAACAAAACGAAAGCAATCGGAGTGAAGTAGAGGTGGTTTGGCACGTCTCGCAGCGATAGAAATCGCGGTGAATTAAGAAAATCATTGCTGCCTCCACATCGAACTCTCGATGTAGCTACGTCGCAAGGCGGCGTGGTTCTTCAACCTAATCTCAGCCCAGCTGAAATAAGAAGAACTCGTACTTCTTAACTTCGGAGAAGCGATCCGCGTCCAATAGGACCTTCTGCGAAACTGCTTTTTGGTATTTTTTGCCGAAAAGCTTAACGAGAATTTTCCAGGTGAACGGATTTCGCTCTCGGAATTTTTCCGTAAAAATATCTGCGCCGAGCAAAATCTTGTCAGTCCAGTCGTCGGCTATTTCCAAAGTCTTGCGAATGTCCGGCGTTACATCCCGACGTTTCACGATCTCAAAACGACTTTCCTCGGCCTTCGCCAAAAACGCATCGTAGTCATGCCCGCTCTTCGAAAGTTCTCCCGCATTTTGATCCAGCACGAAATAGTCGCACACCATCAAATGTCCTCCGGGCTTCAGTGCCTTAGTCGCCACTTCGAAGACCTTATCGATCGGGATGTACTGGCAGGACTCGCTCATAATAATGACGTCGTATCCACCTTCCAACTGCGAATCTTCAAAGCGCGTGAAATGAAACGGCGCTTCCACTTTCTCCGCAAAGACCTTCTTTTGATTGATATCCGGCGAAAGTCCCTCGACTTCGTAACCGCGCCCTTTCAAGTGCAAACAAAGCTCGCCCGTTCCGCAGCCTACATCCAAAATCCGCTTAGCTCCTTCGGGAACGCTCTCGATCAGAAAATCCTCATAGCGCTTCTGCGCTGCCTTGAGGGACTCCATTGTCAACTCGTCTTCCGGCAACCACATCCCGTAATGTAGGCGTTCTAGTCCCAATACATCGCGGTAGAAGCGTAGAGCGCGGTCGTTTTTTGCTTTTTCGGCTGTGGGGGCGGTGTTGCTCATAATGGAAAAGACGCGGTAGAACCAAACGGAGAATAGCGACCGCAAACCAACCTTCATCAGAATTCATGTAAAGCGAAAAGCCGCCTCGGCAAAAGAAAAGCGCAACAAGGCACATTTACCAATATTCCCGCTTGATTTCGCGCCACGGACTTTATCCTATCGAGCCCAATAGATGGCAGAATCGAATTACACTGAATCCAGCATCAAATCTTTAAGCCCCCAGGAGCACATTCGACTGCGCCCGGGCATGTACATCGGCAAGCTAGGCAGTGGAGCTTCCCCCGATGACGGCATATACGTCTTGCTCAAAGAAATCATCGACAACTCGATCGACGAACATTCCAGCGGACACGGAAAGCGGATCGACATCACGATAGGCGACGAAGTGGTTTCCATACGTGACTTCGGACGCGGCATCCCGCTTGGAAAAGTCGTCGATTGCGTTTCCAAGATCAACACTGGGGCCAAGTACGACAGCGAGACCTTCCAAAAGAGCGTCGGTCTAAACGGCGTCGGAACCAAGGCGGTCAACGCCCTTTCCAGCTACTTCCTCGCGGAATCCTATCGGGAATCCAAAATGAAGCAGGCCATCTTCTCTAAAGGCGAACTTGAGTCGGAAAGCCGCCAGGGCAAAACCGACGAAAAAAACGGCACCTACGTCGAGTTCACTCCCGATCGCTCCATTTTCAAGGCTTTCGACTATCGACTAGAATACGTCGAGACCATGCTTTGGAATTACGCGTACCTGAACACCGGGCTCACGCTTTCCCTCAACGGCAAAACCTTTCGTTCCGAAAATGGCCTCAAGGATCTCCTGGAAAATAACCTTACCGGCGACATCCTTTACCCGATTATTCACCTCAAAGGCGAAGACATCGAGGTCGCGATGACCCATGGCACGCACTACGGCGAAGAGTATTTCTCATTCGTCAACGGACAACACACGACTATGGGCGGCACCCACCAAGCCGCATTTCGCGAAGCCATCGTCAAAACCATTCGGGAATTCTTCAAAAAGGACTACGATGCCTCGGACATTCGAACGTCCATAGTATCCTCCGTTTCCATACGCGTCCAAGAACCGGTTTTCGAAAGCCAAACCAAAACGAAGCTAGGATCGCAAAACATGGGGCCCAAAAGCCCGAGCATCCGGAATTTCATCAATACCTTCTTAAAGAAGGAGCTCGATCTTCACCTTCACCAATTCCCTGCGACCGCAAAGGCAATCCAACAAAAGATCGTCGCGAGCGAAAAGGAACGCAAAGAGCTAACCGGTATTCGCAAGCTGGCCCGCGAAAAAGCGAAGAAGGTCAACCTGCACAACAAAAAGCTCCGCGATTGCCGGGCACACTTTAATTCGAAGCACAAGCAAGCCAACGACTCCACAATCTTCATAGTAGAGGGCGACTCCGCTGGTGGCTCGATCACCAAAACGCGCGACGTCAACACCCAGGCTGTCTTCAGCCTAAAAGGAAAACCTCTCAACGCTTTCGGACTCACCAAAAAAATCGTCTACCAAAACGACGAGTTCAACTGCCTGCAAAGCGCCCTCGACATTGAATCGAGCCTCGACTCACTCCGCTACAACAAGGTGATTATTGCAACCGATGCCGACGTCGATGGCATGCACATTCGATTGCTCCTTCTTACCTTTTTCCTGCAATTTTTTCCCGATCTTGTCCGCCAAGGGCACCTCTACATTCTAGAGACACCTCTCTTTCGAGTACGCACAAAGAAGAAAACCGTCTACTGCTACACCGAAGCCCAAAAGAACAAAGCTCTCGATAAAATGGGCAAGAGCTCCGAAATCACCCGATTCAAGGGACTCGGCGAAGCTTCCCCTGACGAATTCGCGACTTTCATTGGTCCAAAGATGAAGCTCGATCACGTCACAATGAAACAGCTACACAACATCGACGGTCTTCTAAGCTTTTACATGGGAAAGAACACTCCCCTCCGACAGGGCTTCATCATCGACAATCTACATGTCGAAAAAGAACTCGCCGAAACCGAAGCCTAACACGCCCATTTTAAAATCCATACGCAAGCGACCGTTCGATACCAAAAAATTCGTATTCCGCTCCCACAACCTTTTCTCGCATAAATGAGCTCCAATAACATCAACGACGAATCCGATCAGGATACGTTCGAATTCAAAGACAACCAAAACGAAGCCGAAACCGAGGTCGAAGCTGGAGCTGTAGGTGAAACCGAAGTTCAAGAGGAAACCGAAGTCGTAGTCGAAGTACCTGCTCACGAAAGCGGCAACGAACGAGCTCCTCTCGCCGCTTCCTATAAGAACTGGTTTCTCGAATACGCTTCCTACGTTATTCTCGACCGAGCTGTTCCTTCGATCGACGATGGTCTAAAACCCGTCCAACGCCGGATCATGCATTCGCTCAAGGAGCTCGATGACGGACGCTACAACAAAGTCGCCAACGTCGTCGGCCACTCTATGCGCTATCACCCGCATGGCGACTCCAGCATCTATTCCGCTATGGTCGGAATGGGTCAACGTAACCTTTTGATCGATACACAAGGAAACTGGGGTAACACGCTGACCGGTGACGGAGCCGCAGCTGCTCGTTACATCGAAGCGCGCCTTTCTCCATTTGCCCGAGAAGTTGTCTTCAATCCCAAAACGACCAACTGGCAGGCGTCCTATGACGGACGTAACAAAGAGCCACTTAACCTTCCTGTTAAATTCCCCTTGCTCCTAGCAGAAGGCTGCGAGGGCATCGCCGTCGGACTAGCCTGCAAATTCCTGCCACATAATTTCAACGAAATCCTCGAAGCCTCAATCGCCTTTTTGCGCGATGAGCCTTTCGAACTCTATCCCGATTTCGAAACTGGCGGCGTGATGGACGTCTCCAACTACAACGATGGGCTCCGAGGTGGTCGTATCCTCGTTCGTTCGATTTTCGAAACGCGTAGCAAATATCAGGTCGCCATTACCGAAATCCCTTTCGGGACCACAACGAGCTCCCTCATCGACTCGATTCTGTTGGCAAACACCAAAGGGAAAGTAAAGATCAAGAAAGTCGAAGACAACACCGCCGAAAAAGCGGAGATACTCGTCACCCTACCTACCGGAGCCGACACGGCAGCCACGATCGATGCGCTCTACGTTTTCTCCGATTGCCAATCATCCATTTCGCCAAATGCCTGCGTCATCGAAAATGACCAACCGATTTTTATCGGCGTAAGCGAAATCCTGAGACGTTGCACGGACGCCACTCGCGAACTCCTCAAACTCGAGCTCGAAATCAAGCTCGGCGAACTCGAAGAAAAATGGCACTTCGATTCGCTCGAACGCATTTTCATCGAAGAACGCATCTATCACCGCATTGAAGAATGTGAAACATGGGAATCCGTGATCGAAGAAATTCACATCGGATTGGACCCTTTCAAAAGCCAACTAAAACGAGACGTCACGGACGACGACGTCGCTCGCTTGACGGAAATTCGCATCAAACGGATCTCGAAATACAACTCTTTTAAGGCCACCGAGACACTAAAGAACACCGAGAAGGAAATTCGAGCGACCAAACGCGACCTAAAAAACCTAACAGGATTCACGATCGACTACCTGGAAGGGTTAATGGAAAAATTCGGCAAAGGCCGCGAGCGCAAGACGCGTATCGAAAGTTTCGAGACAATCAAAGCCACCGAAGTTGCCCTTCCTACCGAAAAGCTCTACGTTAATCGCGAAGACGGTTTTATCGGCACGAATCTCAAGAAAGATGAATTCATCGGCGAGTGCACGCAATTGGATGACATCATTTGCTTCTGCGGCGATGGTACGTTCCGCGTATCTCGAGTCGCCGACAAGGTTTACATGGGACAGGACATCCTCCACGTTGCGGTTTGGAAAAAAGGCGACGAGGAAACAATCTACGATTTGGTTTATCGCGATGGAGCGCGCGGTGACTCATTCGTCAAACGCTTCATGATTAGCGGCGTTACGCGTGACAAAATTTACAATCTCACAAAGGGAAACAAGAGCTCGAAAGTGCACTACTTCCGAGCCAATCCCGATGGATCAACACGTCCTATCATCGTGCGCCTAACGCCTACTTGCAGTGCGCGTATCAAAGAGTTCGAATTCGATCTCGGCGAGCTGGCAGTCAAGGGACGCGGCTCGAATGGGAATCGTATCACAAAACACGCTATCAAAGTTGTTCGAGCGCTCTTTGACACGGAAATGAAGCGTCGGTAAACGCCGAACACGGGCATGTGTTTAAGAGACTGCGAAATGGTCGAAGATTATTCCGCTGCCTAAATTGTAGGAGCGGGTTTATCCCGCGATTTTTCACTTTTATGGTACGCCCACGTATTATCGCGGGGTAAACCCGCTCCTACGGATTTTCGTCTTATCAGAAAGCCTCCAAGGATTCATCCCTCTATCCGTGAATCCAATCAGGCAACGGGAATCGTATTATACCGCGACACTCAATGTATGAGGTTGTTTGCAAATCGTTACCTTTCCGGCAAATATTGCCGAGGGTAATCACTGAAACGCGTCAAGGCAGTTTAACTACAAACTGTTTTTTAGCAATTTTGCTAGAACTTCACGTATCTTTGACTGTCCTAAAACTAACGATTCCCGCAATTTGGCCGATTAATAAAGAGCCACAATCGCAACGACTAAGTATTAACGAGAGGACGATATCATGATGACGATAGAGACACAGCTAACGATCGGAGACCTTGAAACCTACATCAAGGCGCAATTAGAAGATCCTAGTTATTCCTGCGTCGAGATCGACCCGATCCTCGACATTATCATTCACTCGAAACGACGACTAGAGAACGGGGACTACATGCCTCGAGTCGTATCGGAAGCGATGGCCAGTCTTGACGAATACCTCTTCGACCAGGTCGAGCTTGAGGCCTGCGCGATCTAACGATCTCGCAATCGTCATAGAGAGATAACTACACGATCACCAATTCAATTCGCTTTGGTGTTCGTCGAGCCAGCGCTCATGCTCTTTGTAGCGAGGACATGCACGTTCGACCAATCCCCAGAACGCGGAAGAGTGATTCATTTCCTTCAAATGCATCAGCTCGTGAACAACGATGTATTCCGCCGTTTCCGGTGGGGCCAAAACGATTCGCCAATTCAAGGAAATCGCTCCCGCACTTGAACACGAACCCCATCGAGTTTTCTGATCCCGAATACTCACTCGTTTAAAAGATAGACCGAAGCGAGCTGCCAATTCATTCGCCAACACCGGCAATTCCTTTTTGGCCAATCCTCTAAGATTCTCCGCCAACGGACGCGATAGATTCATCGCAGCATCGGCTATAAAAAATTGCTGATCCGAAAATCTCAAAATAGGACGTCCCCAGTCGGTCGATACCGCTAATTCCACGAGCTCTCCGCGAAACCAAAAACGATCGCCTGCATGCAATCCTTTTTCGCTGAGTGTCTCCCGAGTCTTAATCTGCTGCCCCCGAAGCCACTCCCTGTGCTTTTGAGCGAAATCCAAAGCTTCGCGCTGCGTCCCTCCCCGCGGAATCGTCACGACGATTTCGCCATTCGATTCCACTTTCGCAATGTAGCGCCGAGCATTGGACCGACGACGAAAAGAGATTTCGTCCTTTCCCAAAATCGCTTCGTTTCGCCCCGAACTCACTATCTCACCCATTTCCTTGTCGCTTTTTAGAAGCTTCTAAGCTCGACACTAACGACGCAAGTCATAGCTGGTATTTATAGACATATGAAAACAATTCCATTACTCGCCCTCCTATCCATCGCTCTCTTGTTTCTCGCCGGTTGCTCAAAGCCCGCAGAAGCACCTCAACAAGACGATTCCGAATTGGAATCTCGAGTCGGATCTCTCGAAGAGACAGTCGACCTGATCATCAAAGATCCTGAGCTCGCTCGCATCCACAAAGCATTTCCTGAAGCCCAAAGTACCAACTCCGGCCTTCACTACATCGTCACCCAAGAAGGCACCGGCGATGCGACTCCTAACAAAGGCGACTCCGTGACCGCCCACTACAAAGGCACTCTCCTAAACGGAGCAAAATTCGATAGCTCTTACGATCGAGGCGACCCATTCAATTTCAAAGTTGGACTCGGTAACGTAATCAAAGGATGGGACGAAGCTTTCCTCGCCATGAAAAAAGGTGAAAAGCGCAAACTCATCATCCCTTCCAGTCTGGGTTACGGCTCACGTGGCGCGGGCGGATCGATTCCACCCAACGCTACGCTCATCTTCGAAGTCGAACTACTCGACTTCTAATAAAGTCCATTCCTAGGGCCGGTCCCGCTCAGCGCATACGCGTCAACTTAACAGAAACTCCTCTGGAAACTGCGACGTAGCTACGCGAGGGACTCGCGTGGAATCTGCAATGATAATGGGCCCCATGGGCTTTAGTTGACGCGGCATGACCCCGTTAAGCGGGATCAATCCTACATATCAATTAGTGTTATCCTAATGGCAGCCGCAACCACCACCGCCGCCACCGCTACTATCACCACCACCACCACAGCAGCCGCTTTCGTCTGCTTGGTGAACATGGCCATGGGACAATTCTTCTTCGGTCGCTTCACGTTTTTCGACAACCTTAACATCGAAAATCAAATCAACGCCGGCCAAAGGATGGTTCGCGTCTAACTTCACGTCGTCACCATCAACTGCGATAACCTTCACGACCGGAGCATGCTGGTCACCACCTGCTTGAAAGAAGTCGCCCACTTTCACTTCATCGGCTGGAAGTAGCGATTTGGAAACCGTGTTGATCTGCGTTTCATCGCGAAAGCCGTATCCCTTTTCAGGACGAACGATCACCTCGCCGCTATCGCCAGCGGTCATTGTCGCCAGACTCTCTTCGAGCCCTTCGATAATTGCTCCCGAACCTTCGAGGAATGCCATAGGGCGATCCGTAGTACGGTCCAAAATCTCTCCCGCTTTGTTCTTCAGCGTGTAGTGAAATCCGATAACGTTTTGTGCCATAAAACGCGTTATCCAATCCTTCCGCCAAAAATGCAATCCTCATTTCCCCGGCAGCTTCGCCTCACTCTCGATCGTAATCTCGAATTCGCTCGATGCTTCGACGCCATTTTTTGAGAGCCGCTTCGCGTTGCTCGGTATTCGTCTTAGACTCAAACCGCCGACTCTCTTTCCACAAAGCCGCCAGCGATTCTTGCGATTCCCAATAACCAACCGCCAAACCAGCCATAAACGCCGCGCCCAAAGCCGTCGTTTCTGCGAGCTGCGAACAACGAATCGTCACCCCCAAAAAATCCGCCTGAATTTGCATGAGAATATCGTTCGCCGAAGCGCCTCCATCCGCTTGGAGCGATTCGAGTTCTCGTCCAGAATCTTGCTCCATCACCTGCGCAACATCCGCCACTTGATACGCAATCCCCTCTAAAGCCGCTCGAGCGATGTGAGCCCGCGAGCTACCTCGAGTCAGCCCCATTATCGCCCCGCGAGCATAAGGATCCCAATACGGCGCCCCCAGACCGGAAAATGCCGGCACGATCGTCACTCCACCAGAGTCCTCAACCTGCCCCGCCAGCTCCTCGATTTCCGAGGCCGATTCGATCATTTTCAATTCATCCCGAAACCACTGCACCAAAGCTCCCCCAATAAAAACAGAGCCCTCCAATGCGTATTCCGTTTTTCCGCCAATTCGCCACGCAACTGTCGAAAGCAACTTGTTCTTCGAAACTGCCGGTTCCTCTCCGACGTTCATCAAAATAAAACATCCCGTCCCATACGTGTTCTTAACCATCCCTGGCTCGAAACACGCTTGGCCGAATAAGGCCGCTTGCTGATCGCCCACAATACCGCCGATCAGAATCGGAACTTCAGTCACCTCCGCAGAGGTTTTCGCTAATCGACCGCTCGAGTCGACGATCTCCGGCAAGATTGATCGCGGAATGTCAAATAGCTCGAGCAAGGCATCGTCCCACTCGCAGGTTCGGAGATCCATAAGCAAAGTACGGCAAGCATTCGATACGTCCGTGATGTGAGACTGCCCGTCAGACAAATTCCAAATCAACCACGTATCCATTGTTCCCGCAGCCAGTTTTCCCTCGGCAGCCATGGTTCGTAGCTCAGGACGCTCGTCGAGCATCCATTTTATTTTCGTCGCCGAAAAATACGGATCCAACAACAAACCCGTTTTCTCTTGTATCCAGGATTCCTTGCCTTCGGCCTTGAGCGAATCGCAAAGTTCAGCCGTACGGCGATCTTGCCAAACGATCGCGTTCGCAACTGGCTTGCCGGTCTCGCGGTCCCAAAGAACCACCGTCTCGCGTTGATTGGTGATTCCGATCGCCTCGATATCCTGCCAAGAGGTGGAGGCCTTTTTCAGCGCTTCCCGCGCCGACTCGATTTGAGTCTTCCAAATTTCGCAAGCGTCGTGCTCGACCCATCCCGGTTGCGGATAGATCTGCTGAAATTCGCTTTGCCCAACGGCTACGATCTCGGCGTCTCGATTAAACAGGATCGCACGCGAGCTTGTCGTGCCTTGGTCGAGGGATAAAATAAAACTCACCCGCGCAAACTAACACCAGGCAGACTGAAATCAAAACCTAATTAAACTGCTCAAAAAAAGAGAACCGCGGGGTTCCCCGCGATCCTCTGCTTCAGACAAACAAATTGAGCCGAAATCAGCCTACTCGCCGCTGTCGCCTAAACTCTCGCGATACTCCACAAGCTTCGCCCGAATGGAATCATCGACCAACGCCAAAATATGCGCCGCCAAGTAACCGGCATTGCGCCCGTTACCGATTCCCACAGTTGCAACTGGAATTCCAGGAGGCATTTGCACGATGCTGTGCAACGCATCCGCCCCTTTCATTGGTCCTCCATCGCCTGGAACGCCGATAACTGGAAGCAACGTATGCGCAGCCATCACGCCAGGAAGAGCGGCCGCCAATCCAGCGACGCCGATCAACACTTTCATGCCTTTCGCCTCCGCGCCTTTAACGTAGTCGGCGCAACGATTCGGCGTGCGATGGGCCGAAAGCACGTTGTACTCCCAAGCGATCCCGAAACTATCGAGCACGCCTGTAATTTTTTCGATGATCGGTTTATCCGATGCACTTCCAGAAAGGATGCCTACCAAGGCCTTTGAGTCTGACATAATATGATAAATGTAATTGCGGTTGTTCGAGATACCAAGGCTCTTGAAATTCACGGAAAACGAAAGAACAAAAGTGCCCTCAAAGACACCATACTGGTCATTTAAGATGCGCTTGCCTTTTTCTCCAAGCTATCTAACACCTATAAACATAGAAATCATGCGTATTCTCACAAGCCAACCATGCTCTTAGCCTTTATTGGAGCCGTAGCGTTTACCATCGGAACATCATTTTACTGTTCGTTGCTGGAAGCGCTCATATTGAGCACAACCACCGCTGAGATTGAAGATCTCAAAAAGCGTAAGCCAGTCAAAGGCGAAAAGCTCGAGGGACTCAAGGCAGACATTTCCGATACGATATCGGCGATTCTCACGCTCAACACAATTTCCAACACCGCCGGCACAGCCTTAGTGAGCGGACTGGCCGTCATCATGTGGGGCAACGCAATTGTGGGGATAATCACTGGCGCAATGACCATTGGCGTCCTGATCTTCTCGGAAGTCATTCCCAAAAACCTCGGATTCGTCTACCGCACGAAACTTCATCCTTGGGTAGTCACCCCGCTTGTTGTCCTGAAGTGGCTCATGGCGCCCATCACTTATCTAACTAACCTCTCGGTTCGGTTGGTTGTTAAGCATAATACCGAGGAGGACCCCGATGCCGATGAAAAGGAAATAATCCTCCTCGCCGAGAAAGGCGCGAAAGAAGGCCGCCTGACATCCGGCGAATCGGACATGGTAACCAATGCGCTCAAACTCGACGACGTCCTCGTCAGCGAGATCATGACGCCACGCGTAGTCGTTACCGCGATTGAAAAGCACCTTACAGTCGATGAGGTTTTCCGAGCTTCCCCACACGTCCCCTTCGCCCGTATTCCCGTCTACGACGAAGACATCGACAATATCGTAGGCGTCATTCGACGTCGCGATCTTTTGAGGCAAAAGGCTGACGACCACGACCTCGTTAAAATTTCCGACATCATGAACGAGGTGCAGTTCGTACCCGAAACCGTGACCGCCTACACTGCTCTCCAGACGGTTCTCAGAACCCACCAACAACTTCTCGCAGTAGTCGACGAATTTGGATCGCTCGCAGGAGTGGTTACGATGGAAGACATTATGGAGTGCATCCTCGGACGCGAAATCTTCGAAAAAGATGACGTCGCAATCGACATGCGCGAACTCGCTCGCAACGAAAATAGCAAAACAAACGACCCACTCACCCACGAAGAACCCATATCCCAAGACACGGATTAAGCTTCGTCGTTACCCAATTCGATTTCCATGACCGCGAGCTCCATCCTCGGATACTTCCATCACACGCCTCACCCATTCCTTATCCAATTTAGTGAAAATTGGGGAATCCGTTACTACGGAGTGGCCTACATTCTTGGATTCGTCGTAGGCGCCTGGCTCCTCGCTCGCTACTACAAACACGATCGCTCCCCCTACGACGCCAACCAGCAATCCGACCTTTTCGTCGCTTTGATAATCGGCGTAGTCCTAGGCGGACGAATGGGCTATTTCCTTTTCTACACTCCCGAGCTAATGCTCAGCGAACCTTGGAAGATTTTCTACGTTTGGGAAGGCGGCATGGCCAGTCACGGCGGTTTCCTAGGGGTTGCAGCTGCTACCGTTTACATCGCGCGTAAACACAAGCAATCGTTCTGGCTAACCGCTGATCTCGTTTGTTCGCTTGCTCCAGCTGGATTGCTGTTCGGACGCATCGCAAATTTCCTCAACGGGGAACTCTGGGGAAAAGCCGCCACTGTTTCTTGGGCATTTTATTTTCCGACCGCTCCAGACGGTGGCACCATACCCCGGCATCCCTCACAACTCTACGAAGCCGCTCTCGAAGGAGTCGTCATGCTCGCCTACTCGCAGTTTCGCATCTGGAAAACACCCGTATTGAAAAACCACCCGGGTATCCTAGTCGGCGAATTCCTACTCGGCTACTCCATTCTCCGTATCATCGGAGAACAATTCCGTGAACCCGATGCAGCTCTCACACTCGGCCTCAGCCGTGGCACGGCCCTTTCCATCCTCATGGGCCTAACGGGACTATGGATGATCTGGCGAGCGCGTAAAAGCAGAAGCTAACACAAGGTAGGGTTGAATGCCCCAGGCAATCGCAACGGCATCAACCCAACCAAAGTCGCAGAGCGACATTCATAACCGCGCATGTCGCCAAACCGGCAACTACGTCGTCAATCACTACTCCGAAACCGCCATAGTAGCGCTGGAGATTTTTGATTCCAAAGGGTTTCAAAATATCGAAAACGCGAAATACCAAAAAGCCGCCGATTATTACGATCAACCCGTGGCCATCATCGATAAACGGCTTCAGCCCAATAAAGCAGATCGGCATAGCGATCACTTCATCGATAATCACTTCGCCAGGATCGACTTTCTTCAACCGCTTTTCCGCCTCGCCGCAAATACCCACCGCAAAGTAGCAGCTCGCGAGCATTAACAAGGCGCCCGCGAACTCGCTCGTATGGTAAAAGAATACAAAATAGAATAAGATGCCGGCAGCCGACCCCCAAGTTCCCGGAGCTTTGAAATCTCCCAAACTTCCCAAAGTCGCTACTCGAATTACTGTATTCGATTTCCAATAGCGGGCCCATTTCGGATTGCGCATCATAATATTAATTTTCTAGCGATCATCCTCGAGAAACACGAGTTCCCCATATTTCCGAAAGTATTTCATACCCGAATACAAAGTCATTAAAACGCACAAGATGAACAAAACGAAACCCAACCAATCCAGAACATTCGCCGCTTGCAGAGTCCACTCGCCCTCGACTCCTCCGATATCTTTCGTAAAAACGTCTTCCAACAAAAATGCCCCGACCGCGAGAATCTGAGTAACCGTCTTCTGCTTACCTGAGCTTTCCGCCGAAACAACAACACCCTTGGTTGCGGCAACCAAACGCATTCCAGTAATCATGAACTCGCGCCCCAAAATCAGTAGCACCAAATAGATATTCACCTGCCCGACAACCACCAATGCTATCATCAAACCGAGCATCAGGATCTTATCGGTCAACGCATCCATCAAGATGCCGAAATTCGAGACCAATCCCATTTTCCGAGCGGCATAGCCATCCGCCCAATCCGTCAAACCTGCGATCACGAAGAGGATAAATGCAGCGATCGCCGCTCCCGAAAACTCGCCTCGCATCAGCCACACGATGACAAACATCAATGGGATTCTCGATAGCGTTAATAGGTTCGGTAAATTCATGAACCGTCAATCAAAGCCTTTACGTTCCTAAAGTAAAGCACAGCCTCTATTGAAGATAGAAACATTTCGTTGCAAATATCTCCTCTATCGATTTCCTAATTAACGGCTTATGAGAACCTGCATCTATCCAGGCACATTCGATCCAATCACGCACGGGCATCTCGACGTCCTGGAGCGGGCCTGCAGGCTATTCGACAATGTCATCGTAGCCATCGCCGAGAGCCAAAGCAAACACCCGTTTTTCTCGACTGAGCAACGTTTACAGCTAGTAAACGAAAACCTCGCCCGATTTCCTAATGCTTCGGTTATGGTCTTCGAAGGCTTACTCATCGATTTCGCCAAAGAACAAGGCGCTTCGGCGGTCATCCGTGGTTTGCGGGCGGTTTCCGATTTCGAATTCGAATTCCAGATGGCCAACATGAACCGTCACCTTGGGCCGGAAATCGAAACGATCCTCGTCATGACCAAAGAAGGCTACAACTACACGAGCTCCACCCTGGTCAAGCAAGTAGCCGAATTCGGAGCCGACGTCAGCCAATTTGTCCCCGCAAACGTCCTCGCAGCCCTTAAGGCAAAGCTCGAGTAGAATTTGCCCACAGATTGCTCAGATGGACACAGGTTAATACAACGATTCTCAAAAACATCCGTGTCCATCCGTGCAAGCTGTGGGCAAAAATCTCTAGACAAGTCGAAGCCCCTTCCCCTCATGCACTCCCGGTTCGCTCGTCCAAGATCGACATCATCTGGGGAAACACTTTCGGATTCCCCGCCAGATTAGCATAACCGCGAATTTCAGGATGTTCATTGCGAACATTATCCGCAAAAAATCCATACTCCGCACCCGCTTCGAGAGCGATAAGCTTACCTCCACTCAAATCCCAGGCCTTTAGATCCTCTTCGTAATACGCATCAATTCGGCCGCAAGCGACCCAACATAGATCGAAAGCGCAGGATCCCGAACGACGCACATCGCGACAGCGATTACGCACTTTGCCTAGCCGCTCCACCAATCGATCGATCCCATCCCAGCCGTGCGGAAACCCGGTCGCGACCAAACTATGCTTCAACTCATCGGTCTGGCTAACGTGAATACTATTTTTATTCAAAAACGCGCCCTGCCCCTTGACTGCCGTAAAAAGCTCATTCAAAGCCGGACAATTAACCACTCCCACTCGAATCTCGCCCTTGACGCAAAAAGCGATCGATATGCAAAACTGAAAATGCCCTCGAGCATACCCAACAGTCCCATCTATCGGATCGATAATCCAAGTCGGCTTTTCCAAATCAGGACGAGCCGCCGCTGCTCCTTCCGATTCTTCCGTAAGTAATTCATGATCTGGATACGCCTCGTGTATCGCATCGCAGATCATATCGCTAACTTCCAAATCTGCCTCCGTCACCAGTTCAACCTCGTGCTTGAAATCCTGGGCCAACGCTCCTCCTTCCCGCATTTCCAAAGCACGCTTGCCAGCACGAATAGAAAGCTGCGCCGCGAAATCGCGGATTTCCTCAAAAAAATTGTTCGATATGAATAAAGCACTCATAATGGTGTCGCGAACAATGCAACCCAATCGCTCGCAAGCAAGCTTCGACAAACGTTGCCCGGCAATTAGGCATCAATAATTATGTCACCTTTTATTCCGCGATATTAAGATGGTAGAGTACGTTGTCCCAACGAACCGCATCGGCTAATCGATTTCCACGGCTGTTTGGCGAAAAACAGCCCTACCAAGTGAACTAATAGTCGCATCCCTTTACTCCAATTTCATCCGAAGCCTCAGCAAGGAACCTTCAGCTACGCTAACCGGACATGCAGCCGTAATCTTACGTCCATTCGTAGAATGGTTTTGCGTAACCCCTTCACTGGTCCATTGCCCATTTTCGGCGAGACGTCGCTCTACGACATACGTCACATCGTCTCTCGACTTGTAATACCTTAGAGTGACCAAATCATTCTCAACTTCAACGTCTACTCGCGGAGTCGACGAAACTGAAAAATGATCCGCGCTCAATCCCATCGCGTATGCCTGAAAAAGCGTGTAGTTCGTTCCCGCAACATGCGTCAGCATCGATTCACTCCGATCGAAATCATTTTGAGCAAGCCAATCTTGATACACATGATCAGTCTTGGAATTTCCAACCGCCGTATACTCGGAGTAGCCAAACGAATTCTGCGAACGAACGCGATAATCATAATCGCTATTCGGAGACAAACCAGTGTCGACGTAGAAATACGCCCATCCATCTACAGGAAAAACGCCAACCTCCACCCAATTATCTGAACCGAAAGTCCCTCTTTCAACGTGATAAGACTCAACCAAAAACCCATCCTCCCATACAAGAAGAATTCTATCAGACCCAAGAGATGACACTTCCAACTCGGTCGGAGCATCAGGCACATCTACCGCAAATTGCTCCAAGCGTATTTCGTCCACCAACATGTAATTGCTACCCGGATTATCTTGATCGAAGATCGAGTAGTACGTCTCCACATAATACATGCCTCGGCTCCCTACGGAAGCTGGGGCATTCGCAATCTTCCCAGACGTTGTGATCGTTTGACCGTTAAATTTAGCCGACCAAGTATTGTTTGAGAAATTGAATACAATTTCTATGTCATGGATAAGCTCGAGCGAAAACGCTCTATTTAAATCCTTCCAAGCCCAATCGTCATTATAATATTTTATTTCCTCGCGCTCCGCATCGAAATCGATCGCAAACAGGAACTCGCCTTCTAGGCCATAAAAGGTAAATCCGAAATTATCGATTGGATCACCATTTCCTTTAACGCTAAACTTAGAAGAGAACCTAGCTCGACTATTATCTTGGGCAAAATAAGGAGCGACCTTGAATGCAGAATTGTAAGGATCATTCCCGTCATATCCATTCCCTCCAACTCTCAGCTGGTTTCCAAGGTTTGGTAGCTCATTGCTTACAACTCTCGCATTCAGCCCATTGCTCGAAGACCAACCATTTTGTTCGTGAACATCTTGACCTGACTGATAACCCTGCAATTCATCAAAATTCACATAGAATAATTCTTCGTTCTCAAGCCATGGATTATAAGAATCAACCGGCTCTGTGTAGTTCGATTGCAAGTCCCCATTGACCGCGCAAATTCGATAAAGATACGAAAGCGTTTCGTCTTGATATACATCGTTATACGATTTCACATTCGCGGGGAGTATCTCGATCAATTCCCACGGTTGATCGAATCCAGAAATACGTTCGACGCGAAACCCAGATTCATTGTTCGAATTATCCTGCCAAGTAATATTCGCATCAATACTCGATGAACGTCTCACCGCCAACTCACTAGGCTTACTCGGAATGTTATTACCAGACGTTTCGGTTCCACTAAGGATCAATGTCGCTTGCTGAACCTGTCCGCCAAAATCACTCACGTTATCTTTCACCCGTAATTTCCAAATTCCATCACCATCCTCTCCCCAGAAATGCACGCTCATGAACGTGAAGTCGTCGATATCTAATTCTTCGTCATAAACCGTATCCGCTAATAGTTGACTGACTGTGCCGCTTGGCGATTCGAGTTCCAACTCCAGATCACCCCTCCATTCGTGACTAATAAAAAGCCGAACCTGAGCATGCTCCATTCGTAGATCGGAACTACTAACGGAAAAGCTAAGCGAAACCGAACCATCCGGTCCATCGGGCACAACCACTGGCAACGATTCAAAAGGCTCTTTCGACAACTCCCTGCGCGATCCGAGATTCGTCCAAGACCGGGCAGCATCAACCGCAGCAGAAGCATCTACTAACCCTGCCCCGTATTTGCGATTAAATGACAAGGGCGGATTGGCTGCATTCTCGAACCAGTTGGAATCTTCACTATCAATCTTCTGTGCAGTGCGAATAAGAATCTCCTGAACGTCCCTCCAGCCAAGACCGGGATTGGCCTCAAGCATGAGCGCTGTGACCCCCGCGACAATTGGCGACGACCCTGAAGTTCCGCTGAACTCCTGACTATAGTCTCGGTCCTCAAGTTCACGGCTACGGGATTCGTTATTGTTGCCATCATTGTCTAGAAGATCCGTAGAAATCAATCCACGCGTAGAACGCCCGCCCGATGGAGCGCTGATCAGAATATTCGAACCATTTTCCCCATAGTAACTTCGAACGCCCAATTCATTGACTGCTCCAACCGCTATTGTGAATGGAGAGTTCGAATAGCCATCCTTATTGGAATTATCTTCTTTGGCACCGCCATTTCCTGAAGCCCATACGAACACAGTTCCCCGACCTTGGCGACCTTCGCTTGTCGCTTGTTCAAGCGCAGCTTTGGCTAAAATGCTCGGACCGCTATAAATATCTCCAAATCCCGGAGGACCCCAACTATTATTCTTCACTTGAATGTTATCCATTTCATGAAGAAATGCCTGGGCCTCCATGACATCCGAAGTGTATCCGCCTATCAAGCGCATACCAACGAGCGTCGCATCTGGAGCAACTCCACTAGAACCAATGCCATTATTGCCCTTGGCCGCAGCCACACCGGCCACCAAGGTTCCATGAGAGTCCTCTCCAGAAGGAAAGCCATCATCCTCGTCGGGGACCAATAAGTCAGGATTCGGATCATCATCGTCATCGATGAAATCATAATGGTAATCAGATCCGACATTATCCGACAAATCCGGATGCGTTAGCTGCACACCGTCATCGACGATCCCAATGCGTATCCCCGATCCCGTTACACTGTCCCAAGCAGCCGGGGCATTTATATCCACTCCTTCGGAATCGCCATTTTGCAAATGCCACTGCTCATCGAAATACGTATCATTCGGAACAAGGTGCTTACTATGAATGCGACCCAATTGCGGCCAAGCGGATAAAACCCCATCCAAAGTGGAAACTTTTCGAATCGCGTTCATAACAGTGGCGTAGTCTCTAATTTTATAGAGGTGAATATTTGATCCAAGGTTCATTGCTCCGCGATAGTCAGCGTTAAGCGCTATGCCCAATTCGGCAGGATCAGCCTTCACGCTCAATTCCACCGCGATTAACGGTAACAACGCTCGTCGCGACGATTCTCTACGTTGCCTGCCTTTTTCATAGAAAACCAGCCTATCGCTATCCATCCCCTTCGACGCCCTTTCCCTCAACCGCTTAGTCAAGCCATCCAAATCTCTAGGAAGCGGTGATACCGGCTTAACAACCGCTCCATTTTCGGAGATTCGAATCAACTCGTCAGTCGCCAGTTCGAATTCCGATTCCAAGGAATTCCTAGCTCCATCTAATAGACAGCTATTCCAAAGAGTTATTAAAATCAAAATCGAAAATTTCATAATCGGAGTGATTCAATTTAGGCGATCGAAATAGCGTACAATTACCTAACAAGAGGGTCCCGTCACCCAAAAGGCGTGTACTGATTAGATCAAGCTAAATGCCCCAAGCCTTTGCCACTATCCGTAATTTCACTTGCTCACTCCATCAATAATTCAAACTATCCCTCCAACCCCTTAACCGAACCCGATTTCATAAACACCAATCCTCTATGACACCAAAACGCACCTACCTCATTGCGGCAATTGCAGCGATCATCCACCTGATCCCCCACGCATCAGCCGCCAATAATTCCGATCGGCCGAACATTCTATTTATTATTGCCGACGACCAGTCGCCTTTCGATCTGAAAACCTACGATCCTAATTCCCCTCTCGAAACGCCGACCATAAATCGCTTATCTGCCGAAGGCATGACCTTCGACGCAGCCCATCACATGGGATCCTTTTCCGGAGCGGTTTGCATGCCATCTCGCCACATGGTCATGACCGGTCGCACACTTTGGCACCTCCCCAAAAGAGCCGACAGAAAAACCAAGAAAGTCATGGGCCTTTCCGATGACGCACCTGCCCCGAACAACACGACCCTCAACACTCTCGACGCCACCAAATATAGCATGGCAGCCATTTTCAACAATGCAGGCTACGACACCATGCGCACCTGCAAGAACGGCAACAGCTACGAAGCTGCCAACGCGCAATTCACCGTACGCCAGGACAGCACCAAACGCGGCGGAACCGAAGAAACCGGAAGTGCATGGCACGGTAAACGGGTACTTGAATACCTCGACACCAGAGAAGCCGAAAATGACCAAGACCCATTTCTAATCTATTTCGGTTTTTCCCATCCACATGACACTCGAGATGGCACGCCAGAACTCCTGGGAAAATACGGAGCCACCAATCACACGGATCCCAATACGCTCCCTAGACTAAACCCCGAAACGCCCGCCCCCGCGCTTCAAACCAACTACCTTCCCGCCCACCCCTTTCATCACGGCCAACCTGGATTGCGCGACGAAGAGAAAGTTTCCGGAGTATGGAAAAACCGTGACGAAGCCACCATTCGAAACGAACTAGGTCGCCAGTACGCTTGTAGTGAAAATATCGATATCCAAATCGAAAGCGTTCTCAAGAAGCTCGAGGCCATGGGCGAACTCGACAACACTTACATCATCTATACAGCCGATCACGGCATGGCCATCGGTCGCCACGGTTTACAAGGAAAGCAAAACCTCTACGAACACACCTGGCGAGTTCCCTTCATTATCAAAGGCCCTGGAATTGAAGCTGGTTCGCGTGCTCCTGGAAACTTCTACCTGCTCGACGTTCTACCCACTCTCTGCGACATCGCCAGCATCGAGAAACCCAATACCATCGAAGGAATCAGCTTCAAACCCATACTCGACGGAAAACAGGACACTATACGCGATGTCCTTTATGGCACTTACTCTGGCGGCACAAAACCCGGCATGCGCTCCGTAAAAACGGGCGACTGGAAATTGATCAAATACGATACTCTCGATGGATCCGTCCGCAAAACCCAACTATTCAATCTAGCCGACAATCCCGACGAACTCCTCCAAGAGCATCATGACCCGAAAGTGATCGCTCTGACGAAAAACAAACCGGAGAGCAAACAGGTCAACCTCGCCGGTAATCCTCGCTACGCTAAAAAACTCAAACAAATGGAGGATCTCCTGCTAGCTCAGATGATCGAACATCAGGATCCTTATCGTCTTTGGGATCAGCCTAGCAAGTAACGGCTTCGACCGCTCGCTCTACTCCCAATTTCGGACTACTCAGAATTGGTATCGGACTATCCGATACCAATAATGCTGCATCCGCCATCGAAGCCTGAGCCAATACGATCACATCTCCTTCATTAAATTGAGCTGTCATCGCCTTGGCGACTTCCTCAATATAGCCAGTGATATCTCCCGCGACATACCGATCCCAAGCGGATGAAATAACAACTTCCTTTATCGAAACCGATTTGCCCAATCGCTGAGCCGACGATTCCAACAACTCTCGAGTTGGACCCAGCGTGCTAGAAAGAGAAGCTGCCAACACAATCCGATCGCCAATTCCGACAGCCCTATCCGCCATCGCGCGATCAATCCGTTGAACTTCGATCGTCTCCGTTTCGTTCATCTCCTCCGCAACTGCTCCAATAGATGAACACGTGCAGACAACCACATCGGCACCATCGTCCCTCAGTTCAGAGATCTCCGCCCGTATCCGATCCGCAATACTTGCGTCAACGTGGCCCAACTTCATTGTGTCCTTTAAGACCGATTCGTTTACTCGATGAGCGACTTCGACGTCATAGCCACATTCCTCAACTGATTTATTAAATACCGCTATATTCGCGTCCAATGTGTGCAAAAAAGCCAATTTCTTCTTCATCCCCAAAATCTAGCGTTATCGAAAAATGTCACGAGATGATTCTCACGTTAATTCACCCAGCAATGGCTTGACCTATTCTCCTAATCCCACTTCCTCGGCGGTCACAACCGAATGAAAGTCGTCATCGCGGAAAAGCCCTCTGTCGCTCGAGACATCGCAACCTTTCTCAATGCCACCCAACGCCGAAACGGCTACTTGGAAGGCAATGGCTGGGCGGTAACCTGGGCCTTCGGGCACCTCGTCGAATTACAAGAGCCCGAGGAGTACAAACCTGAATGGAAATCGTGGCGGCTCGATTCATTGCCGATGATCCCGGAAACATTCGGACTGCGCGCACGAGCTGAAAAGTCCGTCCAAGAGCAGCTTAACACCATAGTCAAGCTCTTCCAAGACAGCGACGAAATCATCTGCGCCACTGACGCCGGACGGGAAGGCGAGCTCATATTCCGCTACATCCTTTCCTGGGCGAAGTGCGAAGACAAACCCTTCAAGCGGCTTTGGATCAGTTCGCTAACCAAACAAGCCATCGCCAAGGGATTCGACAAGCTCTCCAAAGGCAGCGACTTCGATCCACTTTACCACGCCGCCAAATGCCGTAGCGAGGCCGACTGGATCGTCGGCCTAAACGCCACTCGCTTCTTCACTGTCGAGTACGGAAAGCGAAATCTCCTCCTGAGCATCGGCCGTGTTCAAACGCCGATTCTCGCCATGATCGTCGGACGCGATCACGAGATAGAAAGCTTTGATTCCAACGACTATTGGGAAGTTCACACAGTTGCTCACGGCGCCAAATTCCGCCACACCAAAGGCAAGTTCAAACAGCTCCCCGAAGCTGAAGCGATCATCGGAAAAGTCACCGATCAAGAGCTGATTATTTCAGGGGTCCAAAAAAAGAACGAAAACTCCAATCCCCCGCTTCTTTACGATCTAACCGAGCTGCAACGAGACCTCAACAAACGCTACGGATTCACCGCCGACCAAACGTTGCGCATAGCTCAAAACCTCTACGAATCCAAACACATCACTTACCCGCGAACGGACAGTCGCTACCTCACATCCGACCTCGAGCCAACCATCGGTCCCCTACTCGAAAAATTTCGCCCCCACCGATCCAAAGCAATCAACCAGCTCGATCTCCAAAATCTAAAATTCTCCAAACGTATCGTTGATGATAAAAAAGTTTCGGATCACCACGCCATCATTCCGACCGACGAACTTCCATCGAAACTAAACGACGACGAAAAGAAACTCTACGACGCAGTCCTCACGCGCCTAATCGCCGTTTTCTACCCGCCGTGCATCAAGGCGATCACTACCGTTGACGCCAAATCCGCGGACGAACCTTTCCGTGCTCGAGGCACAGTCCTCGTAGATCCCGGTTGGCAAGCCCTCTACCCATCGAGCGCCAAATCCACGCCTGCCAAAAAGACCGCAAAGATGACAGGCCAACCTCTCGAGCAAACCCTCCCCGACTTCCAAGAAGACGAACGCTACTCGCACAAGCCGAGTATCGAGAAATTCAAGACATCTCCACCAAAGCGATTCACCGAAGCCAGCTTACTCCAACTCATGGAAACCGCCGGTAAAATCGTAGATGACGAAGAACTCAAGGAAGCTCTCAAAGACAAAGGCGTCGGCACTCCCGCTACACGTGCTTCTATCATAGAAGTACTCATTCAGCGGAACTACATCGAACGTAAACGCAAGAATCTCATAAGCACATCAAATGGACGTCAGCTAATCGCTCTCGTTCAAAACGAGCGCCTAAAGTCTCCCGAACTTACCGGCGACTGGGAATTCCGCCTCAAGCAAATGGAACGGGGAGAATACGATCCCCAGAAATTCATGACAGAGGTTGAGTCCTACACTCGAGAAATTCTCGATGCGACGGCTGAAAAAACAATCAACCTCAAGAACCTCGGTCCCTGCCCCAAATGCGGGGCTCCGGTCATTCGAGGCAAAACTGGCTACGGTTGCTCCAAATGGCGCGATGGCTGCAAATTCTCCCTCAAGGAAGATTCCCTTGGCATGCACATCCCTGCAACTCTCATGCGAGAGCTGCTCCTCAATAAAAAAAGTCTCACCGCCCACGGAATCCAAGACAAAGGCAAACGCGCTCTAGCGACTCTAACGCTCGATAAAAAAGGGAAATTTGGATACACGCTGGCTGAAACTGCCCAGAAACCAGACAACGAAAACGTAGTCGGCTCCTGCCCATCCTGCGGCGGCGATATCACAGAAGCCGTCAAAGGCTACGGTTGCTCAAACTGGCGTGAAGGCTGCAAATTTATCATCTGGAAAACGATCGCCAAGAAAGAGATCTCATTGGACCTAGCCCAAGAACTCTTAAAAAACGGTGAGACCGCCTCCATTGAAGGATTTACTTCCAAAGCAGGAAAACCTTTCTCCGCCAAACTAAAGCTCATCAACTCCGAAGTAAAATTCGCCTTCGTTGATTAAGGCAATTGAAACGTAACTCGTAGGGTCGGAGAATTTTCAAGTAGAAATTAGTCATTCACTTCGCGTAGGGCCGGCGCGGCGTCCAAGGGATTAACACACCCTTCAACCGTCCAGCGCATCTATCGTCGCCAGGGGATTGTTACTTGTGACCGAGTTTACTCCGATTCGCTTCATACGACGTGCCTCTTTTGCATCATCGACCGTCCACACATTTAAGGCATAGTCCTTTGCCTTTAGGGCATCGACCAACGATTGACTGATTCCTTCGCCCGACTGCCCACCGAAACCGTCCACGCCAAGTCGATCGAGTGTATCCAATATCTCCTTAATTGATGGTTTCACCGAGCCATCTTCCTGGACATCCAAATCCGAGAGCCAATACGAGTTCAAGTTTGGGCGAACACGCTTCAACTCGATCAACGAATCCTCGATAAACGAAATAACAACCAGGCTATCGTAATCCCTACCCGACTCATCGATTAGTTTGACAAGCGGGGCCACCACTTCCAGCCCGCACTTCAATTCGATCACTAAAACCTTGTTTTCGGGAATCGCTGCGAGAAATTCCCGAAGAGTTGGTATTGGTTCCCCTTTCCATTTCGAATCCTTCCAGGCTCCCACTTCAAGCGAAGCCAACTCTCGCCAATTGCTTTCCGCTACAATCAATTTTCTATCGGAAACACGACCCGTATCGTAATCATGTATACAAGCGACTTCACCATCTGCAGTTAAGTGCACATCGCACTCCACTCCATCCGCT
>JBNMOQ010000023.1:0-33784 GCA_051275055.1 Candidatus Pelagisphaera sp.
GTCCGGATCACTTTTTGCGCACGAAGATCAAACCGCTTTTCGTTGAATGGAATCCCCAGGCTAAAGCCGATTCATTCGCAGATGCGATTGAGGACTTAAAGGCATTGTTGGCGGATGGCTTGGATCGCTACGTTGCCGACTACGGAGAATATTACGAGCGCTGCAAGCGTCCGACTTCGCCTGCGTTGCGACAATCAGTGCCGACTGTGGTTTTGATCCCGGGAATCGGTATGATTGCCTGGGGTAAAAGTAAGAGCGAGTCTCGCGTTACGGCGGAGTTCTACAACTGCGCTATTGAAGTGATGCGTGGAGCAGAGACGGTCGATCGTTACCGAGCGCTTCCGGAGCAGGAGGCTTTTGATATTGAGTATTGGCTCATGGAAGAAGCTAAGCTGAAGCGCATGCCTCCCGAGCAGGCATTGGCTCGTCAGGTGGTCGTGGTTATCGGAGCAGGCAATGGAATCGGTAAGGAATTGTGTCACCGGATTTGTGGCGAAGGCGCTCACATTGTTAGCGTTGACCTTAAGGTAGATGCGGCTTTGGCGACGGCAAAGGAAATAACTGGGATCGTTGGCGAAGGTATTGGGATTTCCGGTACGGGAATTTCGGCCTGTGGACCGGCGATTGGTCTGAGCGCAAATGTTACGGATCGCTCGTCGATTTCCGCGATGTTGGATGAAGCTATTCTCGCATATGGCGGAGTGGATTCCGTGGTCGTTACCGCAGGGATATTCGTGCCGCCGAGCGTGAAGGGTGATATCTCGGACGACGCGTTTTCTTTGACCTTCGATATCAATGTCAAAGGTGGATACTTGTCGGCCAAGACTGCGTTCGAAAAGATTTTCGAGAAGCAAGGACTGCGGAGCAATATTGTGATCACGACTAGTGCTAATGCAGTGGTTTCTAAAAAGGGCAGTATCGCTTATGATACGAGTAAAGCGGCTGCGAATCATCTCGTTCGCGAACTAGCGGTGGAGTTGTCGCCGTTGACGCGCGTTAACGCGGTGGCTCCTGCAACTGTGGTAAAGGGGAGTACGATGTTTCCTCGAGATCGCGTAATTGCTTCGTTGGCGAAATACGAAATTGAATACAGCGAATCGGAGAGCGACGATTCATTGCGGGATAAGCTGGCGAATTTCTATGCTCAACGAACGCTGACGAAATCGGCGATCACTCCGTCAGACCAAGCGGAAGCGATCTTCTTGCTTTTGACGAATTCCCTAAGCAAGACAACTGGCCATGTAATACCAGTCGATGGCGGATTGCACGAAGGGTTTTTAAGGTAGGGATGTAGGGCCGGTGCTTGCGCCGCGCCGCGTATGAAGATCGGTGATCTAACACCGCGGCATGGCGCAAGCTCCAGCCCTACTATTGAAATTTTGAAACTCAAATTAGGCGAATGAAACAAAGCAGCGTTTATTTGGCTGTCGACTTGGGTGCGACAAGCGGTCGAGTGATGGCGGGGATTTGGTTGGCGGATTCCGAGACCTTGGACTTGGAGGTCGTTAACCGATTCCCGACTTCGACTACGAAGATCAATGGCAACCTGCATTGGGATATTCTGGGTATTTTCAATTCGATTAAGGAAGGCCTTCGGGAGGCTGCTTGTTTGTATGGCGATCGAATTGAGAGTATCGGGGTTGATTCTTGGGGGGTCGATTACGCCTTGATCGATTCGAACGGCACGATGTTGGGGAACCCGTATCACTATCGCGATTCGAGGACAGATGGGATGCAGTTGGAAGTTCAGAAATACGTGTCCAGAGAGGAGATATATTCGGAGACTGGGATCCAGTTCCTCTTCTTCAACACTATCTACCAATTGTATTCTGAAATAAGTGGCGACGTGGGGGCGATTCGTTCGGCTCGACGGATTCTTTTTATTCCAGATCTGATTAGCTATTGGCTTTCGGGAAGCATGCATCAGGAGCGAACTATCGCTAGTACGAGTCAGTTACTGAACCCGAAGACGGGCGCGTGGTCTGAGGTCTTGCTCGAGGCCCTCGATTTACTGCCAGGGCTCTTTATGCCGGTAGTAGAGCCGGGGACGATTGTGGGTGTTACCAAGCCGGACATTCGCAAGGAAACGAAGCTGGGCGAAGTACCGATTGTGGCAGTTCCAGGGCACGATACGGCGAGTGCCTTTGTTGCTTTGCCGGGGAATCGGCCTGGCTATGCGATCATGAGTTCGGGAACTTGGTCGTTGATTGGGCTAGAGCTGAAGGATCCGCAGCTTGGCAGGGAGGCGTTGGCGGACGGATTTTCAAATGAGATAGGCTATGATGGGACAGTTCGTTTTCTGAAGAATATTTGCGGGATGTGGCTGATTGAGGAATGTCGTCGAAGCTGGGCCGAGGTTGGACGCGAGTATGAGTACGATGAGATCGTCGCCATGGCGGAGGCGTCTCCAAGGATGCAATCATTGATAGATCCGGATGCACCCGAATTCGCAGCTCCCGAGGATATGCCAGTTAGTATAGCTTCGTATTGTCGACGGACAGGTCAGGCAGCTCCAGATAACGATGCTGCGATGGTTCGTTGTATATTCGATAGTTTGGCCCTGAAGTATCGCCATGTTTTTAGAAAACTCGAGGCATACTCTCCGGAGCCTTTGCAGGGAATGTACATGCTAGGCGGCGGGGCTCGGAATCGTTTATTGAACCAATTGACCGCAGATGTCCTAGGAGTTCCTGTGGTGACGGGACCTGCAGAAGCTACGGCGATTGGAAATATCGTGGTGCAGATGATCTCGACTGATGCTTTAGAGAATCTGAATTCGGCTCGGGATGTCATTAAAAAGTCGTTCTCTTCCGAAGTTTTCGACCCTTCTGATAGCGATCAATTCGATGATGCTGTCATTAGATTTGAGAAGCTGTTGGTTTCTTAGGAGGAGCTAGAGAAATACAAAATTGATCTATCTCTAACCTGTAGGAGCGGGTTTACCCCGCGATTCGCATTGCTTAAACCGATTCTATCGCGGGATAAACCCGCTCCTACATTAAATTGCCGAACAACCTCTCAGACCTCTTTGCCCTTGACGAAGCGAAAAGGAGATGGAGATATCTATACAGAGAAAATTTAGTGTATGGTTCATACGATATTCAATATCGCATGTATCAGTATTTTGATGACTATCTGCCATTTAACCTAGTAATTACCATGAACGACACATTCGATTCCAATCTTCCGTCTATGGATTTCCTTCGGGAACGAGCGCGGCGCCGCATGCCGGGATTCGCTTTTGATTATTTGGAGGGAGGATGCAATTCGAATGTAAATAAGCAGCGGAACACCGACGACATACGAGAGATAAAGCTAGAGCCATATTACATTCGTGACTATCCAGGTTCATGTCTCAAAACGGAACTTTTTGGACACACTTACGATGCACCCTTTGGTATAGCTCCCGTTGGGCTTCAGGGATTGATGTGGCCGAAGTCGTGCGAGATTTTGGCAGCTGCCGCGAACGAGCATAATATTCCTTTCGTTTTGAGTACGGTTGGTACGGCGAGCATCGAAAAGGTGTCTGAATTGACTGAAGGGAAAGCGTGGTTCCAGCTTTATCATCCGGCAGAGGAGGACTTACGCGATAAGCTGCTTAAGCGAGCTGAAGAAGCAGGCATGCCCGTTCTGGTGATCTTGGCGGATACGCCAACCTTTGCGTATCGACCGCTTGAAATTCGCAATGGACTTTCCATTCCTCCCCGGATGACGCTCCGCAATGTTAGGCAAATGATGACGCATCCCACATGGTCATTTTCACAGCTCGCAGCTGGCGCTCCTGAGTTTCAAACAATGAAACCCTATATTCCGAAGGGCCTCGATATGAAGCATCTGGGGCTTTTCATGAATAAGACGTTTTCAGGCCGACTTACCGAAGACCGTATAAAAGCGATCCGCGATAAGTGGAAGGGGAAGCTCGTCGTGAAAGGGATCGTGAATGAGGAAGATTGCCAAAAGGTAGTGGATCTCGGAGTAGATGGAATCATCTCGTCTAACCACGGTGGCCGTTCGCTAGACTCAGGGCAGTCGACAATCAAGGCGCTTCCAAACTTGGCGGAGAAATTCGGCGACAAGATTACGGTTATGATAGACAGCGGACTACGGGAAGGACCCGATGTCGCATGCGCGTTGGCAAGCGGTGCACATTTCACGTTCATGGGCCGCTCCTTCATGTATGGAGTCGGAGCTCTAGGCAAACGAGGCGGTCTGCACACGATCACAATGATCAAGAGACAGCTTCAGCAAGTAATGGAGCAAGTGGCCTGCCCGAGAGTACACGATTTTCCGAATCATTTAATACGGACGAAGTAAAGGCGCGGTGGTCTGTCGAGGTTTCTCTTCGATTGTACTGGAGTGAATAATTATCTATTTGTACCCTAAATAAGGATACTTTTACTGAGGAGAATAGCTTTGATGTAGGCATCATTTTTATCAGTAAATGCGAAAGCTCGAATGTTAAGGTAATTCTTGCATAATTGGCTGGGTTGAATACAATTTTTGAAATGCCCCGCTTGATTTGCCGTAATTCTGGTTTTGCTGCAGAGATGGGGATTCTGGTTACCTCCAATCCTCAGTTATTATGAAATATTTATCAATTAAAACCCTTGGTGTTTTGCTTCTATTGGCAGGAAGTTTTGGCCCGGCTTTTAGCCAAATTGTAGTCTTTCATTCACGGTATGTACCGGAAGAAAACATACAAAAATTCATTGATCGAGAGACGGTCTATTGGAGCGTGGTTGCCGATAAGGCGATCAAGGAATCGAAGATGGTTAGGTGGGAGCTTTGGAGACTCGAAAGCGGTATGGGTATAGATGGTGGAGCTAATTTTCTGTTCGTGAATGAATTTAAAAGATTGAGGGATGTGGATCGTATGCCGGCAATTTGGGATCACACGAAAGTCTTTCCGGATTTAGCGCTCTCGGAGATCGAAACGAGCAGCCTCAGTAGGATTGTCGACCAAGTGTTTCTGTCTTCTCAAGTGAACTTGGTCAAAACGCGGCCTAACTTTATTAAGATAAATTTTGCTCGAGCTTCCGATCTGGGGCACTACCTAGAGTTGGAAAACATCGTCTGGCAAGATTTCGTCAAAGAACGGATGGATGCGAATCAAACGAATGTCGTTAGTTGGGATCTGTTGCGCGTGATGTCGCCAGGCGGAGTAGATCAAGCCTACAATGCGCTAACGATTGATGGATTTGCAAAATTAAGCCATGCATTGGAACCTGATTTCGGGGACAATGCCGAGTATCCCGATTTTGAACAATTTCGTGAGGTGCATGAGAAGGGCGTAACTCAAATCTATTCTTTGGTTAAAGCCGTTGGTGGTTCTGAATAGATTTTTCTATCGAGTGGGAAGTTCTCGGCTCAAAAGATGGCTCCGTTTTAGCTTTTAGTTGATCTTCAATATTTCCCTGAACTGAGAAACGTTAAATTGGAGTATTACCCAAACGTTTCATGAATTGACTGAATAATGATCGTCAGGATCCGCTTCCAGGCTTCGTTTTCAACTACGCCGGACTGACGTCGCGGATACAGGTCGGCTAACGCCGAATAGGTTTTGGAAAAGTCAAACTAACCCGATAATAGCGAAACCTGCTGTCGCGGCAGCGACACTTATGTCGCTTTTGGCGACCCTGACTATTCCTCCTGTAGGTGAGTGTTACTTAGGACTTTTGTAAGGCCCCTTTAGGTGACGTTATGAAAACGGGTTCAATTATCCTTGAACAGATACATCATTCACAAGTTGCAAGATTATCGTGGTAAGTTTTATGAGACTACGAGGTTAACTTATTGTCCTCTTCGAATGTATCGAAGTGACAAATCGCGGATTAGCGCTACACTGCTTCCTTGCATGCTAGCGTTGCGGTTTCAGGTTATTGGTTTCATTGGGCTTAGTTGGTTAGTGGGTTCGGCTCTGTTGGCTCAAAATGAATCTAGTGATACCGGGACTCCTGCTGCGTATGTGTTCATCGGAGGTGAATTGAGCGCAGCTCAAGGCAAGGGGCATTTCCCGGTGGTAGCCATGACGAAGCGACACATCCTAGTTGACCATGGGACTGGTGTTAAGAAGGTCAGCAAAAGTTCTTCGATTCTTCTGCAGCTTAAGCCAACGCTATCGAAATCGATAGTGGAAATCAGCAACTTCGACTTTTCGTTTAGTTCGTCTCTGCCTTCTCGAATTGAAGCTCAAGCGGTGTCGGAGATGTTGCGGCATCAATTGGGTACGGAACAGGAAATCGCAAATATGGCGAAAATCGGAGGAGGCGGACCTCGCAGTCGATTAAATTACGATGCGATTGAGGAATTGACGCAGGAAACTAAGGAGTATCAGGAGGGATTGCTCGACCATGCGGATCAAGCATCCGACGAGGCGGAAGATCGTGTGGATACGCTGCATTTGAAATTTGATATCTTTCCTGAAGAGGATTACGCCGACGCTTATATAGCGGTTGCAGTGAGTTTCGATTTGCAAGAATTCAAAGGACCGAGGCGAGGTTCGCAGGTGTTTGGAAGTTTTGTCGGATCGCTTCGAGCAGAGCGTGCTGAGACCGTTCGAATTCGGTTGAGCCTGAGGCCGTTTTTTAGGATGAATTCGGAATGTGAGGTATTCCTATTCCATGGAGAGGGAATACCGATTGCGACAAATCGGTCGAGGTTGTTACAGGCTCTTAGTGAGGAGCAATTGGAGGAGATTACGAATCGGTCGACAGGCGTTCAGTAATTGTAGTTCTGTATTCCTTTTTTGAAAAACCAGAACGATTGAAAGAAGGATATGAATAAGAAGGCCTGTTAGTCAAATCGTTGAAAATCGATCGTAGCTGAATTGTAGCCAGGAACCAATTACGAAAGTGATGATAGCGACCATTGTGGGGATTGGTCTGATCAGAGGGGTGAAGATGTACCAAAACAACATGATTAATGCCAAAACTGGGGGGAAGATTATGGTTTTGGATATCATGGTTTAGGGAGTGATGATGACTGGGCTTTGGGTTGAGGTCGACGTCGAATTCTCGGCGTAGCTACGGATACGGCTCGTTGAGGGTCCGCGCGAGTCCCTCGCATCGTTACTGGAATGTACGGGTGTGCTATTTACCTTCGCCGGCCCACTTTTTCATGAGGGCAATGTTGCGTTCGAGGATTGCTCCTTGCACGGGATCGACGTTTTTCGAATTTCGATATTCGGCCATGTCGCTTTCGTACATTGCGTCGGATTCGTCGCCTTGGTCTTTGGTTCGTTTGATCCAGTTGTCTAGTCGCTTGGCCAAGCCATTCAGGCGTTTTTGGTATTTTGGATCGCTGGCTAGGTTGTTGATTTCGAAGGGGTCGTTCTTGAGATCGTAAAGTTCTTCTTTCGCGCGGGTAGGGGCGAAGAGTAATTCTTGAGTCGCGTTGAGTTGGTCGGCTTTGTGAGCGGCTCGCAGAGTTTTGACGACGATCTTGGCGTCTTTGTAGCGATTTGGTTGAAGGTGGGGACGTTCGGGATAATAGTTACGGATGTATTTGAATCGTTCTGTACGTACACCTCGGATACGTTCAACGGTTTCGTCGCATCGATCACGAGCAGCGAAAATTGCAGTGCGTGGTTTGTAGTCTTCGGCGAGTATGTCGCGCGCTTGCATGCGTTTGGGGATTTCTATTCCTGCTAGGCCGAGTGACAGGGCAGCTATGTCGATATGTTCGACGAGGTCGTCTCGCTTTAAGCCGGTTTTGATGCCAGGGCCCGCAATGACCAAGGGGACGTGGAGGCCTTCTTCGTAGAGGAATTGTTTACCTCGAGCGTGGCTGATGCCGTGATCAGTCATGAAGAGAATTACGGTGTTCTCGTAGTCGCCTTCTTCTTTGAGCCGAGCTACAATGTCACCGACAAATTTGTCGGTTAAGCGCACCGAGTCCAGGTAGGCTGCCCAATCTTGCCGCAGGATGGGATCGTCGAGGTAGTAGGGCGGTAGGTTTACTTTGTTGGGGTCGATATTGTCGCCAAAAATCGAATGCACGCTTTTCGAGAATTTGCGGAAACCTTCGACGTCTTTGCCTCGATGTTTACCGCCTGGCAGTTGGATTTGGGCGAAAAAGGGTTGGCCGGGTTTGCGTTGGCTCCAATCGGGTCCGTTGTACATCGCTTTATCCCATTCGAAGTTGTAGTCGGTTTTGCCCATCGTCGTGCGCGGTTTGTTGGGCCAACCGGTGATTGCTGTGTAGTAGCCAGCTTTTTGAAAAAGCTCGGGGATTGGGCGCACGCCTTTGGGTAAGTTAATCTTTAGTTCGCCGCGGCCGCTTCGGTGTTGGTGGGCGCCAATTGAAGTTTGGTACATGCCGGTGATGAATGCCGAGCGATTGGTCGAACAAACTGGAGCGGTGACAAATGCTTTGGAGAACATCGTTCCGGTCTCGGCGAGTTTATCGACGTGTGGCGTTTCTATGAGCGTCTCTCCGTAACAGGAGAAGTTGGCCGACATATCGTCGATAATGATCCAGAGGATGTTGGGTCGCGCGGCGCTTGCCGTGGCGGAGGCGAGCCCGGTGGCCAGGATCGCGATGAAGAGAGAGATTGTGCGAATGGGGATGAACTTCGAGAGCATGGCGGTGTATTGGAGAGAAAATGGGTTGAGGGCAAAGTCCTTCTTCGCCTTTCGGTAGATTGGTTTCGTGGATAAAGAGAATATTGACCTCGTAGTCTCATAAGACTTACCACGGAAATCTCGCAATCTGTTAATGATGGGCTAGATGAGGGATGATTGAACTCGTTTTCATAATATCCCCTAAAGTGGCCTTACAATAGTCTTAAGCAAGACTCACGTACAGACGAAATGGTCGGTGTCGCCAAAGGCGACATAGGTATCGCTTCCGCGAAAGCGGGTTTCGCTATTTTCGGGCTAGTTCGACTCTCTCAAAACCTTATCGGCATCAGCCGACCTGTATCCGCGACGTGAGTCCGGCGTAGTTGAAAACGAAGCCTGGAAGCAGATCCTGACAATTAGATATTCAGTCGATTTATGAAACGTTTGGGAAAACTCTTCGAGAGGAGATGAATGGATCAAATAGTGCAGAATAATGCTATCGCTTCATTGGTAGGCTAGTTTACCTTCAGGGCATAGAGGCGGGTCATCGCAGTGATGTATAGGACACCGTTGGCCGCGATTGGGCTTCCATTTATATTGTTGGGTAGTTGGATTTCGCTTAGAAGAACCTTCTTTCGGTCGGCTTTGAGAATGGCGACTTTTCCGCGCTGACTGGCGATGTAGACTTTTCCATCGGCAACGAGTGGGGATGCCCAGATAACGCCTGTTAGCTCGTGTATCCACTGACCTTGGCCTGTTTTAGAATCGATGCAATGCAACTTACCTGAGGTGTCGGTGGCGTAGACGAGTCCATCGTGGATGGCGGGCGTGCTCATGCAGTGCTTCTCGAGGGCGTAGGACCAATTTAGTGCATTGTCCGTGATGTCGCCATTGCCATCGGGTTTGAAGCTCTTTATCCACGATTGTCGTTTGCCGTGCCAGAAGTCGCCTCCGTAGGCTATGAATATTTGGCCATCGTTGACGACGGGCATTCCATATATGTTGCTTGCGCTGATCTCTCGATTGCCTCGATAGGAGTGTATTTGTTCTTTGGGTGCGGTTGGATCGCAGTCGAATTGCCAAAGTTTCGCGAGCGATTGAACGCCTCTATTTACTCGAGTGTTTTCGGATAGGGCTTCGAATCCATAGCAAATGCCATTACCGGCGGCGAAAACGATTTGTTCATTATTGGTCGAACGATACAGAGTGGGGGAAGACCATGTGGAGTGCGCGATGTTTGGGCCGATGTTTTCGTTGTCCTGGGCGACAAGCCTACCAGTCGATTTTTCGAGTACGATCAAGCTCGGCGCATTTTGGTTAACCATGTAGTTGTGTTTCGCATCTACTCCGTTGGAGGTACAGACGTACAGGTAGGGTCCATGGATCAGAACGGAGCAATGGGCTGAATCGTGCGCTTCAACGTCAAGGTCGGAATGTAAGTCGTAAAGCCATAGGATATCTCCGTCATTCGATTTCAATGATCTTGGGGACTCGCTAGCTGACATATGATTCTCTTCGTCGAGGAAAGGGCCATTGTTGCCGTTGGTTTGTCCGTCTATGTCCAAGCAGACTACTTGGTTCCGGTTGTTCACAATGTAGACCTTTTTACCTTCGATTACTGCTGGAGAAGCGATGCCTGTATTGGGCCAATCCTGATAGCTTCGATCGTCTGCAAGCTTGGGAGTTACGTATTGCCAGAGAAGCGATCCGTCGCTTTCCGAAAGACAATAGAGAGCTCCGTAATCTCCTTGGTAGCGTGGGTCGCGGGGTTGGTCGTTGTTCGTCCCTATGAAAATGCGTCCTTGGGAAATGACAGGAGTTGAGTAGCTTTTCGTGCCTAGCGGGACGGACCATCTAACGGAGTGTCCTGTGTCTGGGTCGAAAGAGTCCGGTAGTCCGACTTCCGACGAGACCATGTTGCGCGTGTATTTCTCGCCCCATTGAGGTTGATCTGCGGCTGATGCGTGTAGGCTGAGAATCAGAAAACTGATTGTGCCGAGAATCGCTGAGAGTTTACCGGAAATGATCATCAAACTGGTTCTTAGGCATTATTCGAAAGAAGATCACCAACAATTTTCGATTCTTGCTGACGAAATTGTCTCTTTGGGTGATTTGAGATCGTGCTTAAGTGAGAATTGAGGGTTGATCGACTTTCTTGATTCAATATCGCTTCTCGTATTCAAAGTTTATGACATCAGATCAAATAGTTGAGAAAGTCCCGCTGCGTTTCTACCCTCTAGACTATGCGTCGATGGTAGGGTTCTTAGCGTATGCCTCGACGATGACGGCTACTCCAATTTGCTTGGTTGCGATTAGTCGGGAATTATCGCTCTCGCTGTCGCAGGCGGGTGGTTTGGAGGCGATGCGAGGAATTCTGATTGTCGTGACGCTTTTGTTCAGTGGATTCATCGGAGCGAAATTTGGTAAGGTTCGAGCTCTCGGTTGGAGCAGTCTGGTTTTGGGGGCGGGAATGGTGTGCTATAGCGTGGCTCCGGGTTATGGCGCGTTGCTGCTGGCCCTTGCGTTTATGGGGCTTGGGGGTGGAGTCGTGGAGGCGTTGATCAATCCGCTCGTCCAGGAACTGCATCCGAAGGATTCCGGGCGTTATCTGAACCTGACGAATGCGTTTTGGTCGGTCGGAATTCTCATAACCGTTCTCGGTAGTGGAGAGCTCTTGAGCAGACAAGTGTCTTGGCGAGCGGTTATCGCTGGAATTGGCGGACTGAGTTTCATTTCCGGGGTTTTATTTCTTCTTTTGCGGCGAACGGCGTCTACGCGAGCTCGGCAAAGTTTCTCGGAGGTCTTTAGGCAAAAGCGGGCGATTCTCGGATCGTTTCACTTTTGGCTATTCGCTTCAATGATGTTTCTCGGAGGAGCATCGGAAGGAGCTTTTACCTACTGGGGCGCGAGTTTGATACAGTTACAGTACGGAGGTGAACCAAGGTCGGCAGGTTTTGGACTGGCCTTGTTTGCCATTGGGATGATCGTGGCTCGACTTGTATTCGGATGGGCTCTGCCTCAATCGCGGCTTTGGGCTTTGCTTATGGGATCGGCCATGGCGGGGATTATTGTTGGTTCGATGATTCCATTGTTGAACAGTCTAAATGCGGTCTACATTGGACTTCTCTTCTCGGGAGCAGCAGTGGCGTCGTTTTGGCCGAGTATGCAAGCCTATGCGGTTGATCGGTTGCCATTCGACCCAACGGGAATTTTCATTCTGTTGTCTTGCGGGGGAATTGGCGGTTTCGCTTCGATTCCTTGGGTTATGGGAGCAATCGGAGATCGGATCAGTTTGAGGGCTGGATTTTGGGTGGTTCCGATTTGTTTATTGGCACTCGCAGCGCTGTTGGTCTGGGAACGAGTCTTCCGATCTAAGGATCGAGAGAATAACATAACTTCTATGTAACGAATGTTTGGATGCGTTATGTTCGTATCCAAAAAAATGGGAGAAGCCTCGACGCCTATTGGCGCCGAAGCTTGTTTTCTCTCCCTTGTCCCCGTGACCTGTTAAAGCCTTGTTTTTGACTGAACGATTTCCAGGACGCCCATTCCTATTAATGAGATGAATGTGATGGTTGCGTAAATTATCAATGTTGTCATATGGTTTTTCCTCCTAATGTTGTTAACGATACATTGTCTACCCATGGGAAGCTTAAGAAGTTGCACGTTTTTTTAGAAAGTTAGTTTCCTGTCGGAAATCGCGGGTCGGGACGCCCGTCGCCACCTTCTCGAATTTAGTGAGGTGGATCGAGGTCTCCGGACGCGTTCTTCTAACGTCGGCACGGTCCACGCTGATCGGGACCGGCCCTACGTTTCCTGGGTGATTGAAGTCACTCTTCTAGATCTCGAATGGAGAGTAGCAGAGAGTTAGTTCGAAGACTTCGTCTTTCTCGTCTAGCGAAAGGTCTGAACGTGCACGTTCGAATACGATTTCCTGGAAATCGGATTGGTTGGTGTAGGCGAGGCTTACGGTTAGTTTCGATCCTTTGATTTTGTAGAGGATAAATTTGATGTCAGTATAGGAGGCGTTTGAAAACGAATTCGGGAGGTTTGAGAATGTGTTCTCTTTTGCGTTGAATTCTTTTTCAGGGAGTAGGGCGCATCAAGGGATGAGGGATGAGGGATGAGGGATGAGGGATGAGGGATGAGGGATGAGGGATGAGGGATGAGGGATGAGGGATGAAGTCTGTCGTCCGGGTCTTAGGTTGACACTTTTAGTTTAGTTATCGGTTTGGGTGATTGTGTGGTTTTGTCGGTTCTCTGGATGGTCGCTTCGCTCCCGAGCGTCCCGAAGGGTGGTCGTAGGCCAAGGGAGGGAGCGAAGCGACCATCCAGGTTGAGGGGCTTTAGGCCGCTTGCCTGTGCGTTTCGGCCGGAGTGCGCCTTTTCTAGTGAGTCATGGGGTCTTTCATTGTTGTAGAGCCATATCGATTCTTCGATTGAAGCGAAGGCTTGGCTTCGGCTTCTGAAACGCAGGTCGAGATTGTATTCGAGCTTTAGCGTACCGTTGATCCTCTCGGCATAGCAGTTCTCGTAGCAATGGTTGGCTTCGGTCATACTGATGGGCAAAGAGCGCTCGGCAAGGACTTTCACGTATTCATGGCAGCAATACTGACTTCCTCTGTCCGAATGATGGAGCGGCCAACGGTTGGCGGGAAGCTCTTCGATCGCCATCTCTAGAGCTTTGAGAGTTTCGACGGCATTTAGGCTCTCGGCGGCGTGCCAGCCGACTATCTTGCGTGAATGAAGATCGCTCACCAGAGAGAGGTATAGGAAGCCTTCGTCGGTGTCGATGTAGGTTATGTCGCTTACCTATGCTTGGTGCGCAGCGGTGGGCCATAGGTTGTAGAGCAGGTTCCGGTAGACCGGCAGCGAGTGATCGCTGTAGGTGGTGCGGGCGCCTTTCTTCTTCGCAGCGACGAGCATGCCGCGTCTTCGAAGGAGATCGAAGAAACGGTCGCGCCCGAGCGCCACTCCAGCCTTGTCGAGCGCGGGCTTGAGCTTTCCGAGCAGCTTGCTGGAACCCATGCGCGGATGGCGCGCTCGAATGGAGCGAACCAGACTGAGGACGAGATCTTCGTCGAGCTCTTTGCGGCGGCGCGTCTTCCTGCGCTTGTAGTAGCTTTGACGGCTCACTCCCGCGATTCGAGACAATCCTGCGACGGTGCATCTCTTTATTTGTCCGCCCTTTCCTTTGGATCGTTCGATAGCTTCGTTACGTGTTTTTTTTTGAACTGCAGAGGGTCTATCTCGAGCTGCTCGCAAGCGATCTCAAGGTACGACTCCTTCAGCAGCCCCGACATATGCGCGTCGGCCAGGGCCTTCTCCAGGTCTCTGACTCGCTTCTTGAGTTCCTTTTTTTGATCTTTTTCCGTCACGCTGGTTATACGTATCTCCTTTGGAATGAGGTCTTCTCTACCGTATTTGCTCAGCCAATTAGAGACCGTGTGCCCCCCCCTTGATCTGATAGGCCTCAGAGGCGGAGGAAGCTCCATTGAACTTCCCCGAGTCGATCTCATCGACTACTTGTCGTTTGAATGCTTCGCTGTAGCGGACGTAATTGTTGGTCGTCATCTTTTTGATTATTCAAGATGTCAACCTATACCAGGATGGGACAGGGTTGGTGCTTGTTGGAGGGTATGTTTTAGGGTGGAGTGGGGAATGCGTGTATGTTTGTTGATTCTTTCGGTTTTTGGTTTGTCGTTTCAGGCACTTTGGGGGCAGTCGGCGACGGAAGTGCTTTATCTGAGCGATGCGGATGATTCGGTGCAGCCTGCTCGATTTTACGCTCCTGATAGCGATGAAGTAATTCCGATGATAGTGGCGCTCCATAGTTGGTCGAATGACTATTCGCAGACGTTGCATGCGGATATCGAAGCTTGGTGTATCGAACAGGGTTGGGCATTTTTGCATCCGAATTTTCGTGGTCGAAATAAGACTCCTGAGGCTACTGGGTCGGAGCTGGTCGTTCAAGATATCGTTAGCGCGGTAGATTACGCGAAACGTGTGGCGCGGATTGACGAGTCGGCGATTTATTTGGTGGGCACATCAGGTGGAGGTTTTGCCTCATTGTTGATGGCAAGTCGTCATCCGAAGATTTGGGCAGGGGTATCAGCTTGGGTACCGATTTTCGATTTGGAGGCTTGGTATCATGAAACGAAAAAAGCTGACTTACGTTACGCTGGCGAGATCGAAGCTTCTTGCGGCGGAGTTCCCGGAGAAAGTACGCAGGTGGATATTGAATACAAAAAGCGTTCGCCGAAGGCCTACATGAAAAAAGCCAAGGGCGTTAATTTGCATATTAATGCAGGTTTACGGGATGGCCACGATGGAAGCGTTCCCATTAGTCATTCGCTCAATGCGTTTAACGCGGTTGCGTTGCGTAAGGATCGGATCAGTGCCGAAGAGATACGATTTTTCGTTGAAAACGCAGAAGTGCCAGTGAATCTGAAAACGCCTCTCTCCGATCCAAGTTATGGGGACAAGCCGCCATTGTTTCGACGAACATCAGGGAAGGCGACTGTCACGATTTTTGACGGAGATCACGAACTTGTATCAAGCGCAGCGATTGATTGGATTCGGAAACTGCACTCTCGTAAATAGTCCCACCGATGAAGTTTTGAAGAATACATACGATAAAATATTCATATTCTTAGATAACTTGTAGAAGAATGAGAAAAACATAACAAGTCGCGTGTTTAAATCGCCAGCACCAGAGGCGCCACCGATTAAACCGCTACACGTTATGGTTTCAACGGTCGTAGCTTTGTTTCGAAAACGTATTGTGCTATTTGTTCTCCGAGGACACGAGCTAGGTCATTTGAATAGCGGAAGTGGATGCCGCCGTATAGGCGACTGTCGCAGATCTCTTGGACGCATTCGCCGAAACTGGTGAATTTGCGGATTACTCCGGGCAAGGCGCTGCTTGTGGTGGAAAAGGAATAGCCGTCTTGCGCGTCAAAATAGAGCTCTAACATTTTTCCGCCGGCTCCGCTAAAAGCTCCGTGTCCGGAAATGTATTCAGGGTGTGGAGGCGCTTCGAGGAGGGAGTCCCAGGTGGGATCAGGTTCGGTGTCTGGGTTTCCGTCTTTGTCGGCTGCATGGATTGCTTGGATCGGTCGCCAGGATTCGTAAGTGTATTTCGTGTCCCAGCAGGCGATTCCGGCGTCGGCCATCGCGATGCTGGCCAAGGCTAGAAGACGAGTTGTTTCAATGAGATGGAGATCATTCTCTCGGGAGAGGTTTGTGGCTATCTCGTACCAATGGCCTGCTGGCGTGGAGGTATAGGAGAAGCACGACCAGAATTCTGCGATCTCCGTTTGGTCGGCTGTTCTAGATGTTGAATCGATTGATCCAATTTCGCGAACTTCGTCTAACGCGATGGTGTATGGTTTCGAATCGAGGGAAGGTGGAGCGGGGAGGCGAAATTTGGATGCGGTCTCGATCGCGAAAGGTCGGGTGTTCGCCCAATAGGAAAGCTCGGGAGGGCGGTATCGTGGAGGGGTGCGTTTCCATTTTCCGATTTCGTCTTTTGGGATGTAGGTTAGGTTGGAGGTGGAGCCGTCATCGGATCGCTGGTCAATGATCAATTGGGCGACTTGTTCTCCGAATTCTTTGGATCGTTTCGCGACATCTTCTTCTATGGAATTTCCTAGATAGGAGTACTGTTGCTTGCGGAGGGCGCGGAATGATCCGCGATGAGTGGGGAAGAGCTTCTCTGCTCCGTAGGCGATGGCTGAGATCGCGGCGAGTGTTGGATCGATCCTGCCTGAAGGAGCGTCCTTGAGAGCGAAGGATTCGTATTTGGGGTTAAGGGCATTAACTGCATCGAATGCGGCGATGTGGATGATTGCCAGGTTGCGCGAAGCGAGGCATGGAGAGGCGGTCGAACTTTGAATTGCCGCTACGATTCGGGGGCTCCATTGCAATATGAATTCGCTTTGCTCCGGTCCCGAGCGAGCAATGGGAATAAATGTGAATAAAGATAGTATTCCAAGATAGAGCTGAAATCGTTTGTTCATCGATCAAGAGTGGATGGCTAGGTTCGAAGCCGTTAATAATGGCGATCATCAAGCTAAAACAAGGTCATAGTCGCTTGTCTGAGGTTCTTGGATGCGTTGTAATGTATCTATTGATAGGGCTGCTTGTCTCCAAACAGCCGCAGAATAACGGTCTCAACCACTGTGCCGGTTCGGGACGAACCAGCCCTACCTTCGAGTCGCTGCTAAACAAGAGGCGACAGAGAGAAACGCACTCGAAATTCTTTGGATCGAATTCCGATAGGTAGAGCTTTGTTTTTTCTGTAAGATATTCAGAGTTGCGAAGGGCGGAATGAAACATAGGATACATTTTCCCTCCAGAGCCAATTTTCGTTTGAAAAGAGTGTTCGCTCGTTATGTCACGCATATCCTCTCCATTCGTTCTCGATCTTCGTTCAGTCGCCTTGTTTCGGATACTGATTGGGTCGACCATGGTGTATGACATTTTGACTCGATTTCCTTACGTAGCGCTCTTTCTGAGCGATGCTGGGGCTTTGTCTCGAGCAGACCTACTAGCGACGGTTAATCGTCCTTGGTCATTTTCGGTCTATATGCTCGTAGGCGATCCTCTGCAGGTTCAAGCGATACTCGCGTTACACCTTGTAGCGGCATTGGCGCTTGTAGTGGGATTTAGAACACGATTGGCGAGCGTGGTTTGTTGGGTTTTAGTGGTTTCTCTCCAGCATAGGAATCCGTTGGTGCTGAATGGCGGGGATACGTTGCTTTCGCTGTACGCGTTTTGGGCGATGTTTTTACCTTTGAATGCCCGTTGGTCGGTTGACCGAGCTATTGCGGATAGTAGCAATCGCGATGGGTTCCTGTCTTTAGAAAATAATCGATTCCACACAGTGCCGGGAGCTGCATTTATGCTTCAAACGCTGTTTGTCTATGGATTTACAGTTGTATTGAAATCAGGCGACCTTTGGCGGAATGGAGAGGCGGTTAGCTATGCGATTCGGAATTTGGGTTTACTCGAATCGGGAGCTTTGTGGTTGCAGAAATTTGATGCGGCGCAGGTGTTTTTAACGTACGCGACTTTTCATTGGGAGAGGATCGGGCCGGTCTTCCCTACATCCAGAAATGTCCTGCTTGCGTAAAGCGCAAATCGACCGCTATTGATTCGGCGTAGTTCGAAGAACGAAGACGATTGCTCCGGGGATCTCTACTTTCAATTACGAATCTGTTGACGAAATTCCCAGTCGTGCGAAATGGGCTGATCCGCTTACTGGAGCTTGGGCTCGGTAGGTTCGTCGCTGGAGTTCGCCTTCGGTGGATTCGGAGTGGAGAATTGGAGTGAGGAAATCGGTTGAAAAATCTAGGCTGACGCTGAACTCGGGCTGAATTGCGAGTGAATCGATTTTAGGATCGATCAGGTAAGAGAGTGTTAGGTATGGGGCGTCTTCGACTAATTCAATCGCTACGACGGGAGATCTTTGAGACCGGGGGTCGTTGGCGTCTGTGCGCATCAAAAATTCGAAGGAATTCGGAATGCCGTCCTTGTCGGGGTCATCGAGATGGCCTCGTTGATCTTCGGGGACTCCTTGAGCGATTAGGGAATCAAGGTATCCGCGGATGATGGTGACAGTCGCGGTTTCGCTATCGACGGCTCCGCTATTCGTAGTGACGGTGACGCTATAGGCCCCAGCGTCGATTTCTTTGGCATCAGGTAGCGTGAATCTAGCGTTTGTGGCATTTGGGATATTGGCACCGTCGCGTTTCCATTGGTAGCTGATGGTTTCTTCGCTCGTGGCGGTGACGGAGAGGGAGAGTTCGTTGCCCGATTCAAGAGATTCACTGGTCGGGTGTATTGTGATTTCCGGAGGAGTTGCCGCGGCTTGAACAGAGTTGATGGCTGCTCGGAAGGTCGCAATTGGAGCGGTTAAGTCACCGTATCCAAGTTCCGTGTACAGGAGCTCCCATTGCTGATGGCTTGAAGAATTGGCGACACCGTTGATGATGGCGAAGATGGGCTGGTTCGACGGTTGGAATCGATTGGAAACCGCTCGATCGAAGTCGTTGAGAACCGTTTGGATGCCGTAGAAATTAACGAAGCCTTGGGTTTGCGATTCTGCGCCTCCCTGCAGGTTGAGACCAACATGCATTACTTCGACGCCGTTGTCGGTGGCGCCAAGATCATTGTAGTAGTCGACAATTCCTGATCCTATATCGCCCGCTGCCGCTTGGCAGAAAGGACACCAGTGGGCGAACCATTCGAGAAATATCACCTTTCCCTCCATGTCGTAAAGACTGACTTCCTGATTGGTCGCTCGGTTGATGAGCGTGAAGTTCTCGACGATGTCGCCAACCTGGTATCGTTGCGCTGAGGCACTGGCGATGGCGAGTGTTGTGAAGAACAGGATGATTAGGTAACGTCCGATTGTTGTTTTCATCTATGACTCTAGTAGCTGCGGCTCAGTGCAAGTTGGAAGACGGTCCAGTCGCGGTTTCGGTAGAGGTTCTGAAAGAAATCGACGTTGCCTTGGGTCTCTTCAAAGTGAGAGATTATCGGAGCCACGTAAAATCGGCCTGACCAGGTTTCATTCGTCCACTTGATTCCCAGACCGAATTTTCGACTGGTTGTTCCTGGAGCTGCGTTTGTGAAGAGAAAGGCGTTTTCAATTTCGCCGGTGTCTTCGTAGTATCTACCGTCTAAATACAAGGAAACGCGTTCATTGACCGCGTATTCGAAGGCTAGGTTTCCGTAGTGCGCGTCGAAACCAGGTTCTTCAGTAGTGGCTCCGATTTGAAGTCTGGCTATCCATCGTTCGGCAATCGCGACGTTAAAAGCGATTTCGCTGCCATAGCGCCAAGAGCGTTGACTCGTTTGAGAGGCTCTAAGACTGACCAATGATCGTATCCGTTTTGTAAGGATGTTTTCCGTTGAGAGACTTATGGCCGTCGTCGCAAGCGCGAGTTGGCCTCTCCGAAGTCCATCGAAATCGATTTCGTATCCGGGAGCCACGTCGTCTTGAAGCTGAGATACGGTCAATTGAGCAAAAGCGTTGCTTGGTCGGTACATCCAGCGAAGCCCAACGTTACCATTGATGCCTTTAGGAGCGGCCGTCTGATAAAGTTCGGCGCCCACGACACCGGTTAGGTCATTGAATTGCTGGCGGTAGTATTCGTCGAGCCAGGCAGAGCGGTAGTTCGAGAAGCCGTCGTAGACTCCGGCTCCGAGGAGTAGGGTTGTTTGCTCGTTAAGCAATTTGCGGCCATTGAGCTGGAGAGCGTAGTTTTGTTCGTCGCGGGTAATCTCCGATCCGTTGAAGTCGAAATCTACTGGTTTGTAGTCGAAGGTGAAGTCGCTAGCGGAAAGGCTGACGTCAACTTCCCAATCGGCAATCGGGGCAGCTGTTATCGAGCTCACCTGAAAAAGCGAAACGTCGGAGGAATCGATCAATTCAATCGAGGCGTCCGTCCGTTCGATTCCAGCCTGAGTGAGAATGGGAGCGACTGTGACGGCGATCGCGAAGAAAATGTGAGATTTAAGACGCATCGATCGAAAATTAGCGACAAGCCGTACAACCGGCTGCTTGAGCTCCTCCTGAGACGGCGCTTCCCGGTTCGATTTGGGAGATTAGGTTTACCCGATCGGTTTCGGCAGGGTTGTCTGAAAAGGTCATGCCGCCTTTCGAAACATACTGCTGTTGGTAGACGGGAACGGATGTGCAGCTCGAGAGGACTATCGCGGCGATGCTCAGGCAAATAGGGAGCCTCAGCTGTAAGGGGACGGTTATAAGGGATTTACGTTGGTTCATAGCTCGTTATTCGAAGGAGTATTTGGGGCGGGTTTTTATTCCCGTAAAATATGGCCTAAATGGAAAGCCTTTAGGTGGCGCGTCTGGGGTTGTCGAAGAAACGGGTGAAGTTGGTGATTGATCGCGATTTTTCGAGTTGGCAGTAGGAAGGGGGATCGGCAAGGGCTGCAGTCTTTCCTTGGGGACTAAAAAACTGCGAAGTCCAATTTCGGTCATTGACGGCTTGCCCGGTCCTGAACACAAGTGGCCCCTTTTCCTGATTCGCTCGTTTTCGAGCCTAAAAATTCGCTTCCTATGATCGCATTGCAAAACATCAAACTCCAGTACGGAGAACGCTATCTCTATAAAGATGTCAGCGCTACTATTGGGGCGAAGGATCGGATCGGTTTGGTTGGTAGCAATGGGTCGGGCAAGAGTACCTTGCTCAAGGTGCTTTGCGGCTTCGAGGAAATTGATGGAGGCAAGGTCGACAAGGCGAAATACGTTACGTTCGGCTATCTGCCTCAGGATGGCATAGACATGCACGGGCGGACCTTGTTCAAGGAAACCGAAACGGCGTTTGCCGATGTGTTGGGACTTCAAGCGAAAGTCGATGAGGCGGAAGCCCGTCTCGACGAGATGGATACGTCGTCAGATGAATTTTACGAGACGCTGGAATTGATCGGGACTTGGGAGCATCGTTTGGAAGATCTGGATGCGGGCAAGCTGCCTTCTCGAATCGAGTCGGTTTTGCTCGGACTCGGTTTTTCGAGTTCCGATATGGAGCGCAAGACCGAGGAGTTCAGTGGTGGCTGGCAGATGCGTATTGCTTTGGCCAAGCTTCTGTTGGCGAATCCTTCGTTGCTGTTATTAGATGAGCCAACCAATCACTTGGATGTTACGTCCCAAAAATGGTTGGAGGATTTTCTTTTGGGCTATGAAGGTTCTTTGCTGATGATTTCTCACGATCGCGGATTTTTGGATGAGATTTGCAACCGGACATTCGAATTGTCGCTTGGCTCGCTTCACGTATATAGCGGCAACTACAGCGTATACGAAAAGCAAAGCGTAGAGCGCAAAGAGCTCCAGCTGAAGGCGTACAAGAGCCAGCAAAAGGAGATTCAGCAGGCCGAGCAGTTTATCAATCGATTCAAGGCTAAGGCTTCGAAGGCCAAGCAGGCGCAAAGTCGGATCAAAGCGCTCGATAAGATTGTGCGTATTCAAATCGATAAAGAAGAGGACGGCGTTTCCTTCTCGTTCGCTGCTCCTCCGCGGAGTGGGCAGACGGTTATCAATTTGATGAATATTTCGAAGTCCTATGGCGACTTGTCGGTTATCCGCGATGCGAATCTTCGGATCGAACGAGGCGACCGTATCGTGGTCGTGGGCGTGAACGGAGCAGGTAAGACGACCATCGCGAAAGTCATCGCGGGAGTGGAGCCTTATCAGTCAGGCGAGAGAGAGATCGGACAGAGCACTCACATCTCTTACTTCGGTCAGCATCAGGCGGATGAGCTGGATAAGAGCCTAACGGTTTTGGCAACCATGGAAGAAGCGGCCGAGGGGAAGAATTCGACGAATATTCGATCGATTCTCGGTACCTTCCTTTTTCGAGGCGACGATGTTTTCAAAAACGTTAGCGTGCTTTCCGGTGGAGAGCGTAATCGCTTGGCATTGGCGAAGATGCTGGCACGGGCGGCGAATTTTCTTATTCTCGATGAGCCGACCAATCACTTGGACATGCGTTCTCAGGATGCTCTTCAACGAGCGCTCAAGGAATACACCGGAGCGTATTTGATCGTTTCGCACAATCGCGCCTTTGTGGATCCGTTGGCGACGAAAGTGTTGGAAGTTCGTAAAGACGGTCTTTCGTTGTTTCCAGGAAATGTATCAGATTATCTGAGACATCTGGAATTAGTAGAAGCAGTTGGGTAGTAGTTGTTCTGGGTCGCGAGGTATCGCCGAGACTACCGCAACCTAGGCGTCGGCATTGCATTTGCATTGCCAATTTGTCGATTTAGGATCCGAGTGGAATAGATGCCCCGTCCTAGTCGCGTTGGGCTGGCAGTCGACTGATGAATACCACGTGGACATTGCGTTTGTCTTGCATGCTGCAAATCGCTTCAATGGGCGTCTTGTTCGCTTTCGAATCTGTGCGGATGAAAGACATGGGCGTCGGTGAAGCGATGATCGGGTTGATCCTCGGTTCTGGTAGCGGCTTTTTTATCGTGAGCTCGCTTTTCTGGGGACGCCTTGCCGACCGAAATCGGTGGCATAAGAAAATCGTAGCTAGTGGCACGATCGCATTCGCGGGATTGCTTCACTACTTCGCGATATGCGAAACGCCGGGCGAGTTCTTTTTCTACTCGTTGGGACGAGCTGCTTTCATGCCCATGATCGCGGGAATGATGCCGACTATTGCGGTCAATGCATTTGGTCGAAAAAACCGTGGGAGCAAGTTTGGCATTTACCGCGCGTTCGGATCTCTTGGGTTCATTTTAGGAGCAATGGTGTCGCCATTGATTTTCAATGATATCGGCGTTGTTGCGCGGGTGGCTTCGGTTACTTTACTTCTGTCGCTTATTCTGATTCGAGGACTACCTGATCCTGCTGTGCGAATGGATGCGATGGTTCCGTTGCGTATTGGCGAATTGAATCCGATTATTAAGCGATTTCTAATAGCGTTTTTCTTTATCGCCCTCGCGGAGCCGTCAGTGCACGGGTTCTTCACAGCTTACGCTCGCGATCTCGGCGGCAGTACTCGCCTTATTGGAATGCTATTAGGGGTAATGGGTTTAGTGGCTTTGGTGTCTTTGCCGTTAATGGGTAAGGCGGTAGATCGCGCGAGTCCTAATTTGATTCTATCGATATCGTTCCTTGCCCAGCCGCTGCGTGTATTCACAACTTCCTGTATTGGTGATCCGCACTATCTTTGGATTCCGCTGTTGCTGCATGGAATATGTTGGGGAGGCATCGAAGTCTCTGCGATCGTGTATCTCTCGAGTTTGGTGAATGAGGACCAGCGGGCAACTGTGCTGTCTTATTATACGGCGATGCGGATGTTCGGCATGCTGGTAGGCGCTGGAATAAGCGGCTATTTGGCAGAAACTATGGGCTACGTTTTTATGTTCCGAGTCCTCTCTGGCGCCGCATTAGTCGGGGCAGTAATCTATATTGCCGGGAATCTATTTTTTGCGGAAAATCGAGTTCGGAAATAGGCGAGCCAGCCCTACGAAAAAGCGGTGATCTAGCTTAGTCTTCGCCTCGGATCTTTTTTAGAGATTGAGCCCAAGGACTGGGTGCCTCCGTTTCGAAAGGAGATTCTTTGATGGGCTCTGGTTTCGGCTCAGGCGTTGGTTTTGTTTGAGGCTCTGCCTCAGGATTCTTTGCTTCCACTTGAGGTTCGGGCTTCGGTGTAGGTTCTGGTTTAGCTTCGACTTGAACCGGTGCTTCTTTGGTCTCTGGTTTGGTAGATTCTAGAACTGGGATTTCATTTGTCGCTGAGTCCACGTCAGTTTGCGGCGTAGCTTCTTGAGTTGGCGTTTCGCTATCCTGAGGTTCGGGGTTCAGTCCGGCTGCTTCGCGTTTGTTGTGCGCTTTTCGGGCGGCGGCTTCGCGGGATTTGTCCTTCTTGCTTTTGCGTTTACCTTTTACGGGCGCGGTGGGGACTGGAATTGCATCGGGGTCCCAATCTAAGGGAATGAATTCTTCGATGCGTTCGCGTTCGATGTTTAGGTCGTGGCGTTTTTCGATGAGTTGAAAGTGCCTGTGTTCCTCAGCGGTGATAAAGCTGATAGCGGTTCCCGATTCGCCTGCGCGACCGGTGCGACCGATGCGATGAACGTAGTCGGTTGGCGAGCGGGGTAGGTCGTAATTGATGACACAGGGAAGTTGCTCGATATGGATTCCTCTAGCGGCGAGATCTGTTGCCATCAGTACTTGCGTTTTCCCATTCTTGAAATTCTCCAAGGCGCGCGTGCGTTGGTCTTGTTTGAGATCTCCGTGCAGGACGGATGCGCGAATGCCTTGTTTGGTAAGTTTGGCGGTTACGTTTGCAGCTCTGCGTTTTGTAGCTACGAAAACGAGGACGCGCGGCCACTCTTCGGTTTTGAGTAAATGGCGTAGGAGGGCGGTGCGTTGGTTCTGCTCTACTTCGATCGCCCGTTGAAGAATATTCTCGGCTGGCTTGGATTCGACTTCGAGTTGAATTTGTTCGGGGTTGTTGAGGAGTGTATCCGAAATTTTAACTACGGCTTTGGGGAAGGTCGCCGAGAAGAGAAGGTTCTGTCGCTCGTCGGGTAGTAGCTTAAGAATAGCATTGAGCTCATCGGCAAATCCGAGTGCCAGTAGGCGATCGGCTTCGTCGAGAACGAGTAAATTGACTTCGGAAATACTGACGGCTTTACGTTCGATTAAATCAAGCAATCTTCCGGGCGTAGCCACGATGATGTCGCATCCGCCTTGAGCTTTTTCGATTTGCGGATCGATGGATACACCACCGAATATGGTGAGCGTTTTGGGGGCTTGTGGCATTGCCTGCCCATAGCGTTGGATCGCGGCTCCCACTTGATCGGCTAGTTCGCGCGTTGGAACGAGGATTAGGCTGCGTTCGGTTTTCTCGTTTTGAAGCGAGTCGGCGTGGCGTTGAAGAATGGGAAGGACAAAGGCTGCTGTTTTACCGGATCCAGTCTGGGCTGCGGCCAATAAATCTCTGCCTTCTAGGACGAAGGGAATAGCTTTTTCCTGTACAGGCGTAGCGGTTTCGTAGCTCAACATTTTAAGCGAGCTTAGAAGAAAATCGGACAGTCCGAGTGAATCGAATGACATAATGAAGAAGCGCTAGAGCGCTCAAGCTGGCGCAGCAACGGCAAACTCGTGGAAAATGGTGACCGGGGCGTTTCGCGCCACTTTTTGAGATTGATCAGGTGGATCGAGGCCCCCGGACTCGGTTGGTCAACCTATGTTATTCGATTGGTTGGTAGGGTTGCTTGTCCCAAGCAACCGCGGAAGTCGCATAAACCGATGCGGTTGCCTGGGGCAGGCAACCCTAACATTCGACACCGCTTCTTTACTGACCTTCGAGAGCTTTTAGCACTGAGTTGAAAGGGCTTTGTTCGAGGGCGCCGAATAGTTCGTTTTTAGTAAGGCGACTTCGGCTGAGTTTGGGAGAGGCGATGCCGCAGAGGAATCTGGTGTTTTCGCGTGCCGTTTTGAATCCGATTGGGCGTTGGTCGAGGAATCGCTTGATTTGGGTTTGCTCTTTGGCGTCTAGATCGCGATCGGCATTGCGAATCGTGTCGGTTTTGCCTGTTTCGCAGTGGCTGCAATGCCCGCATGCTTGACCAAGGTCTTCGCCGAAGTATTCGAGAACCGCTCGGGTTTTGCAGGAATCGGCGTTGAGGAGGTCGATAACCATTTGGGTGCGATCGATATTTCGAGTTTCATTGCGAAAGACTTTGTCGGCTAGATTCTGGGCGACTTTCTTCGCGTCTGGTCGTTGCAGCAATCGCATGCCTTGCCGCAGCCCAGTCACGCCGACTTCTAGTTTGCCGGTTTCTTCGAGGTGGTTGAATGCCTTGACGATGCGGTTGCGATTTTCGCCTAGGTTAGAGGCGGCTGTATCCAGATTTATGTAACTCCAGGTTTTCTTTTTGTTTGCCTGGTCGAAGAGTTTAACGAGGAATTCTTGGCGTTTTGCATCAAAGGGGGCAAGGATTTCACGGCGCGGAGCAAGATAGCTGAATTTGTATTCACTATAGAATGGCGCGGTGAATTTTGTGATTCCGTCGAGTTCTAGATAAGTGAGAAGCGTGCTTAGCACCAATGGGCGAATATCGGTAAGGTTAGAGAGTTGATAGATGGAAATGTCGAATTCGGTTTCTTGGGAGAGGATGAAATCGACGAATGCGTTGATGCTGGCCTCGGTGGGCGTGTCGCCGTAGATGAAATTTTCCAGTACGATGAGGTCTTCATCGGAGCCGAGGATCTCGCAATGGGAAGGAGAGCCGTCGCGACCGGCACGGCCGATTTCCTGCGAATAGTTTTCCAATGTTTTCGGGAGATTGAAATGGTAGACGCGTCGTATATCCGATTTGTCGATACCCATTCCAAAAGCGATTGTGGCGACTACAATACCATCGGTGGACGCCATAAACCAATCTTGAATGTTACTTCGCGCATCGCTTTTCATACCAGCGTGGTAGGCTTTTGCGGGATGGCCAGCTTCGGCGAGGGATTCGGCGACACTCTCGGCTGTCTTTTGTAGAGTAACGTAGACGATGGTTGGTCCGCCGGGCGAAGCAGCGAGTTTTTGCTTGAGCGTCTCAATCCGGTCGATGGCTGCGGTTGGCGAAAATTCTAGAAACAAGTTTGGGCGGTGGAAGCCTGTATTGACGTAGGCTTCGGGTGGGATCGCGAATTCGCGACGGATATCGTCGACGACGCTAGGGGTCGCGGTGGCAGTTAATGCGAGGACGCGGCCGACTTTTAGTTTTTTGGCGGCTATGGATAACTTGAGGTATTCCGGGCGAAAGTTGTGTCCCCATTCGGAGATACAATGAGCTTCGTCGATGACCATGAGAGAGATTGGGACATCTTCGATGGAGGCGAAAAAGCGCTCGTTCGAAATGCGTTCAGGCGCGACGTAGAGGAGCTTTAGGTGGCCGCTATTGAGGTCGGCGTACACCTGGCGGGTTTCGTCGGCAGTCAGAGAAGAATCCAGTCGAGCGACTGGGATCGATCGTTTCTGGAGAAAATCGACCTGGTCTTTCATCAAGGCGATTAGTGGGGAAATGACGATGGTTAGGCCTGGGAGCAGTAGAGCAGGCAGCTGGTAACACAGGCTTTTGCCACTGCCGGTGGGAAAGACAGCCAGAGCGGACTTTCCATCTAGAATTTGGGTGATGATGGTTTCTTGACCTTCGCGAAAAGCATCGAAGCCGAAGGTGTTTTTGAGCGTTTCAAGAGGATTCATAACAGGCATGCGGGACCCTCGCAAAGACGTGTGTGGGAAGCAAGGGATTCGGAAAAGGATTTTTGATGAGGGGAGAAAATTAGCTATAAAGAGGCCCGAATATGCACAAAGACGTACCTCCGAGTAAGATTCTCCAAACAATCAAAACCTAAAGTGATCAGTCTTTGAGTGGTTCATTTTGCTTTGGCCTTTTTTTACCGATCTTCGGGCCTCTTTGTGGCAAAATTCATCTCATTCTTTCTAAATGAGAACTCTACTCCTCGAGGCTTCTCGTGAAAGAGCGTTGCCTTCGTTTCGGATCGTCTCATGTCTTTTAGGGTCATGTGTCGATTCGTTCGAGTTCAATTTAAACAGCTTACGCTACTCTTTAGCGTATTGGCGTTTTGCGCCTTTGGAGGGTGTCAAAGGATGTCGGATACGGATGGCGATGCAGTGTTGGTTTTCGCGGCAGCGAGTTTGGGCGATGCTTTGAGCGAGGTAGGGGAAGCCTTTCGCGAGGAAACGGAGATGGGCGTCACATTTAACTTTTCCGGATCCCAGACGCTCGCCCAGCAAATCGCAGCTTCGAGCCGAGGAGATGTTTTTATAAGCGCAGATGAAGAGTGGATGGATTTTGTCGAGGAAAAGGAACGATTGGAGGTGGGGTCTCGGATTTCGCTGCTTTCGAATCGTTTGGTTCTGGTGAGTACTGCTGACACGAAATTCCGAATTAATAGGTTGGAAGATCTTTGCGGCCTTGATTTCGCGTTTTTGTGTATCGGCGATCCGGATGCGGTTCCAGCGGGGCGTTATGCTCGAAGGTGGTTGGAGCAGGAGCGTTGTGGCGATGGAGAATTCCTGTGGGAGAAATTAAGTTCACGAGTTTCTCCCGCTCCCGATGTGAGAGCAGCACTGGAGCAAGTGTTGAGCCGGGTTGATTCTATAGGAGTGGTTTACCGGACGGATTTTCTGAGAGCCGGTGAACGGGCGAGGCTTTTGTTGGAGTCGCCTTTGCGGAATATCCGTTATCCAGCGGCCTTGTTGAAGGGGCGGAAAAACGTTTCAGGTGGAGCGGCGTTTTATAAATTTCTCCAGTCGGAAAAGGCCATGGCTATATTCGAGCTCCATGGTTTTGGGCGAGTGAATTAAGATAGGGCGAGACCGTCCCGGTCCGCCGTATCGGTAAGGTCCAAAACAAAGCGGCGGACCGGGACGGTCTCGCCCTACCATATTCTCGCTTGCCAGCGAGCTCTTCCATCAAGAGCATCCTCAACCGTGCCAACGATTTACGAGACGATCTTTGCTACTTTGCTCTGGGCGACGACGACCTGTTTGGTTGTTGCGGTTCCTGGAATGGCACTGGCGTATGTTTTGGCCAGACGTTCGTTTTGGGGGAAGGGCGTTTTATCGACGATCACGACTTTGCCCTTGGTTTTGCCGCCTACGGCGGTGGGGTACTTGCTATTGAGGCTTTTTGCGAGCGATGGCCTGCTGGGCGAAAAGGTACTCGGATTCGATCTTAATGTATTGCTGACCTGGAAAGCCGTGGTGATTGCGTGTTCGGTTATGTCCTTCCCGCTTTTTGTTCGGACTGCTCGAGTGGCATTCGAAGAAGTGAATCCGCGACTCGAGGATATGGGACGTAGTTTGGGGTTTGGAGCGTGGAGAGCGTTTGCTTCGATCACTTTGCCCTTGGCATCTCGCGGATTGATCGCGGCAGCGCTTTTGGCTTTCACCAGGGCTCTAGGGGAATTTGGGGCGACCGTAATTATCGCGGGCAATATTCCGGGTCAAACGCAGACTTTGGCTTCGGCGCTCTTCAGCGCCCAACAGTCGGGAAACGAAAGCGTGGCAAATCGCTTATTGCTGGTCGCGTTACTTGTGGGATTCGTGACAGTTTATGCAACTGAGCACCTGACTCGAAAGAGTCGAAAAACGAAAGGAAGTTCTCGATGAGCGAGAAGGATAATCTTTTCGATTTAAGCCTGAGATTGCCGTTGGATCGTTTTGAGTTGAATCTTGAATACAAGGGATCTGCCAGGATGTTGGGAGTGTTCGGCGTATCGGGTTCGGGGAAAACGACTTTGCTTGAATGCATAGCTGGATTGCGAAAGGACGGTCGTGGGCATTTGTCTTTTGCGGGAGAAGTGTGGATGAGATCGGAGGATCGATTGTTCTTGGCGGCAGATAAACGTCGCATCGGCTATGTGCCCCAGGACCACTGGTTGTTTCCTCATCGCGATGTGCGCGGGAACTTAGAAATGGGCAAGCGGCGCGCTCTTGAGAATGGGATCGATTTCGAGGCTACATTTCAGCGTGTGGTGGAGGTTTTGGAATTGGAGACCTTGCTTGACCGTGGAGTTGATCGACTTTCAGGGGGCGAACGGCAGCGAGTCGCTTTGGGTCGGGCGTTATGCTCAGGGCCGCAGTTACTGTTGTTAGACGAACCGCTTGCGTCGCTAGATCGTGCTTTGCGGCGACGGATTTTGCGGTTCTTGATTAAGGTTCGCGACACCTTTGATTTGCCAATGGTGGTGGTTTCTCATAATCCGATGGAATTGCAGGCATTGTGCAGTGAGGTATTGGTGCTCGAGAATGGCCGTGTCTTGGAGCAAGGAATTCCGGAAGAGGTTTTCAGGCGTAAGCGCATATTCGATACCGCAAAGGATCAAGGATTCGAGAATGTGTTTACAGGAGTCTTGACGGAGATCCGTGAACGCACGGTGACGCTGGAGATCGAGAAGGGAGATCAAGCAGTTCGCCTTCGAGTTCCAAAATTAGAAGGAGCCGTTGGGGACAGTGTCATGGCAAGTCTGGCCTCGGATGATATCTTAATTGCGCTTGGGAAACCTGAAGGTTTGTCCGCGAGGAATTGCATACCCGCACGAATCGAGGAAATTGAAGAGACGGAGTCGCGTCAATTTGCTACAGCAAGTATTGCCAATTCGATACCGTGGTTCGTTGTAGAACTCACCCGAGACGCTATCGAAGAGCTTTCATTGAAACCAGGAATTGACGTGTACCTGGTTTTCAAGACGAGCGCCGTGAGAGTGTAGGAGTGCAAAGGTATTAACAGGATACGCTTCGCTGTATGATAACCCGCCAAGGCGGGTAGCATGATGGTTTGCATAAGAAGACCATCATGCTGCCGACGAAGGAGGCATCATCTAGCGAAGTGTATCCTGTTAAAAAATAAACAGCCTACTGCTTCGTACCTCCGTGTACTTCGTGGTTCAAATTTTCGTCCTAATTCCTGCTCTTCTTCAGGATCTCCATTATGTCGGCAGGGGATTGGCGACGCCGGTATAGTTCTCCCATTGTTCGAAAGTAAGGGTCGGCGTGCTTGAAGAAGCGATAGTATCCATCGCAGAGATAGTTGAGCCCTGCTTCGCCGTCTTTAGTTACTGCTGACCGGTGTTTTGGGCAACCGCCATTGCAGGCTGATACATAGGCGCATTCGTGGCACTTTGGTGGCAATGTATCGGATTTGTCTTTACCGAATTTCAGTTGTTGATCCGAGTTTAGCATTTCGGAAAGAGGCGTGTCTCTTACATTGCCGATTTTGAATTCCGGATACACGTAGTGATCGCAGGAATAGATAGATCCATCGTGCTCGAGAGCGACCGCATCGCCGCACGTTTCCGAGAAGATACACAAACCTCCTGGCTGGCCGATCCATTTGGCGAAGCTGACCTCGAATATTTGCACAAATGTTTTGCCGACATCTCTGCGGATCCAAGTATCGAAGATCGTCGTGAGGAAGGTTCCGTAGTCCCGTGGTTGGACGGACCAAGGCATCATCTCGGGATCGCCTTCAGGTTTCTCCAAATTCGGCGGCGTCGATAGATCGAGTCCGAGTTTCTGAGCGGCGGGATTGGGCCGGCGCTCGACGATTGGAATGAACTGCATGTGTCGAGCTCCAATGCCCTTGAGGAATTTATAGACCTTGAGAGGCAGCTTTGAATTGATCGCATTGACGCAAGTGAGCGAATTCCATTGGACCCCATGTTTTTGCAAAATACGAATGCCGCGAAGCACTTCGTTGAAGGATCCGGATCCATTTCGCTTTACGCGGTAGGCGTTGTGGAGGTCTTCAGGGCCATCGATGCTAACGCCTACGAGGAAATTATTTTCCGCTAGGAATTCGCCCCAACGATCGTCCAGTAGAGTGCCATTGGTTTGAAGCGCGTTTTCGATCCGTTTTCCTTGAGCATGTTTCTGCTGGAGTTCGACGATTCGTTGAAAATAGGGCGCCCCAAGAAGCGTTGGTTCTCCTCCCTGCCAAGCGAATGAAACCGAATCTGTCGGCTGAGATTCAATGTAGTTCGCGATGTATTGCTCGAGCAGGACGTCGGGCATTCGGTAGCGCTCCGACTTCGCGAACAAAGCCTCCTTTTCGAGATAGAAGCAGTACTGGCAATCCAAATTGCACTTCGGCCCAATGGCCTTAGCCATGACATGAAAGGGACGTTTAGCGGTGTAGGATGCGCTGATTGACATGTATTAAATACAAATAGGTAATTAATTGGGCTGTCAATGATTGTGATGCCCGGAATTGGAGAGAGAAGCTGAAGTGCGACAGGATTTCTACGGGGTCCTATATCATCTCAAATGAGATGGCACCCAATTGAAGTTTGGAACCGTTTTACGTACTTGTGTGGATTAAGAACTTGAGTGTTTCGATCCCATTGGAATTCTTTCGAAGAATCCAATAGTAACTTCTTAGCCGTAGGGATAAATAATGAAGGATAACGTAACTCCCATCATCTTTATTGCCATGTTTTGGGATGGAGGTGGGCTGTACAGAATCTTCGAGATTGTGGGTGTGTATGACTGGGTCAACCGTGCCATCCCCACTAGAGAGGAAATGAATACGGCCTTCACTTCTTTATTGGCTTTGGGTTTAATGAGAGAAAGATTGGTGTAATCAAACGAAGGTGTTGGTTCTGAGACTATCCAAAGAATATGTGTATTCGAATCGCAACTAAACAAGATTGGCCCGATATTATTCGGATCTATAACGAGGCGGTTGATACGAGGGTGTCGACGGCGGATACTGAATACGTCACGATTGAGTCTCGGAAGTCGTGGTTGGTAGAACACCAAGATGGGCGATATCCGATAGATGTGAAGATCGTGAATGATGAGGTGGTTGGTTGGTGCAGTTTTAGCGCCTACCGTTCCGGTCGGCGAGCTGTGGCTGGATCATGCGAGATTAGCTATTATGTTTCGACAAACCATCGTTGCCAAGGTGTTGCGTCTGAGTTGATAGAGCATGCTATGGCGAAATGTCCGCCTTTAGGAATCCGAATTTTGTTTGGGATATTGTTAGAGTCGAATGCCCCGAGTATTCATCTACTTACGAAATATGGTTTCAAAGAGTGGGGTAGGTTTCCGAAAGTTGCTGAGATCGATGGGGAACGTTTTGATCATGTTTACCTGGGTCTGCAGTTGTAAGCGTGAGTGTGTGTTTTTGTTTAACAGGATACGTTCTTTTGACTCTAGTTCCGTTTTTTCTTAACAGTGCCCGCAGGGCACTGTTGAAACAATAAGCCGACAAAGCATGATAATCGAGCGAAGGGGGTTGGCATAAGCTGTGGTCAATTATCATTGTAGGTCCCACGCGAGTTCCTAGCGTAGCTGCGTCGCAGCGCGGCGTGGTTCCGGTCGGAGTTTCAGTTAAGGTGACTTGTATTCGGCGGAGCGGGACGCTCTCGCCCTGCCTTTGGGTTGGGCCGAGCGGGGCGTTTTTCAGGGTTGAGTTCGGGTTGGATTGGGGTTGTATTCGTTGAATGGAGTTGGGGAATCCGGTTAGTTTGTTTAGTTACCCTGGACTGTGTTTATGACTTTGGAAGAATCATATCGTATATTGGGGCTTCAGGAGGGGGCCTCCGAGGAGGAGCGACATTGTGCGTACCGAGAGTTGCGCGATCGGCTTAATGTAAAACGCGATAATGCGCCGACTGCGGGGCTCGAGCTGAAGTACGCAGAAGCGTTGAAGCGAATCGATGGGGCGATCGAGGTTGTCGAGTCGAGTATCGATGCCAAGGAATTGGCGGTTTTTGCAGAAGAGGCTTCGCCAATCGTGGCCGATATTCCAGAGGCCGAACCGAAAGTATCGCCGGTAGTAAAGTCAGAACCGGAGCCTACTATACTTCCTGAAAAGCCACCGGAATCGCCTGCTCCACAATCGAATCGTAAATCGTTTCCACTTATTTTGAGAGCGATTCTTTTGATTGCCGTTTTACTTATCGGAGCTTGGTTTTGGCGAGGCGCGATTGTTGAGCGAGACAGGGTTCGAGCAGAGGCAGAGGCGGTTCGTATGGCGGAAGTCGAGCGGTTGGCGGAGGAGGCTTCTTTGCTGGAGGTTGCGAAAAACGCGGAATTGCTCGCTGAATTGAAGGCTAAACGGGCACCGCTTAAAATTAGCTTGGCGGCGATTGAGAAACGGGTTGAGTTGACGGAAACTCAGTTGCGCGATTTGGAGGGCGCTGA
>JBNMOQ010000024.1:0-33236 GCA_051275055.1 Candidatus Pelagisphaera sp.
ATATTCACGAGCTTCCTGCAAATCCGGGTCATCAATAAAGCCGGCAATCGTCTTAGCCAATAGGATTGAAACACCTCCGATTTTCAGTTCGATTTTCGTATCTATACTTTCGTTACCCGATAGAATCTCGGAAGCTACATCTCGAAAATGCGAATTCGGACGAACGCAGCCGGAACTTACCAAAGCGAAAAGAACCAGAAGCCCAACGCAACAATGTTTCGCTCCCATCCTAGCTCTCCTCTACTGACTTTTCGAGTTCGCGGAGTTTATCCAACGCCGGTATGTCAAGGTGCCTCCCAAGATCGGCGATCGAATCCAATTCAATGTCTCCAACGATATTGATGAAGACCGCCTCATCCGCTTCCGCTACGCTGATCACAAGACCGGAGATCGCTTCATCCGAAGGCATTCTCGCGAAAATCCCGACATTAGAATCCCCATCATTCACTCGAACCAGTTGATCCCATTTCTCAGTGTTTAGCTTCTCGGAAATTTCCTTAACGCTCTGAGCAAAACCCTCTCGATTTTCGTCCGTCACCGTATAAACACGAACACGAAGCATCTTAAGTCCTTCAATCAAATTCGCAGCTTCGGGAGACTCATCTCGAACGAGCGCAGTAGCTAATTTCAAGAGCGGACCATTGATATTAACTTCAACTTTTGCGCCCTCAGTATCGAAGGCCATGAAATTGGAAAAATCGAAATAGCCAGGGTTCGAATCGGCTACCGATTGAGCATTAAGGTTAAAGCCGCACAATAGCGCTGCAGCTGCGAATGAACTAAGGTATCTTTTCATTATATATTTTTTGTAAATGGTTAACGTTTTTAAGAGCTGCCAAAATATTCGATATCCGTAGGGCCGGAGCTTGCGCCAACCCTACCTCGAAAACTCGAACCTATTAAGCAGTCTCCTAGAGATACCTACACTTACACACTGCCTAATCACAAAGTTGCAGAAAAAATCCGAATGATGAAAAAACGAGAGCTTACTCGTTTTCCGGATCGATCTCGACATACGGATCATCATGCGGCGATTCCCAAGAATACGTGACCCGCATTGGTCGACAACACACTTCGCAATCAGCTGTCAGCGTGACCGGCTGTTCTTCGTACCCAGGCGCTTCAACGTCAATCGATTGCCAGCAATACGGGCACGTAACGCGCTCGCTGCTCATTTTGTTATTAATCTCTGAATACGGTCTCGAATCAAACGCGTCAACGGATCGACACCCGTTTTGGAATTAAGCTGATTCTCTGCGAGGAACTCAGCCAAATCAATTGGATCATCAAAACGAATTTCCGCCTTCCGTTTACCCAAATGACACGCCTTGCCCAGCACATCCTCTTCCAGTTTGAAAATAGTTTCGGCAATACGGTCGATAGATGGATCCTCGCTCAAATAAGTCCCAGGATAACTGTAGAGCTGGTGCGCCATGTACACCCGGTCCAACTGATCGTACAATTCATGAATACGCTCGGAACTGAGATCCTCCGCCTTTTGCGTTAGCTCCTTTCGGACAACCGCACGCAGCGCCTTGATTCGTTTTGGGATCGTCAGCTCCCCATTGGACATCCCCCGCTGACTTTCAACATCGCTCACGATCGTCTGTCTCAGATATTGAAGGCGTTCCACGAGCTCGCCTTTTCGAGACTCACCCAAAAGCTCCTTTTCCTTCATCGACAAAAAAGCAGATCCAAAATCAAAGATGCGCTCGACCGGATTCGCTCCTACTCGAGGTTCCAGCGAAACCGATTTCTCCAAGGCGTTTAATCGCTCGGAAAATGTCGCTTGCACAGAAGCATCGTGTTTAAGCGTAATGGATGCCGGAACCACAAAACCTCTACGGCCTTCCGGAAGTTTCGAAGCCGCCCTCAACGCGATGCTAGCCACGCCTTCGTTTAATTCATCCAAAGATTCTTTGTGATGGTAAATCTCGCCTTCCGGAAAGATCACCAAAGGGAATCGCGCTTCCTGCAATACCTTGATTGCCATTTTTATCGACGCGATGTCCCCTCCTTCTCGGTTCACTGAAAAAGCGCCGCCGCGCTGCAATACGAATTGGTGAAACCAGTTCCGCTCAAATCCTTCGCGAGCCGCCATGAAATGAAATGCAAAATCGCTCCGCCTCCCTGCAGTGATCATTAAGGCCGGGTCCGCATGATCCGCATGATTCGGCGCCACCATAATCGATTGCCCATCCCTAATCAAACGCTCCAAACCTTCTTGTCCAACGATACGAACGTCACTGACCTTATGCTCGAACCTGAGCGACAAGCGCGTGAGAGCATGCAGTACCGGTCTAAATGCCCGCGAATATTTCGGCGGCATAAATCGGTACGGTATTTGAGGTCTGAGAAGATTCATACAGATGGGGGGTCTATTGAAAGAATAGAAAATGCTCGACCAGTTGCAAGCCTCTCGAACTGAATCTATTTTTTCGGCGAACGAAAACGCGATTCAAGCGTCCAAGGAGTTCTGCGCAGTTGGTCCCGCGCCCTATACGACGCTTGAACCTTCCAACGATAGGTTTCGTTTGGACGCAAGCGAACCTCCTGGAAGTTCGTATCCAGATCTTCGAACTTCTGCTCTCCGCCTTCGCTGCTCAATACCACTAGATGATAGGAAACCGTCGATTCAATTTCCGGATCAATCGGTTTTCCGGAATCAATCAATCGCCATCTCAAAACCGGCGTAAATGTTTCGATTCGTCGAGGCTTAAAGACCCCTCGAGATGCAGGGTGCTCCAATGCCACCGACATCGAACTATTCCGAAAAAAGTCATCGATAACCCCTCTCGCCGCGATCCTAGCAAAGGTCAATATCTCATCGTTCAAAGCGCTTCCATTATTATTCGCCCATTTCGCCAATGGCATAGTCTTCGTATTGAATTGATAATGACGCTCATCGGATGCAAACGTATCGTTCCCAAAATAGAGACGCGCGGAGCTCGACCATTGAAACATTAGCCGCGACTGAGGGCTCAGATTCCCTTCGCTCATTCCAGATAGCCGATCGAATTTCAGAACAAGCCGCGACTGATACTCCGAGTCTTCATTCGAAAGAATATCAGCCGAATTGCTCTCCAATCGATAAGGCCAACCTTCTAGCGAACTCAGTTCTTTTTCTACAGAATGCTCCAATTGCGTTGAAGCGCCCGCTACAATTTCCTCAATTGCTTCGGTATTTCGCTTCGTAGTCTCTTTATCCTTCGCCACGACCGCTCCGGTAATCGCTCCGACTCCGGCTCCTACCACCGCAAAAGCCGGAATGAATAATATAGCCAAAAGACCCGTTTCGGCTCCGATACTTGTCCCTACCAACGCTCCACCCATTGCTCCTTTACCCGCTCCACCCGCTTTGCTACGCGTAATGCCATTAATTTCGATTTTCGGTTCCGCTTGAACTTCGATGGCAATCCGACCGATTTTGGCTCGCTGCGATTCCGAAATCGGTCCCCTTTTTCCAACAGTCTGCGTCGTTCGACACCCGGCGACCAATAAGGGTAAAAGAAGAATGGCGACAATCAATTTGAGATTGAGGACTAAGGCATTCATTCGAGCGATTTCCTGAAAAATTTTCATAACCAATGGGCCCAATCAATCGACCTAGCGTGAAGCCAATCCACTAACGGAACCTCCCGAATCAATGTAAGGATTCGTCTCCCAATCGACCGATTCATCACGATGGTACACAAGCTTCTTACCGTTGTTGAAATGAAGCACCTTCACCTCGTCATGGAGTCTAAATTTCCGCTTTCCGGAATATTGCGTCACTTCAACCTCCATATCATCATCTACCAAGACATGAACCTGGACAAGTTTCTCGGAGTTGATCCGCTTCTCAACCATCATTCCCACTGCTCCGCCCGCAATAGTGCCCAAAACTACAGCAGTAGTATCAAACGGATTATTATCCCGAGTAATCGCCGTACCAAGAAGCGCTCCTACCATCATTCCACCACCCGAATGATGACCATCCGTAAGATACGGGAACGCTCCCATGATCGTCCCGTATTCAACCTTCTTCGGGATTCCCCAAGAAGATGGTGGGGGGGCGCCAGTTAAGGCACTCGTAAAAAATGCGGCCATGAGCAAAATGACCATTCGGTTGATGCCAATTATCTTTTTCATATGCGTCTAGTGTTTATGCTAATATAGTACCCAAAAAAAAGTTACAGATGATAGACATGCATGTACCGGTCGTTAGTAACACGAACTCTATCTCCAGGTCCAAATCTCAGCTCTTCAACTTCCTGAATAACGAAACGGGTCCGTCCATCATCCAACAGGACAACAATGCTCTCCAGTTTGCCGGAAGGCAGGTCCAGAACAGGCCTACGCGATCCTAGCATTCCAGTTCCAGTCGCATTCTCCACGGACTTTCCGACAACTCTGACATTTCCGTTTCGGCTAACGCGCACTAAAGCCTCTCCACGAGTATCGTAGACCATCGATTCTACCACCACTCCGAATTCCGAGCTTACGCTCGGCCTAGAGGCACGGGGATAAATCCGCGCCACTTCACTAACAGATACTCCAATGAGACTCTCTCCAATAGAAGTTCTATCCATGCCGCCGGTTCTCCCATTAGACCTCTTCGTCGTGCCAAGAACCTCCTTTTCATTTCGGATTGACCCGCCAACCGGATACGTTCTCGATCTTCCTATGGCTGGTGAAACCGAATCCAATTGATTGGACTTATGGGCCGTTCCAATTGCCGTAAGACCAACAAGTCCGGTACCAACGCCGATCGGTATTGGCGAACTACTAGAGTAGGCCATTGGATTCTGACATCCCGATTGGAGGGCTGCGATTAAGAGCGAAAAAAGAGGCAGAATGAGAATGCGAACCATAGGAAAAGAGGGTTTTCCTATCAACGCGCAGTTTCCTCTCGCGAAGGATCACTCAATCGAAACTAAAGTCTTCGAACTATCCAATGCCTTCTCAAACATAGCCAAAGAATTGGCTCGAAAACCCCGAAATGCTTTTTAATTCATCAAAGCTATGAGTATTGCGTGATCCGTTTTCCAGAAGAACTTCGCTCTAGAGAGTATGAACTTCATCTCTCTATGGTATTACCCACTCCAACTACTCCTGGCGCTCTCGCTCGCAGATTTCATCGCAGGAGTTATCCATTGGTTAGAAGATTCCTACGGAAGTCCGAATACGCCGATTGTAGGGAAGCCGATCAAGGCGAACATCCGACATCATGTAGACCCACGCGATTTCCTCAGCAACAACTGGTGGCAAAACGCTCGATCCAGTCTTCCTATCGTTCTGCTTTTCGCAGCCGTATTTCACATTCTTGACTGCCTGAATTTCTTTACGATCACCACGCTCATTATTGGCTGGAATGCCAATGAAATCCACAAATGGGCTCATCAGACGAAACGAGAACGTCCTTGGCTAGCTACTCAGCTACAGAACCTCCATATAGTCCTGTCACCCAAACATCACTACAAACACCATCGTTCGAACCACGACACTGACTACTGCGTCATTACTCCCTGGGTCAACCCCACCTTAAACTTAATCAACTTCTGGCGCGCTTCAGAATGGCTGATCCACAAAATCACTGGAACCAAGACACGACTAGATCCTGTAGCCACTCACCCGACACGCCGCCCGAACAACTAGGGAATCTCCCTCTTCCTGGAAACCCGTTCGATCAAGACCCATGGTTCGCACCTGCTTCAATTGTTAGAACAGGAAATAATTAACGAACGGATCCGAGGAAAACCTGACGGTTTTCCGTATCGAATGTTCAACGTCACACAGAGCGAATCCACAGCGTGAATTCGCTCTTCTTCTCTACTGAACTATGACGTCCCTACTCCCTTCCGCCATCAATTCTTTTAGGGCAGTTTCATCTCCCATTTCCTCATACAAGCGAACGAGATAATAAAAACACTCAGCCAGTCGACTTTTATGTTCAATCGTCAAACTCGATTTATGCTCTTTAACCCCTTCATACCCAACCTTCAAAAAATCTTCCGCATCTTCAAGAGCCCTCTGCCCCAGTAAAGCCTGCCCCAGTATAGCCCTGCCAATCATGCTTTGCGTATGGAAGGGAACCCAAGGATCGGGATCGTTTTTATCCAGTTCGCGTATCGCCAAACACCTCCTAGCAATTTCTTCCGCTTCCACAAACCGACCTTCCTCATTATAGGTCCAAGCCTTAATCGCCAAAAAACCAGCGACTTCCAGGCTATCCGGATCGAAACGGGGAATCGTCAACGCAATTACATCGTGAAGCGCCTCCAACGATTCTTCTCCAGTATTCTGATGTTCCCAAACGGATACATCGTAAGTTGAAACCAGATCCCTAGCGGCGCTTTCCTCAAGGCTTTTGCGTGTCGATTTAACCCTTTCATAATTCTCAAACGCGTCCCTGATATCGCCCTTCATCAATTGAGTGATTGCTAAGAGATTTAAGGAACTCGCCACAGCAGGCGTCACATCGCCAAACTTTCGATTCATCTCGAGAGCCTCTTCCAGAACCGACTCTGCCCGAATCAGATTTATCCCACCTTTACAGGCAAGAATAAAGCCAAGTTCGTTGAGCGACGCCGCTATCTCTTCATGCTCGTCTCCGAGAAATTCCCGCTGCAATTTCAATGCCTCCTCAATGGACTTAACCGCTGCTTCCAATTGAGTCTCCCGGTCCTCATTCGACAACCGGGACCTAGCCGCTTTCTTCACTTGAACAACGCTTAGATTAACCAATGACCTCGCAATTTCTTGATCGCTTGCATCCAACTCTTCTCGCTGGAGACGTAGGGCTTTTCGAATATTCTCCTCCGCCTCGTCAAGCTCAAGCTCGCCCTGCCGACCCAAAGCAGCCCCCAAGTGATTCAGCGCTCTGACGGTGTACGTCTCATCGGGTTCATTCGAACTTTCAATTGCAGTCAATTCGCCACGAAACATCGATTCAGCAGATTCGTACTCGCCAATTCTAAAATAACCAGCCCCAAGGATATCGCACAACTCAACCTTAGCATAGGGCAAAACGCCGACAAGTTGCTCAGCATCGCGATCCAAAGTCTCTTTCAGCACTTCTTTTATTATCCGAGTTTGCGCCTTCCCCTTCAACTGCAATTCAACCAGTAGTTCTATATAACTAAATCTACTTTTAATGAATTCGGAAATCTGCACGCTCTTGTCAGCCTCCTTTTGGGCAAGCTGATCGGAGCGAACCGCAAGAAAGCCCAGTGTCGCAATCGCGATCGACCCAACAAACAAACAAACTGCTAATGCAGCCGAAACTCCAAAAACTACCCGATTGCGGTCGATCATTTTTTTCATTCGATACCATGTCGTCGGCTCACGCGCCAAAATCGGTTCTCGATTCAGGTACCGCTTGATATCCATCGCCAACGCATTAGCCGTCTCGTAACGCCGCTCCCGATTCTTCTCCAGGCACTTCATTACGATCCAATCAGGTTCTCCTCTCAACTCCTTACGCAGCCGATCCGAATCCAGGCTTCGATTCATCGCGATCGATGTTCGATCTTCCTGATTTAATGATGTAACGTGAGCGGAGGGCAACATTGGATCTTCCTCGCTAATCACCTTACGCATACCATCGATCCCCAATTCGGAAAGTCGAATGGGATTAAATGGCTGCCTACCGGAAAGCAATTCATACAAAAGAACGCCTAAGCTATAGATATCGCTTCGAGTATCCACATCTAGACTACTCATTTGCATTTGCTCGGGACTTGTATACACAGGGGTCCCCACAAAAGAATGAAACCTGGTGAAAAGCGTTTTATCGGTCAATGTTGACTGAGCCGCTTTCACGATCCCGAAATCGATTACCTTGGGAACCGCTTCACCATCATCAACCGTCACTAGAATATTGGACGGCTTAAGATCCCGATGAATAATGCCTTTTTGGTGAGCGTGCTGCACCGCCTGGCAAACTTTAACAAAAAGCCGGAGTCGATCCTTGGCAGAGAGTTTTTCCTGATCGCAATAATCAGTGATGTAAACTCCACGCACGAGTTCCATTACGAAAAACGGGCGTCCACTTGGAGCCACTCCTCCATCGAAAACTTTCGAAATATTCGGATGGTCCATCATCGCCAAGGCTTGGCGCTCCGATTCGAATCGAGCTACGACCTCCTTCGTATCCATCCCCAGCTTCAAGATTTTCAAGGCGACGCGTCGGTGTACCGGCTCTTTCTGCTCCGCCATCCAGACGACTCCCCAGCCACCTTCACCTATCTTCTCGAGCAATTTGTAACGCCCGATGAAATCCCCAGGCATCTCGTCGCAGGGAGCCGATTGCTGAAGCGCTCGAGCGATCGCAAACCCTCCATCGCCGGCAGGCTCCAAATAGTCTTCCGATTCATCACTAGCTTGAAGCAAGGAGTTAACGCGATCGCGCAATCCCGCATCATCCCCGCACGCCTGGCCTAAGTAAACCTCGCGCTCAGGTCCGGCCAACTTAAGCGCTTCGGTGAAAATGCACTCTTCTCGATTATTACCTTCCAACATTTCGATTCGGTATTCCGCTCCAATTGCCAACGCGCAATAATCCGCCAAAAAAGATCACGCTTCTTTAATTTCCCGATAAAGCCACGCTTTGGAATAAACCCACCAACGCTTCGCAGTCGGAGCAGATATATCCAGCAAGTTCGCTGCTTCATCAATCGTTAGGCCCACGAAATAGCGGAGCTTCACCAATTCCGCCTTTTGCGGATTCTCGTCTCCAAACCGAGACAGAGCCTCCGTCAAGTCGATAACATGCTTATCGTCGTTCATCGATTCGGGCAACCCCTCCAATTCGTCGAATTCGACGCGACGCTGATTGCCTCCGTGACGCAACGCCATGCGCCGCCGGGCCCGTTCTATCAAAATCCGTCTCATCGCTTCAGCCGCCGAGGAGAAGAAATGAGCGCGATTGGCCCAAGCCGGTTGCTCCTCACCCCCAATTCGCAGCCACGCTTCATGCACCAACGCAGTCGCTTGAAGCGTTTGGTCTGCTTGCTCTCTCGCCAATTTGGAAGCAGCTACTTTTCGAAGTTCCTGGTACACCAAACCCAATAAACGCTCGGCATCCTGTTGAACGCTATCGCTTAACTTCGAATTATCGGAAGATGTGGTGGGGAGGTCCACATCGCTAAAATCATCCAATTGACCACTTTTGCAATCAAAACCTGCCTTCGCCACTCAACCAATGCGAAGAGCGAATTGCCCGGATACCACCACATTAACGCTTGAAATCTCCCAAACGACCCACAACACTAACAAGCTTATGGATAAGCTTACCCGACGCATTCTCGCTACCTCGCTAATCGCACTATTTTGTTCAGTCACTTTCGCAGACGACTGGAAACCGCTTTTCAATGGCAAGAACTTCAACGGTTGGAAACAGCTCGGCGGCGTTGCCAAATACGAAATCAAGAACGGCGAGATCATCGGCAGCAGCGTTGCCGAAACGCCCAACTCCTTCATGACGACGGAGAAAGACTACACAGACTTCGTTCTGGAGTTCGACGTTTGGGTCCAGGACGGCCTCAACTCAGGAGTTCAATTCCGAAGCAATACCAAGCCCAACCCAGACCTCCCCGACGGACGTGTCTATGGCTACCAATTCGAATTGGACACGGCCGAGCGAGCATGGACCGCCGGCATCTATGACGAAGCCAATCGCGGCTGGCTCTATCCCGTCGATTACAACGAACCTGCCCGAGCGCTCTTCAAACACGAACAATGGAATAAGGCTCGGATAGAATGCGTCGGCAATGAAGTGCAAACCTTTCTCAATGGCCAACCCGTCTCCCACATCGTCGACGCAAAACCGATCACCGGATTCATCGGACTCCAAGTTCATAGCATCGGAGACAAATTGGATCACGCTGGCTTCCAGGTCCGCTGGCGCAATCTACGCATCAACACCAAGTCTCCCAAGCTCACCCCTGATCAAGGCATCTACATACGTAATGTCGCTCCCAATACGCTCAGTAAGACCGAGAAGCAACAGGGTTGGAGTTTTCTCTTTGACGGTCTCAACACCAGTGCTTGGAAATCGATAAAAGGCGTAAACCCGTTCTCCGCGAAAGACTGGGACGTCCGCAACGGCGAGCTCACAATCAAAGCCGGTTCCGAAGCAGGTGACATCATCACCAAGAAAACCTACGGAGCCTTCGAACTCGATTTCGAATTCAAGCTCACCGAAGGAGCGAACAGCGGAGTCAAATACTTCGTCAACGATCACGCTGAACCAGGCAAGAACGCCAAGTACTTAGGACTTGAATACCAAGTGCTCGACGACAACAAACACCCTGATGCTAAAATGGGCGTAGTTGGAAATCGCACCAGTGCCTCCCTCTACGACCTCATTCCTTCCTACCGGAATGTCCACACCCGCAAAGTACCTCTGAATATCGGCAAATGGAATCACGCCCGATTGGTCGTCCAAGCCGATGGCACCGTTCAACACTGGCTCAACGGATTCAACGTAGTCGAATACGAACGCGGCTCGAACATTTTCAACGCCCTAGTAGCTCGTAGCAAATACAAAGACGTCAAAGGATTTGGCCTAGGCGAAACCGGACACATTCTGCTCCAAAATCACCACGACCACGTAAGCTACCGCAGCATCAAGATCCGCGAGCTTTAAGAAAACTCACATGTACGGTCCCGCTCAAAGTGGACCGTACCGCGATATACGATCGCCCTAAAAATTCGCCACGGCATCCACCAAGGCCTTCACGCCCGAAACCGTCGTATTCTCCTTGTCCTGGACTCCCGAATACGCATGGACCGATAGTTTCCCATCCCAAGGGCTCAGACTTCTCAACACCTGCGGTGCGTTCACTGGGTTGACGCCACCGCCAATCACAATTTCAAGACGAGCCTTCGCCGCCTGAATCAATCGATCCAATTCCGAAACACCATCCAAAGCCGAACCTGACATACCCCATGTCACTCCGCTGGTAAGCACACGGTCGAACCCTAGTTCGATCAGCGCATCCAAAGCTTCGAGACGATCTCGAGCAGCGTCGAATGCCCGATGAAACGTCGTCATCAATCCAAGCGATTGGCTCAAGCCGACCAGTTCTCTCAACGGCTCTAGATCCAAATCTCCCACCTCATTTAATAATCCCATCACGACCCCATCTGCTCCTGCCGCAGCAGCAGCAGAAATCTGCAATTTAATAAGCTCAACTTCATCTGGCGAGTATTGAAAATCGCCCGCCCGAGGACGAATCATAACCAAGAGCCCTTTCGGCTCAAAAACGTCCCTTGCAGCTTGAATGCACTCTACAGGTGGCGTTAAGCCATCGAATTGCATCCCGCCGCACAGCTCGATCCTTGCCGCGCCTCCTGCGTTAGCCGCCGTCACGCTCGATCGAGTTTCATCGACCTCATCGCCATTAATACATACTTCTACATCTACCATCGCTTTAAGAAAGCTACCTCAGCTCGTCGGACAGTCGAGCTCTCCTTTTAGTCCAACCCTATCCGTTTCCACATTACTCGATGCGGAATTGAAACTTCCCAAAACACATCCCCTTCAATCGAAAAACCCAATCGCTCATAAAAGCCCAATGCCGTCTCCCGAGCGTGTAACCGGATTTCACTCACGCCCGAAGTAACCAAGCATTCTTCGACTTCATCCATCAATAAACGTCCGATCCCTTTTCCTCGAAAGCCCTCAACGACCGTCATCTGCTTCAACTGAACCTTTTCCGGGCCCAAAGGAACGATCACCAAACATGCAATCAGTTCCTCGTCTTCAAAAACTCCAAAATGCCGATACGCTAATTCAGCTTCCAGATCTTCATCATAAAGATCCAATCCAAGCGGAAGACGAAGCGTAGCATTCCTCAGCAAACAAGCCTGCCGATACTGATCCGAACCATGAGTGATCTCCAAAAATTGTCCCATTTTCATTTTCGTCCAAAAAAGGCCTCTGCCACGGTTTCATCCGCAACAGAGGCCTAGTTAAAGTTTATATCGAATTGCTACTAGGCACCTGCAACCGCAACCACATTCGATGCGGTCATTCCTAGCTCGGCCATCACCGTATCGCCCGGAGCGCTGATACCGAAACGATCGATTCCGATAACCTTGCCATCGAGTCCCACGTACTTGTACCACAATCCTGATACACCAGCTTCGATCGCGATTCGCTTCGTGCAGCTCGCGGGAAGAACGCTTTCCTTATACTCAGCGCTCTGCCTATCGAAACGAAGCATCGACGGCATCGAAACGACACGCGTTCCTGCTCCCAATTCTTCAGACGCCGCTATCGCATGCTGAACTTCGGAACCAGAACCAATAAGAATCGTTTCAAGAGCAGTGGTTTCCTTTTTAATAACGTAACCGCCTTTAAGAACGCCATGACGACGCTCATCCGCAGTTGATGTATTGATATTCGGAACACCCTGACGTGTAAGCGAAAGAACCGTCGGCCCATCTTGGCGTTCAATCGCCGCAACAAATGCTCCAGCAGTCTCTTCCGTATCGCACGGGCGAATTACGTCGAGATTTGGGATCACCCGCAGTCCTGAAACGGTTTCAACTGGCTGGTGCGTCGGACCGTCTTCGCCTACTCCAACCGAGTCATGAGTAAAGATGTACGTTACCGGAAGCCCAGCCAACGATGCTAAGCGAATCGATGGACGTAGGTAATCGGCGAATACCATGAAAGTCGCGCCAGACGGACGCCAGATTCCATCGTAGGCGATTCCGTTAAGCAATGCGCCCATGGCGTGCTCGCGAATTCCAAAAAGCAGATTGCGACCGCTTTCGCTGCCTGGCAGAAAATCGCCGCCATCTTTGATGTAATTCTTAGTAGAACCATGAAGATCCGCCGAGCCGCTGATGAACTCCGGACGAGCCGCCGCGATTGGCTGCAATACGTTCGAACCCGCAGCGCGAGTAGCCAATTTCGCATCGTCTGCAGCAACTGGGATCTTGGAGAACAAATCATCCACATCCACAGGAGCCGAAGCGCCCGCTTCCAACTGAGCCGCTAGTTCAGCATTGGCCGCTGCCCACGCATCATACGTCGTCTTCCACGCATTGTAAGCCTCAACCCGCGATTCCTTAAGTTCCGCGAAGTAAGCACGGACTTCATCGGAAACGAAAAAGCGATCTTCAGGTAGTCCCAAAAGTACGTGAGCGGCTTCGGAGTGGTTGATGGCTCCGCTTTCGCCGTGCCCAGCGGCCGTACCCGCTACTTCCACAATACCACGACCAATCTCGGTCTTGGCGATAATGATCTGCGGTTTTCCAACTGCTGCCTTCGCGTCGTCAAATGCCTTCGAAACCGCTGCCAAATCGTGGCCATCGATCGTCACCACGCCCCAGCCCATCGCTTCGTAGCGTTTTGCGGTGTCCTCGCTCTGCGACTTTTCAGCCATCGCATCGAGCGTCACGTCGTTGCTATCGTAGAATACGATCAAATTATCGAGATGGAGGTGACCCGCCAAAGCCGATGCTTCCTGAGCAACGCCTTCTTGGATACAACCGTCGCCCGCCAAAGCGATTACATGATTATCGAGAATCGTGTGCTCTGCCGTATTGAATTTAGCTCCGGCCATCTTTTGGGAAACCGCGAAACCGACCGCATTGCCGATGCCTTGACCAAGAGGTCCCGTCGTGCTTTCCACACCAGGCGTTTCTCTGAACTCCGGGTGACCTGGAGTTTTGCTGTGGAGTTGACGGAAATTCTTCAGCTCCTCCAAGGCTAGGTCGAATCCGGCCAAGTGAAGCCAACTATAGAGAAACATGCTGCCATGACCGCCCGAGAGTACGAATCGATCGCGATTTAACCAACGCGGCTCATCTGGATTGATGTTCAAAGACTGGCCATAAAGGACCGCGCCGATTTCGGCGGAACCCAAAGGCAGTCCGACGTGACCCGACTTGCAGGCGTGAACAGCATCAATTGCGAGCCCGCGGGCTTGATTGGCGGCTTTTTGGAGAATTTCTGTATTCATTTCGTATTGCTTAAAATCTAACGATTATTCCAACGCGAACACCCCAATAGAGCCAGTCGCAAGCCTCAAGAGCAAAATGGACGGCATTCCACCATGAAATGCCTCTATTTTACGAAATGACCCGATTCGGGTTTCGAACTGAAACGAATCACTCGTTTTCGATGAAAAACATTCATGAATCCAAAAAACCAGGAAAGCCTGTCAGACCCACCTTCGAACAATCCCAAAAAAAAGACCGCTCGAACGAGCGGTCTTAAAAAATGATTTGAATTCGACTCAAGGCTTAGTGGCCTTTGGTGAGACGTTTTTCCTTTACCTGCATGGCCTTCTTACCAATCAAGCCGCGAAGGTAGTACATCCGAGCTCGCATCGTCTTCGATTCCTTTTCGATTTCGATCTTGGAGACATTTGGGCTATGAATCGGGAATACCTTCTCAACACCTTCGCCATAAGAAATACGACGAACCGTGAACGACTCTTGAATACCTGAGCCCTTGCGAGCGATCACGATACCGGAAAACATCTGGATACGACGTTTTTCGCCTTCTCTGACCAAGGTGTGCACCTTGACACCGTCGCCTACCTTGAAAGGAGGGACGTCGGTCTTGAGTTGTTCTTTAGAAAGTTCGTTTACGATCTGGTTCATTATATTAATCCTCTAATAAATCTGGTCTTCGCTTTCGCGTTCTTTCCTCTCGTTCTTGCTGTCTCCATTTTTCGATTTCCGCGTGATTTCCGGATAAAAGAACCTCGGGAATCGGCAGGTCTCGAAACACGGCAGGACGCGTGAATTGAGGAAAGTCGAGCAAACTGCCTTGGAAGCTTTCGCTAGTCAATGATTTTTCTTCGCCTAAAAATCCGGGTAAAAATCGGCATAAACAATCGATCACAACCGCCGCCGCTAAGGTCCCGTTCGTCAACACGTAATCGCCAATACTGATCTCCTGATCGATCACATTTTCGCGAGCCCGTTCATCGATTCCTTCGTAATGACCGCTCAACAAAATCAAATGCTCCTTCTTGGCCAACGATTGAGCGAGCTCCGGCGTAAGGCGATCGCCATCGGGAGCCAAATAAATGCGATGCGTCTTCGGCGTCTGCAATTCCTCGATCGCATCGAAAATCGGCTCCGGCATGACAACCATGCCTGCCCCGCCTCCAAAAGGCCGATCGTCGACCTGTTTGTGCTTTCCCTTCGCCCAATCGCGAAGGTTATGGATATTTACGTCGATCACTTCATTTGCCTGAGCACGTCCCATCATGCTCTCCGATAGAAAGCCATCGAGCATTTGAGGAAAAAGCGTGAGAACGTCGATTTTCATGGAAATTCGTATCCGCGAACAATCCAGAGACGAAAAAACCCGGTTTTGCAACCGGGTTGGAAATTCGTCCTAGCTAATATAATAGCGAGATCTTTAAGCAGTCGCTTCAGCGGCTTCAGCAACAACAGCTGGAGCTTCTTTGCGAGCTCGCTTAATCAAAGCCTTTGACGTGTCGGTCGGCTCTGCTCCTACTGAAGTCCAGTAGTCCGCACGCTCCACGTTTAATGTCAGCTCAATTTGCTGTCCCTTTGCTCTTGGAATATACGTGCCGAGTTTCTCTACGAAACGGCCATCACGTCGGCCGCGAGCTTCTGCGACGACTACGCGGTATATAGGATTGTGGGTAGCTCCACCTCTTTGAAGTTTGATCTTTAACGCCATGTCTAAAGTGTCCTGGAAAATTTGGAAAAGATGAGGAAGATTTAGCAAAATTGGATCTTGTCAAGCAACATCCAATCGAATGTTGTTCCTCGCCTATGCTCAAAGCAGGTATCGTCGGTCTCCCTAACGTTGGCAAGTCAACTCTCTTCAATGCGTTGACTCGGACACGCAATGCAGAATCTGCAAACTATCCGTTTTGCACCATCGATCCCAATGTGGGCGTGGTAAGCGTGCCGGACAGCCGTCTCGCTGCCCTTCAAGAGATCGCGAAGACTCAGGTCGTTATCCCCGCAGCAATCGAGTTCGTCGATATCGCCGGTCTCGTCGAAGGGGCCAGCAAAGGCGAAGGCCTCGGCAACAAATTTTTAGCGAACATTCGCGAAGTAGATGCGATCGTCCAGGTAGTCCGCTGCTTCGAAAACGACGACATCATCCACAATATGGGATCGGTTGACCCGATTCGCGACATCGAGATCATCAACACCGAACTACTGCTAGCCGACATGGAGTCCGTAGAACGCCAGCGCGATAAGGCTTCCAAGAAAGCGCGCGGCAACGACAAGGAGGCCCAAGCGATTTGCGCCATAATCGACAAACTCCTCCCTCACCTCAATGAAGGGAAAACGGCCAACCTACTCGAAGTAACTGACGAAGAAGCCGTCGTAATGAAAAGCCTACATCTGCTTTCGTCCAAGTCCGTCATCTACGCGGCCAATGTAATGGAAGACGACCTCGCCGACTCGGACAACAACCCGATGGTCCAGAAAGTCCGTGCCTACGCCAAGGAAAGCCAGAACGCCGGCTGCATCGTCATCAGCGCCGAGATCGAATCCGAACTTATTGACCTCAGCCCTGAAGAAGCATCGGAATTCCTCTCCGACCTAGGAGTCCAAGACAGCGGCGTCTCTCTACTAATTAGGGAAACCTACACCCTGCTCGGCCTAGAGACCTATTTCACCGCGGGTGAAAAAGAAGTCCGCGCCTGGACGTTCACCAACGGAATGCGAGCCCCGCAAGCTGCTGGCGTCATTCACACAGATTTTGAAAAAGGCTTCATTAAAGCAGAAATCGTTTCCTATGAAGATCTTACTACGCTAGGTAGCGTTTCTGCGGCCAGAGAAGCCGGCAAATATCGCCTCGAAGGCAAGGAGTACCTTTTCAAAGACGGCGACGTCGCCCTATTCCGCTTCAATAACTAGTCGCGCTTCTACGCCATTAAAGACAGGACTGTCGCTCTCGGCGCGCGTAGGGGTCCGATTATTTCTGTCACCCATATTCCACAACGGTTAACTTGGTAGGGTTGCTCGTCCCTGTAAAGTATCTATACATGGTGGACAGGTGCTCGGGGACAAGCAACCGCAGCACTAAATGCGACTTCCGCGGCTGATCGAAACGAGCGGCCTTTCCAGGTAACAGAATGAGTCCCTTCTACTGGATATCCCTCATTTAACCGATTAACGGGAACCAGAGGGAGCGATGCGTTGACTTATATTTGCGCCCAATCGCTTGCGACCGCTTAAGCCCTAGGTGATTTAATGCGTTAATTACCCGATAGCTTCCTTGTAATTCGCCTAAAATTGGTGATCCTAAAATAGACTTCATGCTGTACGATCGACCATACATGCAATCCAACAACCTCAGGTCTCGAAATCTGGTGCTAGGGATCATCGTTTTCAATGTGTTGATGTACGCTATTCAGTTGGTTGCGGGTGACGGATACTTTAAAACGTTTGCGCTTTCTGCGAACGGATCAGGCGGACCCCACATATGGAGTTTTATCACGTACGCTTTCCTTCATGACCCAACGAGCATTGGTCACATTGCATTCAACATGCTGGGCATCTTCTTCCTAGGACGTGGTCTTCTACCGGATTTAGGAGAAAAACGTTTTTTACAGCTCTACCTCGGAGCATCCCTTGGCGGAGGTATCCTTTGGTACATTTTTAGCTTCATACAGGGCACAGGGGTCGTTTTTGGAGCCTCCGGAGCGGTATTCGGGATGCTCGCTTGCTTCGGCCTCATTTACGCCGAGGAGGATGTCAATTTCATGATGGTCCTACGCATCAAGGGTAAACTTCTACTGTACGTTCCCCTTGGTGTCTCAGTTTTCAGCCTAATATTCTTCGAATTGCTTAACAATTACGGCACCGCCCATTCCGCTCACCTTGGCGGAATGCTAGGAGGCTACGTTTTTTACAAGCTCATCTACCAACGCAACCCTGGATACGGCAAAGGAGCTACGTTTCAAATGCCTGAGTGGCTAAAGCCCAAGCCAGCAAAAAAGCCCAAAGCGAAAGCTTTCCCCTACAAAATCAATATCAAGCCCAGAAAAGACCTCAAAGCGGAGGTCGATCGCATTCTCGACAAGATCAATAGCAAAGGATTCGGCGCTTTGACTCCCGAGGAAAAGCAAATCCTGGACGAAGCTGGCGATCTCCTAAAGAAGCGCTGAACGCCTGACTGCCTAACTTGAGAACAACCGTAACGATTATCACCAAAACGACGTTCTCATTAATCTACATTCAATTCTCTCAATATTTCGTACTTCCTAGTACCGCCAAAGAAAACTCTCATTAGAATCAATCGCGATATGCTAAATAGAATCGTTTCTCTCTTATCCGTTTTACCCCTTCTAGCCGCTTCCAATTGCTTCGGACTAGCCGAAGCCGAGCCGCTCGTAGATCCCGCCGATTTCCCCATATTGGCGCCGACGGATCTCATGTCTCAGGAAACGATGCGCGTCATCGAAATGCTGGAGACGCTGCACTTCAACAATCAAGAAATTTCCGACGAAGTATTCATAGATCTCATTCGCGAGTACATGGAGAATCTCGACTACAATAAGCTCTACTTTCTCCAGACCGACGAAGATCGATTTATCGATACATACGGATCTCGTCTAAGCATGCAGATGCGACACAAAGGCGACCTCAACGCGGCCTTCGCCATCTACGACGCCTACCGGACAAGCGCTCTAGACAGAATCAATTCGAACCTCGAAATTCTCAAAGGAGAATGGACTTTCGAAGACGAGGAAGAATACGAATACGATCGAAGCGAAAGCCCATGGGCCCCCTCCAAAGAGGCAGCCGACGAGCTATGGACCAAGCGACTCAAACAGGAAATGCTGCAAGAGCTCCTCAATGACAAAACGATCGAAGAAGCCAAAGAACGCATTACCAAACGCTACGAACGCCAACTTCGCAGTCTAAAAGAATTCGGATCAAGCGATGTACAGGAAGTTTTCCTAACCAGTCTCACCCACATATTCGATCCACACTCAACTTTCTTTTCCTCGGATTCGCTTGAAGAATTCAACATTCACATGCGCCTATCGCTAGTCGGCATCGGCGCCCTTCTAAGTGAAGACGACGGCTATTGCGTCATTAAAGAACTCATTCCTGGCGGCCCTGCGAAAAACACTACCGACCTCAAGCCCAATGACCGCATCGTCGCAGTTGCCCAAGGCGACGGCGAACCAGTCGACATCATCGACATGGGACTAAGCAAAGTGGTCGACAAAATTCGCGGTGAAAAAGGCACCATAGTCAACTTGACCATAATCCCAGCCGACGCCAGCGATGAATCCGAACGCCGCGTCGTCAGTATTGTACGCGATACAGTCCGCATCAATTCCAGTCGCTGTGAAGGTGAAATATTCGACGTCCCAACGCCAAATGGCTCAACAATACCAATCGGAGTTATCGACATTCCCACCTTCTACGGAACCGAAGAAATCGACAGCGAAGGCAATCGCATAGTTACTAGCGTTACCGCCGACGTCGAAGAAATCGTTATTAAGATGAAAGATGCAGGCGCTCAAGCAATCGTGCTCGACCTTCGCCGCAATGGAGGCGGATTGCTCCACGAAGCAGTCGACCTGACAGGACTGTTCATCTCTCGCGGTCCCGTTGTTCAAGTCAAAGACTCCTACGGAAAGATCCTCGCGAGATCGGATCGAAATCCGAAGGTCGTCTATAATGGACCACTAGCAGTGCTCACTTCGCGCCACAGCGCTTCCGCTTCCGAAATCCTAGCCGGTGCCCTTCAAAACTACGGACGCGCCCTAATAATCGGAAACGATAGCACCCACGGAAAAGGAAGCGTACAGCAAATCCTTCCCCTCGAAGACTACGTCCTACGAGCGTACAACTCGAAAAGCAAAGCAGGAGCCGCCAAACTAACCATCCAAAAATACTACCTGCCAAACGGATTTTCAGTTCAACGAAAAGGCGTCGTATCAGACATATCGATACCTTCAATCGCAGATGTAACCGCAGTCGGCGAAGCCGACTTGGACAATGCCCTTGCATGGGATTACATCAAACCGGCCCGCTATTTCGTTGAAATGACGCTCAAGAAATCGTTTATCGAAATGCTGCAAGACCAAAGCAAGCAACGCCAGATCAAGTTAGAAGAATTCAGCTTTCTGAAAGAAAGAATCGACTGGTATCAAGAACGCGATGACCAAACGACGATCTCTCTCAATCTCGAAAAACGCAAACAGATGATGGAGGTGGATAAGACCTTCATCGATGGAATGAAAGATCGTCAGCGTGAGCTGGCCGAAATAAACTTCGAAGGAACCGAAATCAAACTAGACGCCGTTCTAAAAGAAGAGGAAGAAAACGAGGCCGAGGAAGAAGAAGCCGCTCCCGAAGTGGCCGAAGTCGAAATTGAAGCTGAAGCTGAAACCGAATTAGCCGAAATCGAAACCGAAACTTCCGCTGAAGGCGAGACTGCGGAAATTGCTGAAAACGAATCTGCCGAAACAGACGAGGAAGAAGACGAAGAACCCGTCCCCGATTTCGATATCCAATTGCGCGAAGCCCTTCGCATCATGGTGAATGCCGTTAACGCATCTCCAAACACTAACGACTGGAAGCAACCAGCGCTTCCTCTCGCTTCTAAGTCACGCTTCGAAAAGCTGGTTAATTAGGCGTGTCGCAATTCATCGAATAATTCGGGCGATCACTTGATCGCTCGAATAAACCGCGATCGACCGCTCCAATCATCAAGCCCTTCGCAATTTGCGTATCCGATTTCTCGACACGATTCTAAAAGCGAATCTCGCTGAGCGATCCCCGTCTCGAGCCAAACAGCGCCACCCTCTTTCAGTAATGAATAGGCGCCTTTGATGATCGCTCGTAAATCGGTCAATCCTTCGTCATCTGCGACCAACGCAGACCTTGGCTCGAAATCCTTCACTTCGCTCTCCGCTTCCACCAATTCCTTATCTGTGAGATAAGGCGGATTCGAGACAATCAAATCAAAGATCTCTTCTCCTCCCAATTCCGCGAACCAATCGGATAAGCGAAATTCGACTCGATTTTGCAAGCCGCACAACAACGCGTTTTCACCAGCCAGATCCAAAGCATCTTGGCTCGCATCCGTAGCGACAACCTGAGCCCGAGGAAAATGCATCGCCAGGGCCAATGCGATCGCCCCAGTTCCCGTACCGAGATCGAGGATACGAAAATCTTGATCGATCTCCAGACCGGATTCTTTTACCAACTCTACAAGCTGCTCTGTTTCAGGGCGAGGTATCAACGCCCTCGGGTCGCACTTAAGCGTCAAGTCGTGAAACTGCGCCTGCCCTTGAATATACTGCAACGGCTCCCGTTTCCCGCGGCGAGCGACCAATGCTCGCATTTGCTCCAGTTCTTCGCCGATCAATGGTCGATCAAACTGAAGATAAAGCTCCATCCGTCCAAAACCTAAGACATGGGCGATTAACCATTCGGCATTCAACCTCGGACTCTCAACACCCTTTTTCTCGAGAAATTCGGTACTCTTTCGCACCACATCCAACACTGTAAGCTCCTCAGCCATGTATTCGAAATTAGGTTCCCAATTGAGCGCTTATTAACGCTTCGAGTTTTAATTTCTGATCTTCGGACTGAAGCGTTTCGATCACCTCGTCCAATTCGCCTTCCATCACTTGAGTAAGACTGTGAATCGTTAAACCGATCCGGTGATCCGTTAAACGACTTTGCGGGAAATTATAAGTACGGATACGCTCGCTCCGATCGCCGGTACCCACCTGCTTCTTGCGATTTTCGGCATACTTAGAGCGTTCTTCCTCTTCTTTAGCCTGCATCAAACGGGAGCGAAGAACCGTCATCGCTTTCGCCCGATTTTTGATCTGAGAGCGCTCATCCGCGCAAGTCACGATCATGCCCGTCGGCTTGTACAAAATCTGAATAGCCGAGTCAGTCGTATTAACGCCCTGCCCGCCCGGTCCGCTCGCCCGGGTCGTAGTAATTTCCAAATCCTGCTGATCGATCTCGATGTCTACTTCTTCCGCTTCCGGCAATACTGCCACGGTCACGGTCGAAGTGTGGATCCGTCCTTGCGATTCGGTTTCAGGAACCCGCTGCACGCGATGCACGCCACTCTCGAGCTTCATTTGCTTATAAGCGTCCTCGCCGCGAATCAGAAACGCCACTTCCTTAAAACCGCTGATCCCGCTTTCGCTAGAACTCATGGGCTCGACCGTCCAATTCCGACGTTCTGCCAATCTCGAATACATCCGGTAAAGATCCCCCGCGAACAACGACGCTTCGTCACCGCCCGCTCCAGCGCGAATTTCGACGATCGTATTGCGCGAGTCCGATTCTTCCGGTGGAATCATCGAAACGAGGATTTTCTCACTCAAGGTTTCGATCGTTTCCTCAAGCTCTGGCAATTCCTCTTCAGCCAGCTCTTTCAACTCCGGATCGCTATCAGAATCTGCAAGCAATTCGCGGTGCTCCGCCACGGCCTCTTTAGCCGCCTCAAGTTCTTCGTAGTCCACCAGAAGCTTCCGTAGTTTCATCTGCTCCCGTGAAATCGACGCCGAACGCCGGGCATCATTAAAGAAGTCCGGCTGGTTCATCATTTCGTCGATCTCATCGACGCGTTTTTGAAACGGTGTAATCTCTGGAAGCTGTATCGCCATAGGAAAGCTAGGACCAATGGCCATCCGATCGCTAAACTGCAATTGCGAATTTCAGGAAGATCGCTCGCCAAGCCCTACCTACCGAAACTCATCCAGAAAATAAACCTCTCGCAAAAACTCGCTACCTTTAAAATTACAACGTTGTAATATAAAAAGTCGGAAATCAAAATCACCAAGAAGCGGAAGATTCCTGAACTTCGCAATTGCAGTCCCCCAACCAAGTCCTTTGCTAGCGGATATGGCACAAGGACTGTTCACCCAGAACAGAATCGCACTCATCTGGGATTTCGACAAGACGCTCATTCCCGGCTACATGCAGCAGCCTATCTTCGAACGATTCCAGATCGACGAAGAACGCTTTTGGGAAGAGACCAACACGCTGGCCACTCGCTACAAGGATCGCGGTTACCGCGTTTCCGGCGAGAGCATCTACCTCAATCACATCCTCACTCACGTTCGCAACGGAGAGATGAAGGGCCTCAACAATGAGCTCTTGCGCGAACTCGGCGCCGAGATCGAATTCTATCAAGGCCTTCCCGAATTCTTCAGCGAATTGCGCGACGAAGCTCGCTCGAAACCGGAATACGTAAAGCACGAAATCGAGATTGAGCACTACATCGTCAGCACCGGATTGGCAGAAATGATCCGTGGCAGTAAAATCGCTCCCTACGTCGATGGAATCTGGGGATGCGAGTTCATCGAAAACCCGCTCCTTCCTGGTTGCATGAACCAGGACGAGCTGGAAATGAAAACCGACGCCGAAATCAGCCAGATCGGAATGATGGTCGACAACACGACCAAAACCCGAGCCCTTTTCGAAATCAACAAAGGCACCAATAAGGATGACGCCATCGACGTTAATTCCAAACTAGCCCAAGAAGACCGCCGCGTTCCGTTTCAGAATATGATCTATATCGCGGATGGCCCAAGCGACGTTCCCAGCTTTTCGGTCGTTCGAAAATTCGGCGGCAAAACCTACGCGGTGTATAAACCGAGCAACGAAGCCGAGTTCGCTCAAAACGATCTACTCCTCCAAACCAATCGAATTCACGCCTACGGCCCCGCCCGCTACGAAGGCGACTCCAACACCTCCATGTGGCTAAAGCTTCACGTCCAGAAAATGTGCGATCGTATCGTAGCCGACCGCGAAGCGAATTTCGCGCAGCGAATCTCCAAGCCACCTCAGCACTTGAAGGATAAGACCGCAGTGCTTTCCGAGGACGAGATCAGCATCGAGCAGGAAACAATGGAGCTTTAGGCAACCATCGCCCAAAAGCCTGCCTGTTCTCAATCCATTCAAAATTTGTCTTTAACCGCTCTTCACCTCGAATTTTCGAACCTCGAAAACGAAAATCTTGAAATTTCTAAAACTCTTCACTAAACGCATCGTCCTTGAATTTCGTTGAAAAAATTTCCTCATTTTCCAGGAACTTTCTTTTACGAAAATCGTCTATTCCCTCTCCCTTAACAACATCCTACCACCTATGGTTCTTGTAGATAAACTCGTTAAAGACTATGGAGACTTGCGCGCCGTCGACGGCGTATCCTTCGAAGTCCGAAAAGGCGACATTCTCGGCTTTCTCGGACCCAATGGAGCCGGCAAGTCCACCACAATGAAAATGATCACCGGCTACCTGTCGCCTACATCAGGAACCGCATCAGTTGATGGATTCGACGTGCAGACGCATCCGCTGGAAGTGAAAAGCCGCATCGGCTACCTGCCCGAAAGCAGCCCAGCGTATCCAGAAATGACGGTGGTGGAATTCCTGACCTATATCGCCAAAGCTCGAGGCTTCCGTACTCGTGATGAAATCAACGACCGCCTGGCGGACGTAATCGTTAAATGCCACCTGCAGACCGTGCAGAACCAAGCGATCGAAACCCTCTCCAAAGGTTACCGCCAACGCGTGGGCTTCGCTCAATCCATTTTGCATAATCCCCCCGTACTCATTCTCGACGAGCCGACCGATGGACTTGACCCGAATCAGAAACACGAGGTCCGCAAGCTGATCCAAGCGATGTCGAAAGACAAAGCCATCATCCTCTCCACTCACATCCTCGAAGAAGTCGAAGCGATCTGCAACCGCATCATCGTAATCGACCAAGGCAAAGTGCGCGTCAACGAAACTCCAGAGGAATTCAAAGCCCGCAAACCCGGTTCGTCCATCGACGAAATATTCCGCGAATTGACAAACAGCAAGGCATACGCATGAACCAGATCGCTCCCCTATTCAGTAAGGAATTCCTAGGCTACTTCCGATCACCAGTCGGATACGTCATCCTAGCCGTATTCCACATCGTCGTAATTTCGCTCGCAGTTTTTTCAGGCTACTACGAAAGCAATCAAGCGAATCTAAATACGCTATGGACGTTCCTCCCTTGGACCTTCCTCTTTTTCATTCCAGCGACAGGCATGCGTCTGTGGTCCGAAGAAAAACGTTCCGGCAGTATCGAGCTTCTCTTTACATTGCCAATATCGACGACCGCGGCAGTTCTTGCGAAATTCCTGGCAGCTTGGGCCTTCATCGCCATAGCCCTCGCTCTTACGATATCCCTAGCCTTCACAACAGGCTACCTAGGCAACCCAGACTGGGGAATCGTCTTCTCAGGCTACTTCGGCTCATTGCTAATGGCAGCAGCCTACCTCGCGATTAGCTCGGTATGCTCCGCTCTTACCAAGAATCAAGTCATCGCCTTCGTGATCAGCGTACTGCTTTGCCTCATGGCAACGCTCTTCGGTTCGCAAGTATTGCTAACGCTACTTGATGGAATCGCTTCGCCCGCCCTCTTGGACTTTCTCGGAAACTTTAGCTTCCAATCGCACTTCGAAACCATGACACGCGGATTGATCGAACTGAGCGCTATCTCGTTCTTCGTTTTGCTCACCGTAGCCTGCCTTGCGATCAACGTCATCGTCTTGGAAAAATAGAAACGCGGAAATCATAGAAATGAAAATAGCTTCTAAAATACACGCTACCGTCCTCGTTCTGATAAACTTTCTTCTGCTGCACTACGTTGTATCGTCTATTCCCTTACGGTTCGATCTTACAGCGGAAAATAGTTTCACTCTTTCGGAAAGCACGAAAACTCTCCTTGGAAAAGTCGAAGACCCAATCCGCTTCGATTTCTACCGGACCGAAACGATCGAAGGGCTCACCCCTCAGATCAAGATGCACATCCACAACTTCGGAGACCGAGTCGAACAAATGCTTCGCCAATTCGACCGGGCAGCTGACGGGAAAATCATCCTCAACAGAATCGACCCGAAAGCCGATACTCCCGAAGAAGAAAACGCGATCGCCGCCGGAGTCCACGGACAAGGCCTACCCAATGGCGACAGCATATTCCTCGGATTGGTAATCAGCCAAGGAGACTCCGAACACGTCATTCCCTTCTTCGATTGGAACAAGGAAGGTTTTATCGAATACGATCTAGCCAAAGCCGTTTTCGAAGCGCAACAGCTCGCCAAACCGAAACTCGGATTGATCACAAGTCTCCCGCTAAAAGCGTCTCCGTATCCTACGATGCCAGGACAGCCGCAACAGGAAGATCAATACATCATCAGTTCGCTCGAGAGCTCCTTTAACATAGAAGTAATCGAAGTTTCCGCCACGGAACTGCCCAACGACTTGGATATGTTGGCAATCATTCATGCAATCGGACTTTCGGAGTCACTGCTATTCGACATCGACCAACTCGCCCTATCCGGCAAGCCAATGTTCGTCGCAGTCGATCCTTCGTCCCTATTCTTCCGTAGCCAACAGCAGCAGAATCAAATGGGAATGATGTCCCAACCAAATCCAAACACTTCCAGCGATTTCCAACGCTTCTTTTCGGCATGGGGAATTGAATACAGTGCAAGCGAAGTAGTTGGCGACACGAACATCGCAATGATGCAGCAAGGTTCGGTTCAACCAGCATGGCTAACGCTCAGCAAAGAAAACGTGAGCGAAGACTTCCTACCAGCTTCCGACCTCAACTCAGTATGGCTCCTGGAAGCAGGAAGCCTAAAGCTGAGCGATTCATCGGAACTAGAGCTCGAGCCAATCCTGCAAACGACCAACGAAGCCGGTGCCATTCCAGGCATGATGCTTCAGTTCGCTCAAGGCGGCGCATTGCTGAATCAACTTGAACCCGGCGGAGAAAAGAAAACCATCGCAGGATTACTCCATGGCGAGTTCACTACCGCCTTTCCCCAAGGAAGGCCACAAGCTCCCACAGAGGAAGGCGAAGCCGAACCAGCCGATGCGCCAGAGCAATTATACACCGGTCAAGGCAATGTATTCATAATCGCTGACTCTGATTGGTCGCTCGACCAATTCTCGATACAGCGACAGAATTTCCTCGGTATGACGACCGTCCAGCCGATCAACGACAATCTGACAATGGGTACGAACATCATCGAGTTTCTCGGAGGCAGTAAAGACCTGATCGGGATCCGTAGCAAAGGTGCCGAGAACCGCGGTTTCGATCGCGTCCAAGCAATCGAAATCGAGGCCCAGAAACAGTACCAAATCAAACTTCAGGAAGTCGAAGATCGCATTTCTCAAATGAACCAGGAGATCCAGACCCTCGCTGGCCAGCAACAAGGCACTGGCCTACTCGTTGCGAGCCCGGAACTCTCGAATGCTATTCAAAAACTACAAGAAAACCAAGCAGCGCTCAGAACCGAGCGACGCCTAATCCGCCGAGAGCTACGTAAGGATATCGATGCTCTAAAGTGGAAGCTAGTGTCTTTAAACATCGGATACGCTCCGATCGGACTCGCGCTATTCGGTCTTCTCTTCTACCGCATGCGCAAACAAAAAGCCCTCTAGGAGATACCATGAATTTAAAAAACCTATACATCACCGCTGGCGTCCTAGCAGTACTCGCTATAATTACCAGCTATCTCAATAGCTCTAACAACGCTCCTCTACTCGACGAGCGTGTCGGATCGACCGTCGTAGACGAATCGCTTCTCCGCAATGCAGCGAAAGCTATCGTAACGAATGACAATAAAACGCTAACGTTGGTCGCCGACAGTGCGAACAACCGTTGGACTCTGGAAGAAAAGCACAACCTTCCCGTCAGCTTCGACCGCATCTCGCAACTCGCTCAATCCGTCACCGAAGCCAAGCTCCAGCGACTCGTTAGCGAGAATCCGGATCGTATCGCCGAGCTCGGATTCGACACCGGGAGCTCTATTAGTTTCCTCGATACAGACGGCAATGACATCGTATCCATCGACCTCGGCAAAGAAACCGACAATCAACGCCAGTTCCTTCGCTACCAAGGCGAAGAGAAAGCTTTTCTGGCGAACACGACCTTCAGCATTGATTCCACTCCAGACTCCTGGTTGGAAAAAACGCTTGTGTCCTTTGAGGCCGGTGACGTCGTAGGAATCGAAGCCAAGCTCCAATATGGCGACGAAATCACAGTCACTCGAGAAGACGCCGACGCCGATTGGCAAAGCGAAGCAGTCCCCGACGGAAAGATGCTCAACCAAAGTTCGGTCGAACAAATCGCGACCCGACTGGCAGAGCTAACGTTCAGCGCGACTGCTGATAATGACGCCGATGCCGTATCAGCCGCTCGTGAGAACAGCCATAGCTTCAGCCTAACGCTAGAGGACGGACGCAGCTATAGCTACACGATCGGGCGCCAACCGGAAGTTTCGATAGAGAAGCAAGTGGAAAAAACCGGCGACGATGGCGAAACGACCACCGAAACCGAATCGGAAGTCGTGCTTCCAGAAGGTCCAGTCTACTTCTTCATCGCTGCAGCAGATTCCAAGGATCCAATAAACGGATACATGGAGAGCTCGGCATTCGAAGCCAGCTCCTATCAATACATCAGCTTGTCCACATCGATGGACACTCTCCTACACGACGAGCCGGAGCCAGTTGAAGAAACGCCTTCACCCCTAGTGATCGCTCCTGAAGAAATATCGCAGTAAGCGACCGACATAGTTTTCAGCAAAAGCCGATTCTCTAAAGAGAATCGGCTTTTTTGTAGTCTCATCCACCATTGATCAACGCTTGCGCCAGATAAGGGATCTCGTTTTATTCTCTGAATTGAGTGATTCTCATCCCCTATACCAGACGTTCAATCTCCCTACCCCAAAATGTCTTTATTCAAAATTATCCTAGTCGCACTTACGGTTGCTAGTTCGATCGCCGTCAGGGCTAATCAAGCAGCCGTGGCAATGCCCGATAGCTTTAGCGCCGAAGCCGCCGCTCAAATATTGAAGGAAGGCGGCAACGCGGTGGATGCCGCAATAGCTGCGCAATTCGTTCTAACCGTAACCCTACCCGAGGCCGGAAACATCGGCGGAGGTGGATTTATGCTGATCCACAAGGACGGCAATAATGACTTCTTAGATTACCGCGAAGTCGCTCCTCTAAAAGCCCATCGCGATATGTACCTCGACGCGAACGGCGACGTAATAAGCAACATATCTCTATTTGGAATATTATCCTCCGGCGTTCCCGGTACCGTTGCGGGAATGTGGCAAGCGCATCAGAAATACGCAACCAAACCCTGGAGTAAACTTGTCCAGCCCGCCATTGATTTAGCAGCGAAGGGCTTTATCCCGCATCCGATACTTGTGCGGAATGTACGAAATAAAATTAATAAATTGGAGGAGCAAAACATCGACGCCAATTTCGCCGACACCTTCTCTTCTTTGGATTCCGGAATACGCTTCAAGCAGCCCGAGCTAGCCGCTACTTTACGTCGTATTGCAAAAGATGGACCAGACGGATTCTACAAAGGAGTCACCGCCCAACACATCGTTGAATTCATGGAGAAAACAGGCGGAATAATTAGCCATAAAGACCTATCCAAATACGAAGCTAAATGGCGACGCCCCATCGTTGATCAGTGGCGTGAATATCAAGTAGTAACCTCTTCGCCTCCAAGCTCAGGAGGTATCGCTGTTCTTCAATGGTTAAAAATGTATCAGCAGCTTCAGGACGGAAATGAAACCCTGCCTCACAATTCCAAAGAATACATTCATCTTTTATCCGAAATCGGTAAGCGTGTTTTCGCAGACAGGGCTGAACATTTGGGCGACCCCGATTTCATCAACGTTCCAATAAGTGATCTAATCGCCGACTCATATATCGCAAAACGGAGCCAAAAAGTTTCCCTCGACACAATTTCAGTAACGGAAGATGTCGGACCAGGTCTCTATGAAAGCGAAGAAACCACCCACTTCTCGATACTAGATCAATGGGGCAACGCGGTTTCGAATACGACCACCCTCAATCTGTCATTCGGCAGCGCCATGGTTGTAGAAGGCGCAGGCTTTCTTCTAAACGGCGAAATGGACGACTTTAGCATTAAAGCTGGAGTAGCCAACGTCTTTGGAGCGTTAGGCGGGAAAGCCAATGAGATACAACCAGGCAAACGTATGCTATCTTCAATGACACCAACGATGCTCTTAAAAGACGGCGAACCCGTTCTGATTACAGGTTCACCTGGCGGAACTACCATTATAACTTCCGTCTATCAATCCATCTTGAACGTAGTCGAATACGGAATGAGTGCTCGGGAGGCTGTAGATGATCCTCGATTCCATCATCAATTGTGGCCAAAGAACGAAATCCGTTTCCATACGGGAATAGATTCGCAAGTTACCGATTCCCTAAAAGAAATGGGGTACACAATGAAACAAAGTCTATTTGGCGACCTGCAACTGATTACTCATTTTGGTGAGATAGAGGCTGCATCGCAATCTGGCCGTCGTGGCAGATCAATCGTGATTTCGGTTTCTCACTAATTGGCCAGCGACCACAACCTCAATAGTGATCCACGTCTCGCAGTGCTAGAACATCTGCATAAAGTTCATTAGCGAGAACCTTGCGGTCGTTTCCCGGGTTTCGTGTTTTTCCAAATACGATGGTCGCTCGAATCGACTTTAAGGTCATCATCTTCAGAAGGTGACTTCCAAAAGTCATATCCCCCCACCAGCATACATCCAATGCCGGATCGCCTCCTTCGCATTCGTATTTCAAATACGCCGGAGTCACATCCCATTGATTTCGAACGACCGGATCCAGGAGCGATGATTTAAACGGCAATACGTAAGATCCGTCGGTCGAGGTTCCTTCGAGATAAACGGTCATCCCTACTTTTTGCTCGATGGCATTGGCAAAACCATCTTCTTGAGTAGAAACTTCGCGACGACGCGTCCGATCGATAAAAAGCGTCCCTGCCATCTTGACGAACGTTCCGATAAACGGCCATTCCGCCACGCTGTGCTTCGAAAGAAATACCTGTGGCGTCAGCGATCCCATTACCAGGATATCCATGTATCCTTGATGGTTCGCAGCAATGAAACTTCCCTCCGGTGGCATCCCTCGAGTTTTCACGCTCAAGTGCATCACTTTTAGTAAATGCGCAGCGAAACGCTTTTGCCAAAGAGCTCTGCGATGGGTTCCCCATCGATTTCCGCGCTGCCCGTGATAGACGAACCACATGAACATAAACGTCGCCACGAGATGACTAAACCGGACTCCTTGCCGAAGACGTTTGACGATTGTGCTCACGCCCGCCGATCAAAGCGTCCAATCCTAATCTTACAACCCAGATTCCCAATTATCCCGATGAAAACGTCTATGGCTAATTGTAGGAGCGGGTTTACCCCGCGATTTAATCGAATCTCGCTAATCAAATCTTACAATATCGCGGGATAAACCCGCTCCTACAACAGTCTCTAGGTCCCCAAGAATTTGCTCATGGCACGAGGGCCAAGCTTCTCCAAGTCGAGCAATGTCAGAAAATCTATCGTTTTGAATTCGCGATCCAAAGCCGGTTCCCCGCAAAGACGAGCGCCGAGCGTCAGGTAAGCGCGCATAAGCCTAGGTGCCTTCGCTTTCTCGGAAGTCACTTGGCCGATCGATTCAGTATCTTCGACACTACACTCGTATCCAGGTTTTGGCTTCGTTAGAAATCTGTCGTCAGCTCTGTATTTCGACAAAGACGCGTACGCCGCAAGACCGACTGCCGGATCAGTTGAAGTATAGGAGCTGCAACCAATCAAATATCGAGCTTCGCAAAGTTTCGCGTATTGAGCTATCCCTTTCCAGAGCAGTCCCAAAGCCACCATATTGCGGTGATCCTTGGCAATGCAGGCTCTTCCGAGTTCTATAATTCGAGACCGAATCGATTCGAACGGCGTAAAATCGAATTCCTGCTCGCTGTAGTAGCCGATCCGTTCCTTGGCATTCATTCCCGACTGCAGGCGATAGGTCCCGATAATCTCCGAAGTCGCCGTATGCTCGATCAACAAATGATCGCATACTGTATCAAATTCATCGATGTCTCGTCCCGATGCCACGGATGTTTCCAATCCTTCGCCTAGCTCCAAATTGAAAACGCGATAACGCAAACCCTGAGCCGCTTCCACATCGCTTTCATCCAGCGCTATGCGCACTGAATAAGAAGAAGCTGGCGCCGGAGGAATGAAATTTTCAATTCGAGCAAATCGAGAGGAATCGCTTTGGGTCGGATGCATAGGATGTGTCGATGGCGTCTGAAAAACTGTTTGCAAACGCAACCTACGCTACAGACCTACGGGCCTGTCAAGCCAGTCGAAAATGCGAACCTGTTTTTTCACCTGCGCGCACCTTTACGAAGATGCCTCTAACGCAAATAACGCTTTTGATGAATAACGCCCTAAAGACTCTTAGAACTGCAATTCCTTGGCTTTCTCGTAAGCCGCCATTGCTTCCTCTAAATAAGAATGCAAGGCATCAAGCCGCTCTTGCGAGGAAGGATGAGTGGAATTCCAAAGTTGGGTTGACCCTCCGGAATTCATTGCAGCCATTTTTTCCATCACCGTAATCGCAGCCTGTGGATCATACCCAGCATCTGCCATATACATGATGCCGATGCGATCTGCTTCCGATTCCTTCGCTCTATCCCAAGCGGCTAACTGACCGCTCATTGAAGGAGCAGCCCCATAAATCATGCCTCCAGTGGCAATCGTGGTTCCAAGCGAGGCTATTCCAGAACCCGCTTTCAGAATCCCCGCCTGCGACATACGCTCGTGGGTGTGGCGAGCCGTAACATGAGCAATCTCATGGGCGATAACCGACGCCAACTCATCTTGAGTTTCAACCATATCGAACAATCCCGAAAAAACGCCGACTTTGCCTCCCGGCATCGCGAACGCATTAATTTGACCCGGCATCTCGAAAACCACGAATTCCCACTCAGCGAGAGGCATATCCCAAAAAACCTGCTGCGAGATATGCTCGGAAACGTCTGTCAGCCACTCGTTCATCCTGGGATCCTGCGAAATTCGCATTTGCCTTTTCATTCGTTCGAATTCGGCTTTGGTCAGTTTAACGACCTCCGTATCCGACATGAGGTTAATCTGTCGGCGGCCAGTCACTGGCACTGTGCTGCAACTCGTAAGCAAAATTGAGAGGAGCGAGGCGATCGCGGTGATTCGCAAAGATATTTTCAAGTCCATAAATATTCCCTTTATTACGTGTAATACGAACAAATCGGCAACTCGGATTATAGAAATACACACTTAATTTTCATCGAAGGCCCCATCGCGTGCCTTCAGGCGCAAATGCCCATTGATAACTCGAAATGATTCCCCGAGGCAACCGATGCAAAATAGATGAATCCAAA
>JBNMOQ010000025.1:0-33137 GCA_051275055.1 Candidatus Pelagisphaera sp.
CCGACGCGTCCAAGCGATTTACGCCAAGCTCTACTCTTAGAACATCTCTATCGATTTTACCTTCAATTACACAATTCATAGCAGTGGGAAACAGGATTGGATCCAGCCCAAGCTTTTAGACAAAGCTAAGGCAGACTATTCTAGAAACGACATAGCCGCTTGAGCCTTGAACAGAAGCCGGCAATTCAGCTACAAACATCCCGTGCACCCACCTCCTTTGCTAATAGGAATCGCCGGAGGCAGCGGTTCCGGAAAGTCATGGTTCGCCCAGAAGCTTCACGACGTCTTCCCCTGCGAAACCACTCTGATCGAGCAAGATTGGTACTATCGCGATCTCTCGGCCTTGTCGCTCCAAGATGCGAGCTCGGTCAACTTCGATCACCCAGACTCCATCGAATTTTCTCTGCTACTAAAACAGCTCCGATCCTTAAAGAACGGCAACCCCGTCCAAGCCCCTGGTTATCGCTATTCGAACTATCAGCGTATAGAAAACGCCCACCCCATCAGCCCGACGCCCATTCTCATAATAGAAGGACTATTCACGCTTCACCACGCCGGACTTCGAGAACTTCTTGATACAAAGATCTTTATCGAAGCAGATTCGCAAATCCGCTTCGAGCGGCGCCTCATTCGCGACGTGAACCAACGCGGCTACACAAATCACCAAATCAAACAGAGTTGGCACCAACAAGCGGTTCCCATGTTCGAGCAATTCGTCGCCCCAAGTGCCGGCCACGCCGATATCGTATGGAATCCCTTGAGAGATAACGCTTTTGAAAACGTTTTTCTGGACGATCTACGAAGTCATTTGGCCAACAATGGAAACGAAGACCAATGACTCCAACGCCGAACTCGCAGATTACTGGGCGCGAGCTGCCACCCCATCGGGGAGGGCCAGCCTAACTCTACGCGCTCGCTCCAAGCGGTTCACTTGGAACGCGGTCATCGGAACTACCATCACTCTAAAACGGCTTTTTGACATATTCGGTTCCCTATGCGCCCTGATCGCTTTGTCGCCAATCTTAGCCGTCACGGCGATTTTCATCAAAGTCGAGGATCCCGGTCCCGTATTCTTCACTCAAAAACGGGTCGGCCTCAAAGGACGTTCCTTTCTCATTTGGAAATTTCGATCGATGATAAACGACGCCGAAAAAGTGGCCCAACGCATGATCGCCCTGGACCAAGCCAAGGACACTGTCGAAATGAAACTCGCAGGCGATCCCCGGATCACGAAAACCGGGAAATTCATCCGAAAATACTCCATCGATGAACTTCCTCAGTTTTGGAATGTGTTTTTAGGCGACATGTCCCTCGTTGGTCCACGCCCCGTAATCCTCGCAGAGGTAGCCGACTACACCGTCGAAGAGCGACAACGCCTGCTCGCAAAACCAGGGCTCACCTGCTTCTGGCAAGTCGGAGGCAGGACTGATTTGGATTTCGAAAACCAAGTGCGCTTGGATGTTGAATATATTCGATCAACTAGCCTCTGGCTCGACATCAAACTTCTACTCCTCACGATTCCCGCCGTTTTACTCGGCAAGGGAGCCTACTAAGCAGCGACCGCAAATGAAAAAGAAGTGGAAGCTATTAGTGCCCGACTGGTGTTCCCTCGACGAACTCTGGCAAAACCCCGACCCCTTTTGTCTCTGGCCCATTGGCAACCAATCCCTCATCGCACACTGGATGGACCGAGCCGTTGACGAAGGAATCGACGATATCGATATATTCATCTCCGATCGACCGACCGCAGTCAGGAATTTCCTTAACAGCGGTGCCTACTGGTCCCGAAATGTCAAAGTCACCCCCATCTCGACCGACGACAAAGCGCCCGACGACGCCATCCCCTTAATCGGTCTGCCTCACGACAATACCGTAGATAGCCCAATCGCAACCAGCGTCGATTTACTACGCCATTGGCTCAGTCTAAATCAAAGATGGCTCGAACAAATCAATCTGTATCAGCTTCGCGTTGAAACGCCACTCACCGAACGAGGTTGGGTCGGCCCTCAGGTACGCATTCATCCAAGCGCAAAATTAGTCGCTCCTTACTGGATACAAGGCAAGTGCGACATTGGAGCCCACGCCGAGATAGGCCCCTTTGCCTGTATTGGCGCCAATACGATCATCGATGAGAATGCAAGCGTCCGCAATTCCATAGTGCTTCCCGGCACCATGGTCGGACGCAACACCTCTCTTCATCAAGTTGCCGTCGACGGAGGGCTGCTTCTTGACGCCAAGCACGGATGTCGCGTCCCCATCACCGATACCTTTATCCTAAGCAACCTCGGCGAACGCGTGCACAAGACATCGATCGGCGAACGCCTATTGGCCATTTCCCTTTTCGTTCTCGCCACCCCAATCGTCGCTCTTTCCCATATCGACTGGACCATCGTCGAAGCCCACGATGGAACCGGTGGAGCACTCAAGCTAAAAACCGGCAAGAACGGCTGCCTCCTCGCCAGACGCTGGCATTGGCTAAAAGAAGTCTTCAAAGGGAGGATGCGCCTTATTGGGATTCTTCCTCGTCCATTGGAATGGAGAATGGAAGAGGATTTGGAACTCGACCAACGGCTAAAAGAATCCCTCCCCGGAGTGCTCTCGCTTTCAGACCTTCACAACTGTCACAACGCCAACGAGCCCAATGAATGGATACACGCATCCTATCAAGCTCTAAGCGGCGACCAAAACGTTCGAAAACTTATCAGGGGCAACTTCTGGAAGCTGGCCTTCATGAAGGACTAACACGAAATGGGCGAACTGAAACACGAAATCATTTCTCATTGCGAAGTCCCTGGGTCACTGCGTCACGTTGCAGAAGCAGCTGGGCTCCTCCAGGATTTCTGCGAGCAACGCCTAATAGATCCAACTCTCTGGCCGCAAATAGAATTAGCCTTTTGCGAAGCTCTCAACAATGCAATCGAACATGGCTGCAACGAGGACGAATCGCTCTCCGTCCGCATACTCTGGAAATGGGAAGGCGAATTGCTTACAATTGAAATCGAAGATCCCGGAACCTGGACCGCAAGCAACTTAGACGCTAGCCTCCCAGAAGACCCCCTTGAGGAGTCCGGACGCGGTTGCTTCATCGTCGACTCAGTTTTCGATCAAGCGGACCATCAAAGCACCAAATGCGGACACAAACTCGTATTGAAAAAACAACTGCATTCCCCTTGCAGCGCTGTCGAAAAGCTCCAGGAGACCTACGAGTCCCTCCAATCTACAACGGGAGACCTAAACCGCAGCTACGCTCACGCGATTGCAATCCAAGACTTAGCGACCGACCTTTCCTCAATTCCCTCCCCGGGTGACTTCCTCTCGAAAGGCGTCGAACGTATCAGAGGCGCGGTCGACCTTCCTCAAATCGACATTTGGATACTAGAAGGAACTGAACTTAAAAATAGTTTTCGAAACGGCTCCGAAACCTCCGAACTCTCGACCACAGTCGTCGACTCCAATTCCTCAACCCAATTCGGAACCGTTCTAAAAGAGCAATGCAGCCATGTCATTTCCGACTGCTCAGCGCTTCTCAAGGAGGATGTCATGTATTCGACATTCGAATACGCCTACCTTGAACCGATCGTCTATCAAGACGAAAGCCTAGGTATTATAGTTCTTCGATACTCTAAGAAAGACTCAGTAAAAATCGAATCCCACACCGCAAACCTCATTCGAGTCCTCGCTCAATTCGCAGCAATTGCCCTAGCAAACGCCGCAACATCCAATCAACGCAAAGAGCACGAGCGCACTGAAACGCAACTTGAAGTCGCCTCCGAAATCCAGCGCTCACTCCTCCCTTCCAAATTTCCTCAAAACGAACACTGTCGGCTTACCGGCAAATGTGTGACAGCCCTCGCAGTCGGCGGCGACTATATCGACGCCATAGACATCCGAGGCCAAGGCCTGCTTCTCATCATCGCCGATGTAATGGGCAAAGGTATTCCAGCCGCATTGCTGGCGACAATTTTCAGAACCGCAATCCGCTCGCGCCTGAATCTAGCGGAAACGCCAGGTTGGCTTCTTTCGAAAATCGACGAACAATTCCATGAAGAACTAGGTCACCTGAATATGTTCATCACAGCTCAGGCTGCTTACTTTTCTTACGAAAAGAAGACCCTAAAGCTCTCCAGCGCCGGACACTGCCCCGCTTTCCTAATGAAAGGCGATACAAGCTTCCCCGAAGAACTCACCGCTGAAGGAATTCCCTTGGGAATCGATCCAGCAGGTATCTACGAAGAACGTATCATGAATCTCGGCACAGGAGATCGCGTTTTATTCATCACCGACGGTATCTACGAAACCGAAAACGAAGCAGGAGAAATGCTCGGGATAGATGGATTTTCGAAACGCCTCCCGGAGATCTGGAACGATGGCCTAGAAGCCGTTCCCGACAAAGCGCTCGCAGTCGTAGCCAACCACTCCCACGGCAATGATTATCAAGACGACAAGACGCTAATGGCTCTCGAAGTGCTATAGGTCGTCTGATCCAATCAGGCTTCCTCGGAATTTTCTTTGTAGAAAATGCGTCGCTTTCCGACGCCGCCAACGCACTGCGAATGCGTCTTGGATCCGAGCTCTTCAACTAGAGCGGCAATTCCTTCTCGGTCGGCTTTGAAAGCTACCTTTACGAGCTTATCTGCCGCCAATGCCTTGTCCATTTCAGTGATCAATGGTCGCGTAATACCCTTTTTCCCCACCAATATTGCAGGCTTCAAACGCTGCGCTGTATTCCTAAACGCTGCCTTTTCTTTACTCGATAATTCGCTCATTGCGGCTTCATTGACGGATGAGAGCGGCAAGGTCAATCTCTCGTTCACGCCTCAATTGAGGTGATCATGCATTCTTTTTCTTGTCCTTCCTGCCAACGTTTGAGAAACCCTCATCTCGATGAGCTCGGACGCAATCACCATCGTAGCCTACTATAAATTCGTTTCGCTGCCAGACTTCGAAGAACGACGTCAGCCGCTACTGCAAGTCTGCGAAACCAATGGCGTGAAGGGTACGATCCTTCTAGCCGCTGAAGGCATCAATTCCACCATAGCGGGAACCGAGGAGGGAATCGAAGCAGTCCTCGACTACCTTCAATCAGATCCTGCGATAGGCCCCCTCACCGTAAAGCGATCCAAAGCAGACGAGATCCCGTTTTACCGAATGAAGGTTCGTCTCAAAAAAGAGATCGTGCGCCTTGGAATGCCGGAAGTTAATCCCAACGACCAAGTCGGCGAATACGTCGCCCCCGAAGATTGGAACGCCCTCATCTCCGATCCCAATGTCGTCCTAGTAGACACGCGCAACGACTACGAGTACGAGATCGGATCTTTCCAAGGAGCTCTCAATCCCAACACCAAGAGCTTCCGCGATTTTCCGGAATACGTGGAAAAAGAGCTATCAGACAAGAAAGACCAACCCGTAGCCATGTTTTGCACGGGCGGCATTCGCTGCGAGAAATCGACCTCTCTCCTGCTCAAGCAAGGCTTCAAAAAAGTCTACCACCTCGACGGCGGCATCCTCAACTACCTCGAGAAAGTCGATGCCGACAAGAGCCTCTGGCAGGGCGACTGTTTCGTCTTCGACAATCGCGTCACCGTCGACCACCAGCTCGAACCCGGCGGCTACGAAATGTGCCATGCTTGCCGCCATACGATAACCGACGAAGATAAACGTTCCCCTCTTTTCCAAGAAGGCATCAGCTGCCCCCATTGCCACGACTCACTCTCTGAGGAACAACGAGCCCGAGCAGCCCAGCGTCAAAAGCAAGTCGAGATCAGCCAAAAACTCGATCGCAAACACATCGGTATGACCGAAGCCGAACGTCTAGCCTGGCGCGATAAAAAGCTAGAAGCGAAACGTAAAGACGCCGCCAAACAGTAGAACGCTTTCTCAACGGCTCGATTTACGTCGGGCCTTTTTCTTTGGTAGCTCCGCCCACATTCTCAGGAGATATTCCGAAAGATTGAGCATGCTAATTTTCGGTTCTCCGTCGTAGAATCGTAGATCACGCAACACAGGGTCGAATCGTGAGCGTTCCTCGAAATAATCCCAAAGCTGATCATTCAGCCCCAATACGAGATCTTCCATTCGGCCACCTTGGCTACCGATTTCCGAAACACGTTCTTTCCAAAAACGTTTCTCCTCATCGTTGCGATCGATGTAATCGTATAATAGTTGCTCGTAGCGGTTGAAACTCATGAATCCGCCAACTCAAATACACTCCCAGACAAAATCAATCCCTAAGAAGCTGTTAAATAAGTCAGTGTAGGAGCGGGTTTATCCCGCGATTTTTAATTTTTATGGTACGACCCGCATTATCGCGGGGTAAACCCGCTCCTACAATTAGGTAGCGGTGGAATCCCCGACTTATCTACCAGTCATCCTGCGCATCTAACGATTCGATTCGCCATGACGGTTCACGATTTTCATGTCTTCGCGTAGGCCATCCGTGAATTCTAGCAAAATCGGGATATCTTCCGGCGAGTCATAGGCTTTGACGACATCAACCTTCAGTAGCTTGCCGCGCACGATGATAAAAGACGTCGTAGCGATTAAAGGTCTTTTATAAGCCTGTCTCTTTCTCTCCACCAAAAACTCGGAGGTGTAAAAGTAGGTCAGATGTTCATCGCCTTCATTTGCCTCTATCCAAAATCCGTCGACGAAATTTTCAATCTCATCGTCGCGACCAAATTTAAAAGCCACGTAATCCTCAAACGTATCAAACTGATCGCGCTTAGCATAGTTCTTGCGAGCCTTCACCATCTCGTCTCGAACATGATCCTTAAACGGCTGAAAGCTATTCGGCTGGAAAAGCGTGAACGCATACTGTTCCGGCACCCAATAAAGAACGAAATAGTTAACGAATTCCTTTCCAGTTTGCCTATAGTAGCGATCGTTGTACACCACGCTTGAAAGCGTAAAGCCAGGGTCGCCATCCTTAACGAAATCCTCGTAAAGCCCTTTCACTTTCCGACCATCCGCCCACCCTTCGTAGAACGGTGGATACAACTGAGTCACGCCTGACTTAAACCCCAAGCTATCGCGATAAGCTACACCATCTTTAAAATAGAGATCCAGGTCTCCGTTTTCTCGCTGATATCGAAGTCGATCAAGGGGCGTTAAATTATTCAAGGAATTCGACGACCTCCCCCTCCTGCGCCTCGGAGGAGCGTTTTTCTGCCGTTCCGTTTCTTCTTCTAAATCCCTCAACGCCTCCGCGAGGACCTCCGCTGACTCCGATTCTTGAGCCCAAACCGGGCAAATCCCCGCAAACCCAAACGCGAGGAAGATGAAACGAAACCGGTATGCAAAATTAACCATTGAGTGAATGTCCTAACTGACTCGAACAACGTCACAAACTAAGAAAAGCATGCGCCATGGCAAGGATTCCCGTTCGCACCACTCCATTCTACGGTTGCTCGCTTGATTATCTCCTCAGGTTGTTTACAAATTTCAGCCATGAAAAAATTTGCGGTTATCCTATCCGGCTGCGGCGTGTTTGACGGCGCAGAGATTCACTAATCAGTTCTCGCTCTCCTTGCAATCGATGAAGCTGGAGCCACATACGACCGCGCCGCTCCAGACATAGATCAAAACCACGTCATCGACATCTCGATGGATTCGTTTCCGAAAACGAAACGCGCAATGTCCTCCGAGAATCCGCTCGAATCGCGCGAGGCGAAATCAAATCTCTCTCGGCCTTAGACCCATCGTCCTACGATGCCGTCATTTTCCCCGGAGGGTTTGGCGCGGCCAAGAATCTACCCAATTTCGCATTCGATTTCAGTAACCTAAAAGTGGATACAAAACTCGAGACATTCTTCCTCAAATCGCATGAACTCGGAAAGCCGATCGGCTTCGCATGCATCGCTCCCGCAGTCGCCGCCAAACTCTTCGGACCCGCCGGGTTCAAGTTCACAATCGGCAACGATGCCGGCACCGCAACCGCTCTCAAGCAATGGGGCGGAACGCACGTCGATTGTCCAGTCGACCAGATCCTCATCGACGACTCTCTAAAAATCGTCACTAGCCCCGCCTATATGCTGGCCCAACGAATAAGCGAAGCGCACTCCGGGATCAGCAAGATGGTAGCCGCAGTATTGGAACGAACCTAAGCCAAACCCCTAGCCAATGCTCGGGAACGATTTGACTTGTCCCCAGAACCATTTCCACCGAGTATCCAAAACGTAAAAACGAAGTAAACGAAAGTGCTAATGCAGGTATTTCCGCGTTTGTTTTCACTATTCCTATTGTTAACGATGAAGGTCGGCTCGGTTGAGCCGGCCTTCGTAGTATACAGACACGTATCCAGTGAGCAATTGCGCTCATGCGTGCTTGCTAATTGCCCTGAGGTTTTCCGGTACTAAATCAGTTTGGCATTAAGCCCAACGCATTCGAATCCGATTAAATGGAAAGCAACCCATTCGTTTTCGAACTCCCTTGGAATCTCGAAAACGAAAACCCAAACGGCTCATCTAATTTACTAGTTGGTTGGTTAACTACAAAAGCCCGGCTCCAAATGGAGCCGGGCTTTCTTGAAATTCAGTACAGCGGAGAGAACGATCACTCTCCTTCTGTATTCAAAAGCCTACTTCATCATGGCAAAGGTCGACTTAAGCAGATCCAAATCGCTGGCTCCCTTTGACTTGATGCGCGCTTTTTCGATATTCGCTTGTTCGAGATCGTTTTTGGTTGGCTCCTTCTTTTGGTAGTAAACTCCAAATTTGCCAGGCCATTCCTCTTCCGCCAAAGCCAGAGCCGACGCCATATTGGTCACGTCATGCTCCTCTTCGTCGATGATATCAAATGCCCCACCTTTACGCGGAATCGCAGCATCGAAAGCGCCTTTATAAAATTCAACACACTCGCTCAAACATTCGACTACCGAGAATCCGTCATGATTGATAGCCCGCTCGTACATAGCCATCATGTGCTTAATCTGCGTCGCGTGCGTACGCCCGACGAAAGTCGCTCCGCTCGAGAGCAGCTTGCGCATCGGATTCGTCGGACGATCGATGGCTCCCATCGGATCGGTCTTAGACTTGAAGCCCTGCGGCGAAGTCGGTGACGTTTGCTTTTTGGTCAAGCCATAGACGAAGTTGTCCATGATTACGTAGGTCAGGCGAATATTCTTTCGGCCAGCGTGATCCAAGTGATTGCCCCCGATCGAAAAGCCATCGCCATCGCCACCAAACACGAACACATGCAAATCGTCGCGGCCCAAGCTCACGCCCGTCGCAAACGGAAGCGCACGTCCGTGAATGAAATGCCCGCCGTGCGTATTAACGAAATACGGAAAACGCGACGAACAACCGATACCCGCTAGGGTTACAATCTTCTCTTGTGGAAACTGGAGTTTCTCGAGGGTCTTGAAAAAGGCGGCTAGTACAGCGAAATCGCCGCAACCGGGACACCAGGTTGGATGGTCGGCAGCGATCCCTTTTTTGGTGATCGTTCCGCGTTCAACTTTTGATGGGACAGAAGGTGCGCTCATTATAGATTTCCTGAAAAGGTTTAAAAGGTTTCGATTACTGTTATTGCTACGCTTGTTCGATCTGCTCCTGGACGCCCTTCATGATCTCGCGGATCTTGTAAGTGAGTCCATCGGTTTTCGTCAGACTGCGAATGGCTGGGTTACAGGTCTTAGCCCGCAAAAGCGTCGCTAACTGACCATAACCATAAAGCCCTTCGTCGTTCATTTCAACTACCACAACGTTTTCGTACCGTTTGAAGATTTCATCCAAATCGTTCGGAAGCGGATTCACATGCCGGATTTGCAAGTGCCCCATTGTCTTTCCATTGCTGCGCTCACGGATAACCATTTCACGAATAGGTCCCCAAGTGGAACCCCAGCCGACCACAAGCGTCTCGCCTTCCTGGTCACCAAAAATTTTCGACGGAGGAAACGAATCAGCCAGCTTCTTGATCTTGTTCCGACGCTTATTCATCATCTTGACGTGCATCTGAGGGTTTCCTGACGGGTGACCGGTCTCGTCGTGCTCCAATCCGGTAACCTGAGGGAATTTGCCGCCTTCAATCCATGTGCCCGGGGGAGCGTGACGCGTCATCCGTTCCAAATCGTATGGTTTGTAGCCTTCAGGACGATCTTCCAAATCGAGCGTCGGCTCGACAGTCAACGCTTCCAAATCTGGTTCGTCGAACGCTTCGATTCGAGAAGCCAAAGCCATGTCGGACAATACGAAAACCGGTACGCTGTACTCGCGAGCGATACTGCACGCTTCCAACGCTGTGTAGAAACAATCTTTCACGTTTTGCGCCGCCAAAACGACACGCGGACAATCGCCATGACTGCCATAGATCGCTTGAAGCAAATCGCTTTGTTCAACGTTGGTCGGCAAACCCGTACTTGGCCCACCGCGCTGGACATTAATCACGATCAGCGGAATCTCCGCCATCGTCGCCCAGCCAAGGGCCTCCATCTTCAAAGATATTCCCGGACCCGAACTGCCCGTAATTGCCAAACGGCCGCTATAGGCGAACCCAATCGCCATAGACACTGCTGCCAGCTCGTCTTCCGCCTGAACGAAGAGACCGCCGTACTTAGGCAGTTGAGCACGCAACATTTCCATGATCGTCGACCAAGGAGTGATCGGATAGCCCGATCCATAACGAACGCCGCCAGTAATTAAACCAAGCGTGATGGCCGTGTTCCCGTCCATCGTAACCTGAGGTGGACCCGAATTATCCGGAGCATGAAACGAATAGTAGCGATCCAGAACATTATCGATCGGGAAGGAAAAACCTGAGTCGAATGCCAAATTCGCATTGCGCAAAATATCCTCAGACTTGCCGCCAAAACGGTCCTTGAAAATTCCTCGAAGCTTTTCGACATCCAAACTGAAAATTCGAGTCAACAAGCCGAGCGTGAAAAGATTCTTCCCTTTCTCCCGCGTCGAACCGCCTAAAGCCTCGACCGTCAAAGCCGCGATCGATACGCCGACCTTCAAATAGTTACTATCCTCTTCTCTCGGCTCAACGTGATCCGAATCGTAAAGAAGAATCCCGCCATCTTTCAGCTGGTCGATGTGATTCTCGTAGCTGTGCTGATAAAAAGCGACCAATACATCCGCCTCGTCTCCAGCAGACAAAACTTCGCCCGATCCCATGCGAACCTGGAAAATAGACGGACCTCCGGATATCGTCGCTGGAATCGTCATGTATGTCATGACCTCCTGGGCACTTCGGCCAGCCAAACGGGCTAAAAAGCCGCCAATCGACTGGATGCCGTCTTGCGAATTACCTGCGAGTCTAATGACTGCGTCATGAATACGTTCCTCGGAGCGTGGTGGGGGAGAAGAAACCTCTGGTGACATTGGTCGCGAGAATTAGTCGGTTGGTTTTACACAGTCAATAAGTAGGTTTGAAATTCGATAAAAACCCCGATTATTACCCCTCTTTCATCGATCCAGGCGCCTCAAACCGCCCTTTGAAGCTCGAGATGTCGATATTCCCACAAAAAACGCTCAAAAAACGCCATCCTCATCGAGCAACCAGCAAAAATCCGCCGAAAATCAAAATGAAGAGACTACATTCCTGTATCACTCCTTCAAATACCCATCCATTCATGGAATCTCTACAACCAATAGTTTAAAACAAGATCAAACCTTGCTCTGTAAATAACGTGTGAATAACTTTTGGTGCTTTTACTTACCATTGGAAAACTGTCCGAGAGGCGGTTAGGGGTCCCTCCAACCCTACCTATATTCACGCCTCCCATAAGGTCCGTCCAATCGGTCAATCATTCTTCAAATATCCCATGCCTAATTCCTCTTCCCGAAAATCGCGTGATCAAAGCCAAATAGGCTGCGTAGGGACTGGTACCGAATCGTAAGATTGCTTCTACACTAATAGCGTTTCCCGAATGCCTCGAAACGAGTCTCCAAATCACAAAGACAACGTTACTCAGTCCGCGATCCATGGGATCCGCGGGACGCTTTTCCTTCTCTCCATCGTTAGCGACGAAGACGATGCAGCCACTCTCCGAACCGACCTGAAACGGTCGCGATTGAACGAATACAAGTTTCAACGCTGCACTTCGCTTGATCAAGGTTGCAGTATGCTACGAGCCTGCGCCTTCGACGTCGTTTTCCTGAATTTGGAAGAACTCGAAGACCCCGACCAGGCTATCGAACAAATCCGGAAGTCCGGATACGAGAGCCCTATCCTCGGACTCGTCTCGCGGCGCACCTTGGACGACCCCGACTACAATCGTCCAATCGGCATCGACGATACGCTTTGCAAAGAGGACCTTTCCCCTTCCTTAGTCGAACACACCGTTCGCTCAACTCTCGCTCGTCACGCTCTTTCATCCGAACGCTCCCTTCTTGAAACTCGTCTGAACCTAGCCCTTGAAATCGGCGAAATGGGTTCGTGGACTTACTATCCCAAACAACGCCGCTTCGAACTCGACGAAATCGCTCAAGCGATGCTCCAATCCACTACAGGACCCGCCGCTCGCTCACTGGATGAAGTAGCCAACTGCGTATATCCAGACGACCGCGATAAATTCGCCGAAGCGATCGAACGACTTCCGCTCCCCAACGAAATCGTCAAATGCCAATTTCGCGTCAATGGCGACTCGATGCCCTTAAAGACATTCGAAATGCGAGGTCGCATTTGGCAACCTTCTCCAGCAGACGACGCGGCCATAATGGGTCTCTTCCGGCAGGCTTCTAAAACAAACGAACTATTCGAACGTATCGCAGAAGCTAACACCGCTGTTCAAGAGGCCTTCCAAGCTCGCGAAGAAGCCGTTCAACGAGCCAACCAAAAGCTCCAAGCTCTCGCGACCGAACTCGGTCACACAGAGAAAGCCTCTCCTAAAAGCGTAGAGGAGCAGCCTTCGCCCAAAGTCGTCCCAATCGCCGAATCCTCAGCAACTCAGAAACCTGAGCCAATCGAGGAAGTCGAAAGCATAAAGGAACCTGAAATCGTAGAGGAAATTGCCGCAGTAAAACCTGTCGAAACGATCAAGGAACCCGAAGCAGCAATACCAATTGAACCCGTCAAGGAAGTTGCGACAGAAGAAAAAACAGTCGAACAACCCGAATCCGCAGCTCCCCAAGCCAAGGGAATAAAAGAAGCGACCAAAATTCCCAAAAAAAACAGCGAAGCCCTCAGCATCGACAAGCTTAGCGCCTACGAGGAAGTCATGAAATCGGTAGCCCGTCAAAAAACGGCCACTTCGACGCAAGAGTCGCTTCCATTTGATTTCGCCCAAGAACCGGTTACGGATTTCAGCCCTCCCAATCCTGCCAAAGAAGGATTCATCAGCGCTGCCAAACGACTGGTCGCCATGACCCGCAAGGAGCACAAGCTCGAAGCGAGCATCTCCGTCGCCGATCAACAGTCTATCGAACTCGAACAGCGCAAGGACATGCTCTTCGACATTCTTAGAGAGCTCTTGATCAATGTCGTTCGTCATTCTCGGGCAAAGCTCTGCATCATCACCCTTTTCAGAGACGAAGACGAATGGGTACTCCAAGTCGAAGACGATGGCGTAGGACTCGACGACAAGCTCAAAAGCGTCAACGCCCCGCTTAATAAAATCGGCCTCTTTCAGATCCGCACCCAACTCGCGCTCAAAGGCGGCCACCTCGACATGGTTCCAGCATCACCGACCGGCCTAATCGCACGCGTCCGCATCCCTGTCTCTATTAGAGATGGAGCAAAATCGTCATAGACGCTAACGGATTGCCTCCATGTCTTAGCGTTCTTCGGCCGCGATGACTCGCAAGCCTTCCGGATCTAAGATTTCGATCCGTGATCTGGATACTTTGATATATCCCTTTTCGCGCAGGCTTCTCAGTTTTCGTGAAAACGTTTCGCTGGCCATATCCAGCTCATCCGCCATCGAACGCTTCGGACAGCCAATTTCAAACGAGCTAGGGCTGCGAACAAACGTGTTGCCTCCTTCATCCAATATCCATTGGGCCACTCTTGATTCAGGACTGAAAAACGCACGAGCTTCCAACTGCGAAACCAAGTGATCCAAGTGCCGCACAAGAGAACTCGAAAGGCATTGACGAAGCGCCTCGCTAGTACGCCCCAATCGCTGAATACCCATTTTGTCCACTCTCGCCAAGATAGTCGGACAATCCGCGCAAGCATCCGCAGGATAGCAACTCAGAGAAACGACAGTCGATTCGCCAAACGATTCTCGATTCTTAAAGATCTTCAAAACTTGCTTCGAACCTTCTGGCGAAACCTTATGCAACCGAATCGCTCCCTGGTGCACAATATAGAACCCGCTCGAAACATCGCCCTCCCGAAAAAGATACTCTCCTTTCTTCAACGAAACGATGTCGCAAACCTCAACCAAGTCTTTCAAGAGTTCAGAACGAAGCGCTCCAAAGATTTTAGATTGCTCCAAGGCTGAATACAAAAGACGACCCCGAACATTGCGGTTATTTGATCTTCTCATTTTTTCGCGGCTACTAAACGTATCCAAGTGCGGTTCCACGGCAGCATCGCGTCACGCCATTCCTGAGCTAGCCAACTCATGACTCAAGTCAAGGCGTACGCTGCATATGATAAGCAATCTGCCAGATAGTGCCGATTCGAAGCCTCCTTAACGTGTTACCTTTTTCCGAATACAGGTCTTCAGCCTAGCATCGATCGTGCATATATGCTCGACGAGCCATCTTCCCAATTCATCCCTCAACTGCTCGATCATCTCCACGGATCCGCCACTGACGTTGTGCTCCCGGTCAATTCCATCGTAGAACAAGAGAAATTCGCGATGCGCCTTTTTATTAGCGCCAGCAGTCGGGCAACGATGACGAACCATACACGATTCTTCGTAAGCGAAATGACTCCGGACGTAAGAACCCAAGAACATCATCAGATGATCGACTTCTGGGCCCGATCCGATTCCTCTATCGACCAATCGATCTAAGGCGCCGACAAAGCGAAACAACTTTTGATGCTGTTCGTCGATCTGACGCACTCCCGTGCAATAGGATTCATTCCATGAAATCGCCATAATCCAAAAATTAAACCGCCTTCGAGAAGGCCTCCTTCTCAGCCGAATGAGCGTCAAAAGATACTGCTATGTTGCGTATCAATAATCGTCCAAGATCGGTTACCGCCAATCCATCATCCCGCAGCTCCACCAATCCGTCGCTTTGCAAGGATTCGAGTTTTTCCAAATCCGTTTGGAAATATTCCTTGAAGTCTATATTAAGAGATTCGCCCAAACTTCGATAATCCAACTTCATGTCACACATCAGCCGCATAATAACTTCCCGGCGAATCTGGTCCTCACCATCGAGCATGTAACCGCGTTCGATAGGCAGCTCACCCGCGTCCAGGCGTTTATAGTAAACGTCCAGTTCCTTCACATTCTGCCTGTACGTGCGATCCGTTTGGCTTATCGAGGAGATTCCGAAAGAGCAAATCTCCGTATCCGCATATAAACTATAGCCCTGAAAATTGCGCTGCAAGGTACCCGCTCGCTGAGCCACGGCCAACGAATCGTCCGCAAGCGTGAAATGGTCCATTCCTATATGAGCATAACCGCGGTCCTTTAGAGTCTTAACGATCAACTGAAGCAATTGAATTTTAACCGACGCTTCCGGAATCGAAGATTTCTCCAAAATCTTCTGAGCGAACTTGCTCCAAGGAATGTGAGCATAACTGAAAATCGCAAACCGGTCCGGCTTGTATTTCAGAACCTCGTCCAAGGTTCGGCTAAAGCTCTCCACCGATTGCCCGGGCAAGCCGTAAATCAAGTCCACATTCAACGAATCGATGCCCGCATCTCGCAGCCACTTAATCGCTTCACGGTTCATCTCCGTCGGCTGGATACGATGGATCGCCTTCTGAACTTCAGGATCGAGATCCTGCACGCCCAACGAGGCCCGATTGATCCCCATCGCTACAAACGCATCTACCTTCTCTTTCGTAAGCGTCCGTGGATCGATCTCCACACTCATCTCCGCATCGTCAGCAAAATCGAAACGCGCATGCAGCATAGATCCCAATCGATTAATTTGCTCCGGCGAAAGGAAATTCGGCGATCCACCCCCAAAATGCAACTGGACGACCTTTCGATCCGCTCCAACGCGAGGCAGCACCATATCGATTTCCATCTCCAGATAGTTCAAATACCGATCCGCAATCGATTGATCCGTGGAGATAATCTTCGTGCAACCACAAAACCAGCACAAGCTCGCGCAAAACGGCAAATGAACATACAAAGACACAGGACCAGTAGCTCCTTCGGAATCCGCTAAGAAAGCCCGAGCACTATCTCGATCGTCGATCGACCTAAACTCCAACGCAGTCGGATACGAGGTGTAACGAGGAACCGGACGATTGTACTTCTGCAGTAAATCCGCGTCGACGACTCCATGGTGAACATTTTCAACTAATTCTTTCACCGCGACAGTCTCTCCGATTTCGGCCTTAAACGCTTTGCAAATCCAGCGCGGATTGCGGCATATTCGGCCTGTAGATCGCAGGACAAACGAAAGCCCGCCTCCATTGACTTGCTAGAATCAATATTATCTAATTTCCCTCTTTAACCAATGAGCCTCGAAGAACTACCCGAGACAGACCAGCAATTCACCCTTCAAGAAAGCCGTACCCTCGTAAATCGGCTTTCCGAATCGCGGATATTCCAGGACTACGAGAAGGCCTACTCGCAATCCAGCGGCCTACCCCTCGCCATTCGACCCATTGAATCCTTCCAAATGGCCATGCGGGGCAAGAAGAGCGAAAATCCATTCTGCGCTCTCATGGCTAGAACCAACAAAAGCTGCATCGCTTGCCTCGAGGTACAGGCCGAGATGGAAAAATCCACCAAACTCGAGCCGAAGTCGCTCCACTGCTTCGCTGGAATGTGCGACACCATGGTCCCCATTCGCGTTGGCGACAAACTAATCGCCTTTCTTCAAACCGGACAAGTCCTCCTCGACGAACCCAGCGACACTGGCTTCGACAAAATCACCCGCCAGCTCCTCGACTGGGGAACCAGCGTTGATCTGAAAAGCCTCCAAGAAGCCTACTTTCAAACCAAAGTCCTGAGCCCCGAACAGTACGACGGCTTCATCAACATGCTGACCATTTTCGCCCAGCACTTGGCCACCATCGGAAACTCAATCAAGATAAAGGAAAGCGCCGGCGAACCCCAAACCGTCAAACGAGCTCGGCAATACATCGAACACAATTTCGATAAACGCCTCAGCCTCGAAGAAGCCGCCAAAGCCGTTAACACAAGCGTTCGCTACTTCTGCAAAGTCTTCAAGAAATCGACCAGCATGACCTTCGTCGATTACCTCACTCGACTGAGAATCGAAAAATCGAAAAACCTGCTCCTCAACCCAAACAAACGCATCAGCGAAATCGCCTACGAAGTCGGCTTCGAATCGCTCACCCAATTCAACCGCTCATTCAAAAAACTCTCCGGCCAAACACCCACCCAATACCGAAAAACCGTCTAAACAACACCCGCTCAATTTACCTTTAAAACTACAACGTTGTAATTTACAAGGTCACCGCAAATCGCTCCATCTTCACGCTTCACCCTTCACCCTTCACTATTCACTCTTTCCCCCTCTGCCCTTATCAAACCAAACATCCTCATTGTAATGACCGACCAGCAGCGGGCCGACTCCTGTCCGCCCTGGGGTCGAGCCAAGATGCCGCGACTGGAAGCGTTTTCGAAAAACGCGACCGCGTTCACCAGTGCCTACTGCCCCTCTCCGCATTGCTGTCCGTCTCGAGCGAGCTTCTTCACTTCCAAATTCCCTACTGAGCACGGCATCCGCAACAACGTGCTCAATAGCATGAGCCTCTCGGAAGACCTGGCCGATGACATGCCTCTCTGGAGTGACACCCTCCTCGAAAATGACTACTCCCTCCACTTCACCGGGAAATGGCATGTATCCAAAAATAAAGACCCGAAGGACTATGGTTGGCAAGAAGGCGTCTGCGGAAGACTCGGTTCCAACCCCGAAGGTCGCGAAGGTAGCTGGGACCTCTATCAAGAAATCGGCCCATCCGAAGAAAGCGACGAACGAAAGCCCGGCGACATCGAACGCCCCGGCTACGGAACGTGGCACGCCTACGGAACCCAAGAAGGTCCCGACGAAGATCGCCTCTGGGCCGACGATGCCGTATCCACAATCAAGCGACTTTCCGAACAAAACGATCCCTGGTGCTACTATGTCGGTTTCATCGGGCCTCACGATCCCTACTTCGTCGACCAAGAATTTCTCGATCTCTACTCCGACGAAGACATCGAGCTGCCACCTAGCTACGCCGACAATCTAGTCGATAAACCCAACATCTACGAACGACTTCGCGAACAAATTTGGGATCAACTCTCCGAAGATGAAGCCCGCGATAGCCTGCGACACTATTTGGCATACTGCTCGAAAATGGACCGCTATTTCGGCGAAGTTCTCAACGCCCTCGAAGCTAGCGGTCAAATCGAGAATACCATCGTCGTCTTCTGCTCCGACCACGGCGACTACGCAGGCGATCACGGTCTCTGGTGCAAAGGTATCGCCGCCTTCGACGGAGCCTACCGAATCCCTCTTCTAATGAGTTTTCCCGAGCGATTCCACGCGCATCCAGGAACCAATGACGCATTCGTCTCGCTCTGCGACATCGGCCCAACCATACTCGAAGCCAGCGGCAGCGCCTACGATAACAAACAATTCACCGGCAAAAGCCTAATGCCCCTCCTCCGAGGAACAACGCCCCCCGACTGGCGCCAGAACATTTGCTTTCAGTGCGACGGAGTAGAACTCTACTACACGCAACGCGCCATCACGACCAAACAATGGAAATACGTTTTCAATGGTTTCGACTTCGACGAACTTTACGACCTGGAGAACGACCCCCACGAACTGGTCAATCTAGCTCGAAATTCGGAATACAATACAATCAAGAGCGACCTCTGCAAAGAACTCTGGACATTCGCCAGCACAGTAGACGACACCCCCGTAAGTTCCTACATAACCGTCGGCCTAGCTCCAAACGGACCACGGAGCGTGTACGAGTAACTTACTACGGTTTAAAATCTATTCGTTGTTTCACCAATACCGCTACAGGAATTCCATTAGCCTTCGGCGAGTGTTCAACCATAACCGAAATAGGCGCATGGCTATCAGGTCGAGCATGATCATGCCCTGCCTGACCTCGAAGCATCTGAGCATGGTCGTGCTCTTGGCCATAGGTCGCCGCAGAGGCGAGACCAGGCATAGAGCTGAATAACTCCAAAATGTCAGCCATTAGCCAGCACCAGAAGAATGACCGCGAAGAAAGCTATAGTTTTGGATTTGCCGGATAACATGAACGAATTGAAGAAGTTGGACTGAATATCACGAGTCAAGAACGTCTTGACTAACATGACAAAAAACGGGCTAACCAATGGCTAGCCCGAGAAATTTCACTAAACAAAAGCCTGCTAGATTAGTGAGCGCTCCGAGCTTGAGTAACATCCATGACGTTAACTTCGCCAAATTCGTTGCCCCAGCTATTCATAACGTAAGTCAGGACGCTCGCGATTTGCTGATCGTTCAAAAGAACCCCAGGCATTACGCCATTATAGGTGGTTCCGTTCACGACCATCTCGCCCTGAAATCCATTAATGACGCCGTTAATCGCACGGCCCTTATCGGCTTCGAGAAAGTCCGATTGGGCAAGCGGAGGAAAGGCTCCAGGAATACCGGTTCCGCCCATTTGGTGACAGGCCAAACAATTCTGCGTATAGATGCGTTCACCCATCGCCATACGCTCTTCCTTCGAGAGCGGTCCAGTCGTGTCCACTCCAGCGGTATCATCCGGAAGAGTCTGGATACCGCTGCCTTCCGGCAAATAGATTCCCTCTTCCTGCTTTCCTGAATACACGGCCTTATTCTCAGGACCGTCGACTTTCAACATACCAAGCGCTCCCTTATTGAAAGCGCGAAAGATAGAGTGATCCACCAAAATATAAGTGCCCGAGGTTTCCAAACCGAATTCGACAATCGCCGATCCGCCAGCAGGAACCATCGTAGTCTGAACGTTTTTGTTAATAGTCCCCATCCCACCTTCAACATATACCGCATCGAATATTTCACCAATTACGTGAAAACTAGATACAAGATTCGGTCCACCGTTTCCGACGAATAAACGAACCTTGTCACCTACCGAAGCTGTGATCGCATTATCGCCAACCAGCGAGCCGACAGCGCCATTAAAGACGACGTAATCCGGAATCTCCGTTAAAGCTTTTTCCATGCTAAACGGCTGCGAACCTGCGGCTCCATAAGCGCCCTTAGTATAGAACTCGCTCTGCATAACGTAGTACTCTTTGTCTACAGGAGGCAGTCCCCCTTTCGGCTCAACCAAGATCAAACCATACATGCCATTCGCGATGTGCATTCCAACAGGAGCTGTCGCGCAATGATAAACATAGAGACCAGCATTTCCGGCAGTGAACGAAAACATCGACGATTTCCCAGGAGCCGTAAATGAAGAAGCTGCCCCACCGCCAGGGCCCGTAACTGCGTGCAAATCAATATTGTGCGGCATCTTGCTCGAAGGGTGATTGTTCAGATGAAACTCAACCAAATCCCCTTCACGCACACGAATAAAACTACCCGGCACCGATCCGCCGAATGTCCAGAACGTATACTCGACTCCATCAGCCAAACGGCCGCTAAATTCGAGAGTCTCCAAATTGACGATAACTTTCGCCGCATAATCTCTTGTGATTGGCGGTGGTACATTCGGCGCCGTCGTAAGCAACGCCTGTTCAACGGGTAGATTCTGAGCGAAAACGCTCGAAGCAAGTCCAATAATAATTGCCAAAGGCAACGCCATAAGCATCGAGCCCTTTCGCGCGGTCGGTTGTGAGGATCTATGTGTATTCATTTTTGTGACTTTCGGTTAAAATGTTATTTCGAAAGATACGACACCTCCGGGAGCTTCTCCTTGATGCATATCAAGATCCTATGAGTTTATGCGCTAAGAAAACCCAATCTCACATCAGTCTTTCTAATACCGAAAATCACAATTTGCACTTCGCCCATCTATTAAAAACGCCATGAGATCGAACTCGTAGCGAAAGATGCTCCAATCTTGATCTAGATCATGCTTCTCCGGCCGGAAATACGCTAGAATGCTCCCATGACGCAAAATCGTCTCAGTTCAAAATCGCTACACCCTTCGATTTCGTTGGGGCAGTCGATTAGCCAGCATATCGTCAAAACAGTGGCCATCATCGCTGCGCTGTTCAACTGTGCGGTTCTGTATTCGGACACAGGAGACGGCATGGTCACAATTCCAGGAGGCTCCTACTCTCCTCTCTACAGATCGTCCATCGAAACCGAACCAGTCCAGGTCGAGGCATTTTTAATCGATGCCCGCCCGGTTACCAACGGGGAATTCTTGGAATTCGTCACCGCCAACCCTTCATGGCGTCGTTCTCAGATTAAACCCATTTTCGCAGATGAATCCTACCTGTACCACTGGACAGGTGATCTCAATCTCGGTCCAAACGCCGAAACCATCAAAGACCTTCCTGCCATCAACGTTTCCTGGTTTGCTTGTCGTGCCTACGCCCGCTGGCAAGGCAAGCGCCTCCCAACGGTAGCCGAATGGGAATTCGTAGGACTCGCCAGCGAAGCCAATGTCGATGGCCGCGAAGAAGAAGGCTACTACGCCCGCATCCTCGAATGGTACGGTCGCCCCAATAAGCCCATCGAACAATGGAAACCAGAAACGTTCCGAAACATCTACGGCGTCTATGGAATGCACGGCCTGGTCTGGGAATGGGTCGACGACTTCAACACCGCTCTCGTCACCGGCGAGTCTCGCGGCGATTCCGAGCTCGAACGAAAACTCTTCTGCGGCAGCGGATCCATTAACTCATCCAACTTTCGAGACTATGCGGCTTTCATGCGCTTCGGCTTCCGCAGCAGTCTCTCCGCAGATTACGCGATTCCAAATCTGGGATTCCGTTGCGCCAAAGACATCGAAGCCACCAACACGATAAACGACAGCTGAAACCAAATTCCATGAAAACACATACGCTCATCACAACCATTTCGATCCTTTCCCTTTCCGGAGCAGTCCTTTCCTTCGCGGGCGACCAAAAAGAAAAGGAAGTCGCAGCCTGCTGCGAAGCCGTACCCGATAAACATAAAAATCACGGAGCAGAGATGGCAGGCCTCGCCACCCATACCTCGCACTCGATCTTCAACGTCGAATCGACTTGGCAAAACCAAAACGGTCAACGAGCCCCACTTAGTCAAATCGGCGGGCGGGCTCAAATCGTCGCCATGGTGTATACAACTTGCAAATACGCTTGCCCACGCATCCTCGCCGATCTCAAAACAATCAAAACAGGATTAAGCGACTTCGGTCCGAAAGACCTAGGTTTCACTCTCATCACTTTCGACCCGAAACGCGATACAGTCGACGCCTACACCGCCTATGCCAAAAAGAACTATCTTGACGCCGACACCTGGACATTCCTACGAGGCGATCCCGGCGATATCCTGGAACTCGCGAATTTGCTTGGCGTAAAGTACAAGAAACTCCCCGACGGCGAATTCTCCCACTCCAACATAATCACTCTCCTCAAGCCAAACGGCGAAATCGCCGACCAACTAAACGGCCTCGGAGCCAATCCAGTCGAGTTGATCGACGCTGCGAAAGGCCAGTTACATCAGCATTAAGCAGCGTAAGAGTAGCACAGGCTTCCAGCCTGTTTTCACAGGCAAGATGCCTATCCTACATTCAAGTGTCTTCAGATATTAAACCAACCTTCGACTCTACGGTATTTTGCTCCTTCCAATCCGATCCTGCAACTTGCTCCGGCCCGCTAGCAACAACTGTCGGATTATACACGACTTCCTCTCCATTCACGATGCGGCCGTCGCTCAAGTGATACAAATTACCATGACTCGGAATGCCCTTCAACGAATAGGTTTCAGCTAAGCGCGCCGTTCCCTCGATCCGTTCTTGTTCTGCCGCGTCAAAGTCCATAGAGCGTTTCACGAATTCACGCAATTCCTCCAACACACTTTGAGCCACGTCCAGCATACCGCGACGGCATAAGTCCCTCTGTTCGAGCGGATCATTTTGCAAATCAAAGAAAAGCTCCGATCCATTTCGAAAATGAATGTATTTAAATTGCTCATACCGAACCATTCGAAATTCGCTGCCTTCGCCCCATCGCGGAATCAAATTGTCGCAAACGACTGGACGACTCTCAGGCTCGCGATTCGAGCTTGCTGAGTCACGCAAACTGATTCCGTTCAAATCCAACGGAATCTCCGCTCCCGCGAAATCGCAAAAGGTTGGGAAAAGATCGATCAAGGCAACCGGCGTATCAAATCGCTGGGCCGCCAAACTACCATCACGGTGCTCCGGCAATGAGATCATCATCGGAACCCGAGCGCTCGCCTCGTGAAACGACTGCTTCCACCAACTGCCATGCTCGCCGGCCATTTCTCCGTGATCGCTGCTATAGACGATTATCGTATTCTCTAAATCGCCCGACAATTCTAGGCGTGTTAATAGATCCCCCAAAATCTCGTCGAGATAACTCACACAGGCAAAATAGCCGATCCGCATTTTAAGCCGATCTGCCTCATTGATATTCTCCACCTCGAAACCCTTTCGCATGTTAACGCACATCGGGTGATCGAATGAGTCGCCGGACGCTGGCGCCTTCGGAATCCCAATGTCTTTGTCCTTATAACGATCCAACCAACGTTTCGGAGCTGTAAGCGGAAAATGGGGACGGCTAAATGACGCGCAAACAAACCAAGGTTTTTCTGGTTTTTCACTACGATGCTCGCGTACCCAAGCAACCGTTTCCTGAGCCAGGACCTGTTCCTGCAAGGCGCTCTCCGGAAACTCGAGAGGACCCGCTCCATCGATTCTCCAAGTGAATTTATTGCCGTCGTAGTCCGCAGGCACTTCCTGCCCTTGATGCCCAGTTCCTCCGGTCAGGTCACCGTAAGGGCGATGCTGGAATCCCACATACTGTCGGCTCCCTCCTAAATGCATTTTACCGACCAAACATGTCTCGTACCCAGCTGTTCTCAAAGTTCCTGGCAAGGTCGCCAATTCTGGCGCGAGAATCGAATCGTTCTTCCATGCGCCTGCTCCCCGGACTTCTTTCCCCGTCAGCAGACAGAGTCGCGACGGCGTGCACAAAGGCATTTGGCAATAGGTATTGCTGAACTGGGCCGATTGGGACGCCAGGCGATCCAAATGGGGCGTTTCCACAGGTTCACCCCCATCGGATTCACTCAAATGGGAAAAAAATCGGAAACTATGCTCGTCGCTCAGCAGGAACAGGATGTTGGGTTTCGCCACGTGTTCAGAAGGGTATCATAAAGGCTCGCCGTCAAAAGGCACTCGTTGTAACTGTTACAGGCAAAAGAGCTTAAAAAGGGGATGCACTCCAGTCACGGTCCAATCCTCAACCAACGTTTTCGTAATTTCAAGAACGTTGTTGCCCACCTTCTAATGACCCCGCTACCCGAACCCGTCACTACAGACAAACCACCGAAGAAGCTGCTCTTCATCTTTTTCCTGATGTGGTTTGGTATCTTTTTCAATGCCTCGCTGTCGGCATACATGCTGCCGACGATTATCAAGGCGATCAACGACGACCCGCGAATAATCGGCTACATCCTCGCTCTCAATCCACTTTTCGGAATTATCGCTCAACCATTGATCGGCTTATGGAGCGACCACATTTGGACGCCAGTCGGACGACGCGCTTTCTTCATTATTATAGCTGCGCCGGTCATCGCGATTTGCCTCGTTTTCATGCCCTCGGCAGCGGTTCTTTGGCAGCTCGTTATATTGGTCCTATTTTTTGAGATGTGTCACGACATCGTGATGGGAGCCGACAACCCGCTCATCGCCGACTTAATCCCCCCTAAACATCGAATGTTTACGAGCGGAGTCATCATGTTCGGATCTCAACTTGGAGCGATCACAATGCTCTCTATCGGGATGGGCGGCATTGTAGACAAATATGGCGACCAAGCTCTCATGAACTTCGGAGCGGCCATTCAAATCGCCTTCGTCATGATTCCCGCGTTTTTTCTCGGAGAAAAGAAGGTGAAGAAATCGAAACGCCCTAAACTCAACGTTAAACGCTACGTTAATGATATTTGGCAGAACATTCCGTTAAGGCGCTTGGCATTCACGAACTTCAGCTTCGCTTGCTTCGACAATCTCATTAAGGCCTTTCTCATTCTTTTCGTCACGGTCGATTTGGGCGGAACAAGATCAGACTTCGGGAACCGATGGGTTTTGCAAAACGTGATAGCCATGACCCTCGCAATCCCAATTGGAAAATTTATAGAAAAGAGAGTTCCCAAGAATCGAGCGATAATGGTTGGGCTATCATTCGAAATCGTCGCCTGCGTGATAGCGTTATTCGCCAATAATATCGATGATCTATACCTCGTTGCAGTATTTTTTGGCACAGGTTTCGTCATCAAAAACACGACCTTCAAACCATTCATTTCCGAATTCATGGAAAAAGACATCATCGGGCAAGTTACCGGCTCAATTAATATCTTCTACGGAGTCGGTCGCATATTGGTAACCGTGGCTGGCGGCCATATCGTACACTATGCTGGAGGTGATTACCGAGTCCTCTTTTACGTAGCAATTGTCGCAGGGCTACTCGGAATCTTTACAGTCTCAAAAGTCAAAGACGAACGCTTCGAACAACGCAAAGCCGAACAGCGAAAAGGCTGAAACTCAAACTCGGCAAACCTATTCCCAGCGAGCTGGGACCTATTTCCTGAGGCACGAAGGAACTAGCGAACGAAGAGAGCGATGACAAAAAATAATTCGTTTCCATAATTCCAACATCGGACTACGGCCTTGTGTCCTCGCGCTGCGAGGCCAATAGGTTTCCGCTACGCGAAAAATAGGTTCGATGAGAAAATATTAAATAGTCTCTCTACCACATCAAAGTCTTCGGCAGGTATTTCGCAATCAGATCTTCGTAGTAGGGTTTGAGTTCACTCCAAACCGGGGCGACTGGACATTTCGTATACAGGTCGAAGGGATTGAAACGTTTGACCCACGGAAGCATTGCCCGGTCGTGATCATCGAGCAAGTACTCGTACTGCCCTTCGCGATGCCACGCGTAAAACGAGTGATAGCGAATCATATAAAGCGCTGGATCCGGCAAGTAGTCCTTAACCAATCGATACATGAATTCATCGTGTCCCCAAGACATGTGCACGTTACGCAAACCGCACCCTTCCTCGTAAACGCCAAGCTTTGTATTGTAGCGAGAATCGTTTGCATCGGGGTTCGCTTCGAAAAACTCTGGATAAACGATCTTATCGCTATACTGACAACCGACAGGAAATGTATCGCCTACCACCGCCCACTGCGGTTCGCCATCCAAGCAAAGCAGTTTTCCCAAATCGTGTATCAGCCCAACTAAGACAAACCAATCTTCATAGCCGCGCTCTCGAATCGATTCTGAAGTCTGTAGCAGATGCTGAATCTGCGGCAGCGCGATATCCGGATCGGAATCGTCAACCAAGGTATCCAACAATTCGACCGCCTGAATTACCGTCATCTCTTTTCTCTCCCGCTCGGGGCCGAGAATCTCCTCGTGCTTTTTCATCACGAAGTCGAAGGTCTGATACTTGTGATTCAAACGATAGAACTCCTTCACGCAATCGCGAGCAGGATCATCGTAATTCCGGTAGTCATCCTTCTTCTTATGCTCCGGCTCGGGATAAGTCGCTGTTTCTACAAAGTCCTCCCATTGGTCCAGGTTTTCGAGAGGCGTTGATTCGTTTTTCGTATCGCTCATCTTACAATTCTCTAATTTTTAAATTCCGGAGCCACTGCTTATCGCCATGATCCTGCAAAACGATATGCCCTTTCTTCGATTTGGCAAACTCAGAGAGTTCAGAATATTTGCTTTCACCACAATCCGTTTCCATTTCGCCGAACCAATTGTTACTGACAGAGCCTTCTTCCCATTCATCCACTGCTCAATCAGTTTACCCTTAACCACGACTCGCGACTGATTCCACTGCCCCGTGGGTTTGGCCAATCTGGCTCCAGCAGAGCGTATATCGTACAAATCACCCGCCCGGTGCGTATCGATCAAACCTTCCTCGTGTCCACCGTCATCGAGCAATTGCATCTCAAGTCCCCTGTGCCATGGTTTCGGATACTGATCGCCTTCAACGACTTTATAGAAAATCCCCCCATTTCCACTAATCGACATTTTCCATTCGAACGAAAACTCGAAATCACCTACAGGTTTCTTCGTAATCACCAGGTCCTCTTTACTCTGATTGTCCGGAGTTCGGGGATTCAAGCAAAGCGCGTCCCCATCGCTCGCTTGGACTGGACTGCCCAGGAGATCGCTATCGAGCTTCGCAGCGCAGCCCGCCCGCTTCGATTCCACAATGCGCGAGCTTCTACGAAGGAGCCGATCAAGTGCGTCGAGGGGAAGCCAAAGCATCCGAAATGCGTAAACCATGTGCCTTAACATGTGTAAACTATGTCCTTGCGCTAAACAGGGACGAGGAGCCCTACCAGGCGACAGAGAGAAACGCCTCGTCAAATAATCATCCCTGCTAAATTAACTTCCCAAATCCTGCAAAACTGGGCTAGTCTGCCTTCTTCGTACAACTCAACCTGTATTAATTACCCATGGCTAGCATCACTCTCAAACCTGATCTTCAATTCGGCGTCGTGCCGACGCACATCAAATTCGTCGGAGGACTGGTTCCCGACGAAAATGGCAGACTCCCTCGCGGCGACGATGGAGAACTTCTAACCCTCACCGAACTCAACCACCTTCGAGACATCTCGAAAGTTGCGACAAACTGTACGCAAGTCCCCCTTTTCCCAGGTGTACACACCGGTGACATGGACGACCTCATCAACGGCATCAAAGCCCTCGGGTTGAAGCCTCACATCATCATGATGGTAGCTGGTGGCAATCCAATGGATCCTGCCGACGAAGACACCGTTGCCCCTAGCCTCATCGCAGGCCTGAAAGTCGCCAAGCAGCACGGCGTCGAGCACGTCTCCTCCACATCCTTCGAAGAATGGATGAAGCCCGGTTCTCAAACTCTTACTGGTGATGCCTTCGACGCGGCTGTCGACCAGCTCGTCAAGCTCCACACTCGCGTCGTCCGCGAAGCGGATGGTGTCGGAAGCTGCATAAAGGCATGGCATTTCGAATTCCTACGTGGCATCGAATTCCAAACGTTCACCGACGTCGCAAAAGCCTGGTCCTTCGTCAAAGCCGCCAACGAAGCGCTTGGCAGCTCATTCTTCAAAGTACTCGTCGACGCAGCTCACTGCGGCGACTCTGCTCTCAGCATGGAAGAAAACGCCACGGTCATTCGTGAAATGGGAAAAGCCGACGGATTCAGCATGTTTCACGCCTCGGCGCCAACCACTCGCGGCTGTCTCACCACAGACGACGGCTGGATCGGCAACCTCCTCACCGCCTGCGCCGAAACCGGTAAACTAGAAATCGTTTTCGTCGAACTATTCCATCACGAAGACCCAGCGCTCGAAGGACTCCGCGAAGCTGATCCTCGCCACGGAATCGACACCACAGACGGACGCACCTATTCCGAAACCGTCTGCGATGGCCTCGCAGACACCGCCCACCGACTCAACAATCTAGTCGCCCGAGGCATTCTGCCTATCCAATAAAACATTACAAATCCCGCCTGCAAGCCACCCTTCACCATTCACCCTTCACCATTCACCATTCACCATTCACCCTTCACCCTTCACCATTCACCCTTCACCCTTCACCATTCACCATTCACCCTTCACCCTTCACCATTCACCATTCACCATTCACCATTCACCCTTCACCATTCACCATTCACTCTTCCAACACCCTTCATTCTTATGAAACTCATCACCCCGCTCGTCTTTCTCGCATTTGCCGCAACTGCTTTTTCCGCCGACTGGCCTCAATGGCGCGGCCCAGATGGCAACGGAATCAGCTCCGCCGAAAATCTTCCCATCACATGGAACGACGATAAGAACATCGCCTGGAAAACCGCCCTGCCCGCATGGAGCGGATCCACTCCGATCGTAGTCGGCGGACGCGTCTTCGTCATGTCTCCTTCCCCTCAACCCAAGATCGAAGAACCAGAACCCGCGCCCGAGGCTACCGCCAACGGCCAACGCCGCAATCGAGGAGGACAGCCCCAACGCCGCGGCCCCCAAGCCGCAGTTAACGGACCAGGCGGCGACGAACTGCTTTTAATCTGCCTCTCCCGCACGGACGGGTCCGAACTCTGGCGAACTCAAATCGACACCGGCAACGAATTAAAACGTAAGCAAAACAACAGCTCCCCCTCTCCCGTCACCGACGGCAAACTCGTCTGGGCTACAACTGGCAACGGTATCGTAAGCGCCTTCTCCATGGACGGAAAGCCCATCTGGAAAGTGGACCTCCAAGAGAAATACGGATCATTCGGCCTCAATTGGGGCTACGCATCCTCCCCGCTTCTCTACAACGGCAAACTCATCATCGAAGTGGTACACGGCCAAAACACCGAAGACCCCGCCTACCTCGTCGCCCTCGACGGAGCCACAGGCAGAGAATTCTGGAAAGTTGAACGCCCCACCGATGCGCCCCACGAATCCAAGGACGCCTACACGACCCCCATTCCCGTCAAGGTCGGCAAAAAGACACAGATCGTCGTATCCGGCGGGGCCTACGTAACCAGTCACAATCCAGACACCGGAAAAGAGATCTGGCGCTCCGGTGGACTGAACCCCGAAAACTCCCGAAACTACCGCATTATCGCCTCGCCCGTGGCCGCCAACGGCATCGTTTACGCCCCTTCTCGCAAGACACCTCTACTCGCCATCAAAGCGAACGGCAAAGGCGACGTCACGAAAAGCCACCTCGCCTGGAAGATGGAAGACAAGAGCGGACCCGACGTGCCCACACCAATCTCCGACGGCACTTATTTCTACATCCTAAACGACTTCGGCCAAATCTCCTGCTTCGACGCCAAAAGCGGCGACCCCATCTGGGGACCCGAAGAAACCGGTATCGGTCGCGTCAGCAGCTCCCCCATCCTAGCCGACGGCAAACTCTACCTCGTCAGCGAAACCGCCGACGTCGCCGTCGTCCTAGCGGGCCCCACATTCAAGCTCCTCGGCACGAACTCGCTCGACAGCACCTACACCCTTTCCTCGCCCGCCGCCGCAGGCAACCAACTCTTCATCCGCACCGCCGAGCACATCTACTGTCTCAGCAAAGGGTAAAAAAGTGTAGTACCCCTCGTCTCCCAAACTCTCGCCGAAGACGGGCACATAGCATCGAAGCGGTCGGATAAATATGGATCCACGGGGCAAGCCCTTGGCCTATCGGTCAACTGTCGCTCCGCGCCAGCGGGGCATTTTTGAAGATAGAGAGGCCCGGCCCTCTTTGATTCGAAGTCAAGCGACCCCGACAAGAGAAGTCCCATCTTAAATCGATACGGAATACGAAAGAGAGCAGAATCGAAAAACCTACCCGCTTAAGCGAGCGCCATTCCCCGTATTGATTCCATCTTTCTTCATCCACTGAAGGATTAGAAATAAAGTTCGCATCTTGATAGAACCACACATTTAATTCTAACCTAAACAGGTCCTGCGCTGTCCTGCGCTGTTCTGCTCTTTTCATTCGTTTCAACCCTATTCTATCAGTGTCTATTCGAAAAAAGGCTTCTGCCTCTAGCTCACCTGTTTCAGACAAGAACTCCGCTGCACTAAAGCCCGAAACGAAAATTCCGACCGATGCGCCCATTCCGACCGCGTTTCCCATAGTCGGCATCGGTGCCTCCGCAGGTGGCCTCGCCGCTATCGAAGCCTTCTTCTCCGGCATGCCCGTCGCGCAAGACTCTAACATCGCCTTCGTCATCGTGCAGCACCTCGACCCGAATCACAAGAGCATCCTCTCCGAACTGATCCGCCGCTACACACGCATGGACGTCTTCGAAGTGGAAGACGGTATGATGGTCCGCCCCAACTGCGCCTACGTCATCCCCCCGGGACACGACATGGCTTTTCTCGATGGTTCACTCCAGCTACTCGAACCCACAGAGCCACGAGGCCTGCGCCTACCGATAGATTTCTTTTTTAGCTCGCTCGCGCAAGACCAACGCGAGCGATCCATTGGCGTCATCCTCTCCGGTACCGGCAGCGATGGCACGCTCGGCTTGCGTGCCATCAAGGGCGAAGGAGGCATAGTCATGGTGCAAACTCCGGGCTCCACCGAATTTGACGGCATGCCCCGAAGCGCCCTTGCGACCGGCCTCGTCGATTACGAACTGCCCGCCGCCGAGATGCCCGTGAAACTAATAGCCTACACCGCGCACGCCTTTGGCAGACTCCCGATATCCAGTGCCTTCCCGACCGAAAAGGTCGAGAACGCAATGAAGAAGATCTTTGTGCTCCTGCGCACTCATACCAGCCACGATTTTTCCAAATACAAACCGAGCACGATCCACCGCCGAATCGAACGGCGCATGGCTGTACACCAGATCGACGCGCTTGTTGGCTACGTCAAATTTCTCCAGCAAAACTCCATCGAAGTGGAAGCGCTGTTTCAAGACCTGCTGATCGGAGTCACCCGTTTCTTTCGCGATTCTGACGCCTTTCAAGTGCTGGAGGACCAGGTCATCCCCGCTCTCTTTGCGAACAAATCTCCTGGCTCCGTGATTCGCGTCTGGACCGCCGGCTGCTCCACCGGCGAAGAAGCCTACTCTCTCGCCATGTTACTGGTCGAGCACATAGAATCGCTCAAGCAGAACTTCACGATACAACTTTTCGCCACCGACATCGATCCCCGTGCCATCGCTAATGCCCGTGCAGGCGTCTATCCGGCCCGCATTATCGCCGATCTCACTCCCGAGCGCCTTTCCCGATTTTTCGTCGCCGAGTCCAAAAACAGTGCCTACCGCATCCATAAAAGCATCCGCGACCTCCTGGTGTTCTCCGAGCAAAATGTCATAAAGGATCCGCCGTTCTCCAAACTCGATCTGATCACTTGCCGCAATCTGCTGATCTACATGGGCACGGATCTGCAAAAGAGACTGATTCCCCTCTTTCACTACTCCCTCAACCCGAGTGGCTGGCTATTCCTCGGCACTTCCGAAGGCGTAGGGGAATTTGACGGACTCTTCGCAGCGATCGACCGCAAAGCTAAAATCTATCGCCGCAAAGACGACGTGTTGGCGCAGCAACGGTTGCCTCTCGACCATTTCTTGTCTCCTCTGACCAACGTCCAGCCAGAAGTTAAGGCGACAAACAAGCTCGGCCGCGGATCGTTGCGCGAGGTGACAGAGCGGGCCCTGCTCTCGGAAGTCATCGCCGTCGGCGCTCTCGTCAACACCCAAGGCGATATTCTCTATCTGCACGGTCACACCGGCAAGTTTCTGGAACTTCCTCCTGGCGAAGCCGGTATCAACAACGTCCTCAAAATGGCTCGCGAAGGCTTGCGTCGCGAGCTCACCGCCGCCCTCTATAAATCGCACAAGACCAAGACTACCGTAGTCTACAACGGCCTGCGCGTGAGAACTGATGACCAATTCTCCACGGTCGACCTAACCGTGCGCCCTTTGACCACTAGCCCCGACGCGCTGCCGCTCTTTCTGGTCATTCTCAAAGAAGCGCCCAAGAAGCCAGAACAAAGCGACCCGCAGAACGCGGACGGTTCCGACCTTCCTCCTACAAAAAACCTCGATACCGATGCCCGCATCGCCGAGCTCAAGGAAGAACTCCGCGCCAAGGAAGAATACCTGCATAGAACCAACGAAGAACTGGAGATGTCCTCGGAAGAGCTCAAATCCTCCAACGAGGAAATGCAGTCCGTGAGCGAGGAGATGCAATCCACCAACGAGGAACTGGAAACTTCCAGGGAAGAGTTACAATCAATCAACGAAGAGCTGGCCACCGTCAACACCGAGCTGCAGACGAAAGTCATCGACCTGTCGCGTGCCAATAACGACATGAACAACCTGCTCGCCGGTAACGGCATCGGCACGGTATTTTTGGATCATCAATTGCGCATCCTGCGCTTCACCCCCGCTGCCAGCACGATTATCAATCTGATTATCGGTGACGTCGGCCGGCCCGTGTCGCAC
>JBNMOQ010000026.1:0-33039 GCA_051275055.1 Candidatus Pelagisphaera sp.
GTGCCCAACGCATCGTAGGAGGCATATTCAAAGGACGGATCAAAAATCTCGACCCAGGCCTCAAAGCGGCCTTCGTCGACATCGGTCTGCCCAAGAACGCCTTTCTCCACTACTGGGACATCTTGCCACAAGCCGTCGATTCGTCGGTCGAGGTCGTTCGCGTAAATCGTTCGAGCAAGCAAAAGAACCAAAAGAAAATAACGATTAAAGACATTCCGCAGCACTACCCGATCGGTACGGAAATCGTCATTCAAGTCACCAAGGGTCCGATCGGTACCAAAGGCCCCCGCACGACGACCAATCTTTCGCTTCCAGGACGTTTCCTCGTCTTGATGCCCTATTCCGACCAGTGTGGCATCTCGCGCAAAATCGAGGACGTCAAAGAACGCAACCGTCTCAAGAAGATCATCCGCGATCTCACCATCCCCGAAGGCATGGGCATCATCGTTCGCACCGCTGGCGAAGGGAAGAAGTCACGCTACTTTGTGCGCGATCTTCACATCATGCTCAAGACTTGGCAGAAGATCCAAGAGAAGATGGACTCGGTCAAAGCGCCGTCTTGCCTCTACAAAGAGCCGGATTTGAGCGAACGCACCGTACGCGATTTCCTTACCGAAAACATCGATCGCGTCCTCATCGACAATCCAGAAGATCATCAAAACATCATCGAGGATGTCAGCCAAATCTCCAAACGCTCGTCCAACAAGATCCAACTCTACCAGGACAGCATCCCGATTTTCGAACGCTACAATATCGAGAATCAGATCGAGCAAACCTTTCAGCGAGCCGTTCCCCTGCCTTCTGGCGGAGCCATCGTCATCGACGAAACCGAGGCCCTCATCGCCATCGACGTCAATACCGGCTCCCACAAAAACAAGGGCAAGGAGAACGACACCATCTTCCAGGTGAACTGCGAAGCGGCAGCCGAAATCGCTCGCCAGATTCGTCTGCGCAATATCGGCGGCCTCATCGTCATCGACTTTATCGACATGAAGCAACGGCGTCATCGCAATGCCGTTCTCAGCCGCATGAAAACGCATATGGGAGTCGACAAGGCCAAGAATCACATCTTGCCGATCTCCCCGTTGGGCATCATGCAGATGACCCGCCAACGTATGCAGGAAAGTGTTTCCTCTGGGCTATACACCGACTGTCCTTACTGTCGCGGCAAGGGAATCGTCAAATCGGCCACGACCGTCAGCGTCGAACTCCAACGTAAGCTTTCCGGGATCGTTCGCCGAGCCCGCAATCGGACTCAAGATCAGGCCAAGGCAATCAAGCTGCGCGTACTGGTCAATCCAGCCATTCTCGATCGCTTGCGCGAAGAAGACGCGGATTTGCTCATCAGCCTGGAAAAGGACTACAACGCTCAATTGACTTTCCGATCAGATCCGCACTTCCACGTCGAGAACTATCGGATTATCGACGTCGAAACCGGAGCCGCCTACGGTTGATCAATGGAGTCCAACTCTCCTCGTTCAGGCCGTTCAGAGCACGAACTCATCGACCCGAAGCGACTGATAGAAGAGCTAAGTGTCGAAGAGTTCAACCAGTTCTCAGACGACTACTATAAAAAGCTGCCAAGCCCGGAAAGCCAGCTCGGCAAGCCTTTCTCCATGGAGATGCACGCGCCGCAACTCCTTATCCGGCTTGGGCTCATACTGGAAAGTCTGCGCCTAGCTCCTGGCATGAAAGTGCTGGATTTCGGAGCGGGCACTTGCTGGATCTCCAAAGCACTCTGGCAAATGGGCTACTCTGTAATCGCTACCGACGTTTCCGAGGAAGCATTGGCCCTCGGGAGACGACTCTTCGAAGATTACCCGATACCGAACAAGCCACCTTGTAATTGGGAGACGCGCCTGTTCGATGGGCAACGCCTCCCAGTGGAGGACGGCGAAATTGATCGGATAATATGCTTCGACGCTTTCCACCACGTTCCCAATCAGGAAGTTGCGATCAAGGAATTCTATCGAGTTCTCCGAAATGGAGGAACCATCGCTTTCAACGAACCGCTTGGGCCGCACTCAGCCACGCCGGAATCTCAAAGCGAAATGCGAGAATTCACCGTCTTGGAAAACGATTTGGACATGGAAGCTTTGAAGCCTCTTTTCAATGCCGCCGGTTTCGATGGGCCTACTTTCAAAGTTGCCGCATCACCAGGCTACATGCTCAACCACGACGAATGGCTCCAATGCAAAGAAGGCGAAGCTCCATCTTCCATGACGACAGCCTTAAAACAATTTCAGCAAAATAGCGGGATCTTCTATTTTCAAAAAGGCGCTATATTGAACGATAGCCGCCAGACCGAAGGCTTGAAACACGATTTGCAGTGCGAGCCGAAACGCCTCGAGCTCAAGGTCGGTGAAATCCGAAATATCCACATCGATGTCGGAAACATCGGCGAGTCCCGTTGGCTGAACGAAAACGAGACGACCTTCGGCATCATCAACGTCGCCTCCCGATTGCTCGATTTCGAAAGCCGGGAGCTGTTGAAAGACAATACTCGATTTCGATTCCCCACAGAAATGGAGCCTGGCGAACGATTCGAAGGGGACATCCCGATTTTCGTAGACCGCCCCGGACGCTATTGGCTAAAGCTCGACCTGGTGGCCGAGCTCGTTTGCTGGTTCGAAAGCGTCGGTTCTGAGGCGATTCTTATAGAAGTGAATGTAACGACCTAGGACTTCTAATTCTCTTCTAATTCTCTCACGGCTTCAACCATTTCAAGATCACCTAATTCAATATCCCCTTTACCGAGATGCGTCCTCGTGGTCGAGAGTTGGCCTTCCACATTCATGCCAATGTAATTGGCCGCTCTATGGCTTAAAGCATAGTGAGCTTCTCTGAAATTGGTCCCAATCGCATCGAGACTGAAACGAGTCGTCCACCATTAAATCCCACTCCTTTTCCATTCTCAGTTTCTGCCAATCGTAGGCCATGAGAATAATGATCATCGATATTCCCTCCCACATTGCTTGTGTCGAAATCGTCATCTGCCGATCCATTCCCGATAAGCTCGTCCAACGATTCTTCGATCCCCGTCACGGAGCAGTGCACGACAATTAGAAAATCGTATATAGATTTTCCAATCAGTTTATTTTTTTTGAAGACGTTTCCTTAATGGTCTCAACGACTTCAATGTCGCCGAGCTCTACATCTCCGGTCCCTAGATGGGTCTTGGTTTTGCCCAAATCTCCGTCCAAGTTCGTGCCTATATAATTCGCCGCTCCCCTACTAAGAGCAAAATGCGCGTCGCGAAAATTCGTGCCAATAGCATCCAAACTAAAACGGGTCGACCATACCAAATCGAATTTCTGCTCAAGCCGCATATTCTGCCAATCATAAGCCATGAGTACGATAAAGTAACGTTCGTCTCTCAGCATCGAGCGCAGTTCATAGTCGTCCTGCGATGATAACCCTTTCCGGCCCAATGCCCGGTCGAAGCCAATCAAAGAAGCGTTGTTCTGATCCGCCCGACCCGACCCAGTAGAATCATACGATTCGACATTGTTGGAATAATCCTGCGAAAAATCGGATCCGATTTCCCCCGAAGAAGGATCTACCACCGTTCCGCTATCTACACTGCCAAAGCCTCCCACATCGTTCATCATCAGCTCGTCCAGCGACTCTTCGATTCCCGTTACTCCCCAGTGAACTACGATGAGAAAGTCGCCCTCTTCTTGCCCCATTACCGAATAATAATTTCGCGCTTTCATTTCTTCAGCCAAGGCTACGGCCATGTCTTCGAAGCTTACTTCCCTTAAGCTGGGGTCGCGCATATTGCCGCCAAAATGTCGTCCTTTGAAAAAATGATAAGTTTCATGCCGAGACTCGCCATCAACGACTTTCGCTTCTTCGTACCCTTCGCGAGCATAGGAGTCGACTAACACGCGTGCAGTTTTCTTTGCGAAGGCTGAGCTACCAGCAAGCGTCGCTCCAATTAGAAAATATGCCGCAAATCGACCCAAGCGATTCACGCAATCTAGATTAAATTCCCTTTTCACCTCTATTCCAAAGCCAGTTTTTCAGATTCTCCAACCTATCTGGACAGCTAGGATTACGCTTACAACAGTATAATTACCTCAATTGCTCTTCCTATAGAAGAGCAAAATCGGAGGTTTTAAACCAGAGGAAGCATTAGTCGCGATGCCTATATCTCAAATTAGAACCCAACTCCCTTTGCCTTTGTCCGAATTCGGCAAACATACATATCGATCGTTATGTACAGCGTTGATCCGTCATCGCCCCATGCGCAATTGCTAGCATGCTCGCCTGTTTCCAAGCGTCCCAGCAGGTCCCCTTTCGGCGAAAAGATGTACAAGCCTCCAGGACCTGTGGCCCAAAGGTTGCCCTGATTGTCCACTTTCATTCCGTCGGGATTGCCCACGCCTCCCGCTTGCTTTTGCTTCGTCGCGTCGTAGAAAATCGTCCCTTTGCCCAATGTCCCGTCGCTCTGAACCGGATACGATTTCCAGATGGGAGCCGCCGTATCGGACTGCGCCACATAGAGGGTTTTCTCGTCGGGCGACAACGCTATCCCATTCGGCCGCGTAAAGTCCTTAGTCAAAAGAACTACCTCGCCATCGGTTTTCCTCAAATAGACTCCACAGAAATCAAGCTCCCGACGATGATCGTCTTGCCGTTCCGGAAGACCGTAAATGGGATCCGTAAAATACAAATTTCCATTCGAATGATAAGTTAAATCATTCGGGCTATTGAAACGCTTGCCTTTATAATTATCCGCCAAGGTCATCTTGCCGCCATCTTTCGTCACCACTGCGATGCGCCGATCCCCATGCTCGCAAAGCGTCAAACGTCCCATCGAATCGAATACCAATCCATTGCTTCCCGGCTCGGCTCCATAATCGACGACCCCCGTATATCCGGCAGGACTCATATATTCGGTCACCCCTTCGTCCGGACTCCATTTCATGACCACGTTGCGAGGAATATCCGAAAATACCAAGAAACCGCCTTCCCGATTCCAAGCCGGTCCTTCCGTCCAAACGAATCCCGAAGCGATCACTTCGATTTTGGCGCTCGGATCAATCAACTGATCAAGGCGTTTGTCGTATTTGGCAATTGTTCCAATGGTCGGGTAACTGCCCGGCACAACCGCGCCGCCAAACAAACTCGAACTCAAAGCCGCGAAAACGATCAACAAAAGGGGTATTCGAAAGGGTTTCATCGCTACATTCTTTTTGGGCGTCGCTATTATGTCCATCCCAATGTCCGCGTTCTCAAACGGAACACAGAGCGATCGCTCATTGACTATCTCCAACAGAGAATCGAAGATTCTTCGCTTTCCAGAATATCTACCTTCACGCATGAAAACATTTTTCGTAGCCCTCATCCTTGGAATTTTCATAGGCTCCATGATCACCGCCTACTACAATTCGCCCGAAGCATTCGAATCGCTATTCCCTTCCTCCTCGGAATCAGCGGATAAGAAATCGGCTGAAAAAGACGTGCCCAAAGAAGAAACGCCCAAGGCGGAGCTTGAAGAGCCAGTCGTGGAAAAAGAAAAAACGAACCTGAAAGAAAAAGCGAACGAAGGAGCCAAGGTAGTTGTCGAAAAGAGCAAGGAGATCTTCGACTCGACCAAAGATCTCGGAATCGGAACGACCATCCGAGGCAAATTCAAACTAGACAAATCCATCGACCCCAGCCGTATAAAAATCGGCGTTGAAAATGGTTCTGTAACGCTTTCTGGAGAAGTCTCGTCCCGAGCCGAAGAACGCAAAGCTAGAGACATCGCCCTCGATACGCGAGGCGTCAAAGACGTCAGCTCCAAACTTACGATTCAAGCTAAACCTTAATCGGCTGCGTATCGAACTGACAAATACGCATTTGTCTCTAATCTCTCTACCCCCGCCCTCATGCGCGTTCTCATCGCATTCGATAAATTCAAAGACGCCCTAAGCGCTAGAGACGCTTGCCGCGTCGCCACAGAAGCGCTTGCCGAATCGAAACCGGATTGGGAAATCGAAGCGGCTCCATTAGCCGATGGAGGTGACGGATTTTGCGATACGCTCACCGGTACTATCGATGGCGAATTTCACTCTGCTCAAGTTACCGGTCCAATGGGTGAACCCGTAACCGCTCGTTTCGGAATCGTATCTAAAATCCGCTTACAGGAATCAGCCCAAGCGCTTCTGGGATTCCAAGAGTTTACCCAGAAAATCGCCATCATCGAAATGGCCGAATGCAGCGGAATCGCCCTCACCCCGATTCACGGACGATCTCCATGGACCACCACTACTGCTGGACTAGGCGAACTGATAACCGCAACCATTCAACACGGAGCCCAAGGCGCCATTATAGGACTGGGAGGCTCGGCCACTCATGATCTCGCTCTCGGCGCTCTCAAACGTTTAGGCGTTTCCTTTATCGATAAAGATGGCGACGCTATACTCGGGTCGCCCGTTCCCGACACTTGGTCAAGAATCGATCGTATAGACGCATCGCAGTCCACCCTGCCCGACAACTTCGAAATTCGCTTGGCCTGCGACGTTGAAAACCCATTGCTTGGCCCATCCGGGGCAGCAGCCGTTTTCGGTCCTCAAAAAGGCCTTACTCCAGAGCGATTCGAAGAAATCGAGTCCCTTACCCGAAAAATGGCCAACTGTCTTTGCGAGTCTCGCTCAATCGACCCCGCAACAATGACGACTCCCGGAACCGGGGCGGCTGGCGGCGCGGCCTTCGGACTCCAAACCGGTCTTGGTGCGACCATCGTTTCCGGCTACGAACTGGTCAAGGCCTGGATCGGCCTCGAGCCTAAGTTCGAACGAGCGCAATGTGTCATCACTGGCGAAGGCCGTTTCGACGCCTCATCGCTTCAGGGGAAAGGCCCTGGAGCCCTCGCTCTCGAAACCGCCGAAACCGATAAACGCTTACTCGTGTTGGCAGGCAGTCTCGGCGAAATCGAAAATTCTCCCTTTAGCCAAGACACTCTCATAGCGATTTCTCCACCTGAGATGCCCCTCGAAGACGCTCTAAAAGCAACCTCCGAAAATCTCGGGCGAGCCATTCGCAACGCATTCGAATAGACGTCTTAGACGTAATTTGGAGCGATTCAACCGCACTGCAGTAGCAGCCAATTTAACAGAGTGTATAAACATTCGTTAAAACGCGGTGTCTAATGCGCTTAAAGCTAGCAGATAACTATGCCGTTAGCATAGATGCTCGCTCGCAATTGCCAGAGCACGCAAAGCGTTATAACGAATCCAATGAAACTCGCCGAAACAGAAACAGGATATGACCGGGAAACACGTGCCCGGCGTCATGTTCGGATTCGTCGAGCCAAACAATTTCTCAGACCGCTTCCACGCAAGGCTACAATCCACCGTTGGCCCGTTCTCAAGTGGTTCGCGAAAACCGCCCGCAAACGGCCTTACTTGTGGTCGTTCAGGACACGAGAAGTGAGCATCGCTCTTTATCTTGGTTTCGTCATCGCCCTATTACCGCTATTCGGAATTCAATTTCTGCTCGCGATTGGAGCCGCTCTAACACTTCGGGCAAACCTGCCAGTCATAATGGGCGCTCAATTAATAACAAATCCTGCGACCTTTTTTTTCATCTATCCGGCGATCGGAGCACTCGGCAGCCAAATGATTAAGCTCGTTGGCCTCGAACCCATGGATTCAGTAGTCGGCCACAGCGTCTACTCGCTAGTCGTTGGCGGAGTGGTTACAGGCATCACTATCGCCTTCGCCCTCGATTTGTCCTATCGCTTTTTTATCGCCCAAACCCAAAAACGCCCGATCAATCTCAAGAGAATGCTGAAAAAATAGCATTCCGGTTTGCCCCGAGCAAAATTTCTCCTCAACCTCCCGTGAATAGGCGAGGCCTTTGGCACGCTTTTTCCTTATGATACGCGCACTCACTTTCCTCGCGATTTTTGCGACTCAATCAGCTGCTCTGATCGCCGCTCAATTCATTCCCCAACTTTCCAATACAGCGCTCCAAGCGACGATCGTCCAGCAGCAGGGAGGCTATATTCGACCGACCATCAAGCTTGGCATCGACGTTCTCGCGGATCAGAAATTCGCTCCTCTGAGCAGTAAACGCGTCGGACTGCTCACCCATCCAGCCGGTGTGAATCGGTTTGGCGTCTCCACGGTCCGCATCCTCAAGCAATCGGAAGAGGTCAATCTCGTTGCCCTATTCGGTCCTGAACACGGGATCTACGGAAACGAAAAAGCGAACACTCCGGTCGACAACGCCATCGATTCGAAAACCGGCCTGCCGATCTATTCACTCTACGGCAAGTACCGCAAACCCACTGCGAAGATGCTCGAAGGACTCGAGGTCCTCGTCATCGACCTACAGGACATCGGCACGCGATCGTACACTTTTATCAGCTGCATGAAGCTCGCCCTCGAGGCCTGCTTCGAAAACGGAGTCGAAGTCATGATCCTCGATCGCCCAAACCCGCTCGGTGGACTAAAAGTCGATGGACCTCCGATGGAGAAAAGCTGGCAGAGCTACGTCGGGGCGTTTCAAATTCCCTACGTCCACGGAATGACGATTGGCGAGTTGGCTCGAATGGCTGTTTCGAAAGCGGGAATTCTCGACCTCACCGACGCTCAACGCACAAACGGAAAACTCACCGTAGTCACCATGGACGGATGGCGACGCTACATGAGTTGGCCAAAGCTCGGACTGAAATGGATCGCCCCTTCGCCCAATATTCCCGATTTTCCCGCAGCCGTCGGCTACGCCATGACTGGTCTAGGTGCCCAACTCGGAAGCTTTCAACATGGAATCGGCAGCGAATACCCGTTTCGCGTCCTCACTCACAAAACGGCCAGCCTCGACGAGCTCGAACGGGAACTCAACCGTCGCTCCATCCCAGGAATCACTTTCAAGAAAAAGTCCTTCAAAGGAGGATCCAAAACCGGCCTTTATGTGCGCATCACCGATTGGAACGCTTGGCGCCCGACCGAGCTGAGCTTCCACATGATGCAGATCGCCGCCCTCTTCGAGCCAAACCCATTCGCCAAAGCGACTGACAATCAGAGTAGCCTTTTCAACAAGCACGTCGGTTCTACCAGCTGGTGGAACGAAATCTCGCAAAAAGGATCCAACGCCAACCGGGCCGGATTCATCGGAGTCTGGGAACGGCAATCAAAGCAGTTCCAACTTCAAAGCCGCTCTTTCTGGCTCTACGATTGATCGGCAACGGCGAATTCTCGATTCGATTCGTATTCAGAACTTACTAACGGGGATCGATTCGCGGCCAGACCGCTCGCCTAGAAGTCTCGCCCATCAAAGATCCCTTCATTGGGTCGATCTCAAAATCGAGATTTCTCATTGATTCCCAGAGGGGTTTGCGTCAGAAGAATCAACGCTATGCCTAGACCCGTCACTTTATTCACCGGCCAATGGGCCGACCTGCCAATCGCGGAACTCGCGCCGCTCGCCAAGAAAATGGGCTACGATGGAGTAGAACTCGCCTGCTGGGGAGACCATTTCGACGTTGAACAAGCAGCTCGCAGCAAAAAATACTGCAAGGATAAGTGGCAGCTGCTCACCGACAACGGCCTAACATGCTACGCCGTTTCAAATCACCTCGTCGGTCAAGCGATTTGCGACAACATCGACGATCGCCACAAAGCGATTCTAACTCCGGAGATCTGGGGAGACGGCAAACCCGAAGGCGTCCGCCGCCGCGCAGCGAAAAACATGATCAAAGCGGCCAAGGCTTGCCGCAATTTCATGGATCAAAAGCCAGGTCGCGGAAAGAAAGACAATTCCCCCGCTGTCGTGAACGGCTTCACTGGTTCTTCTATCTGGCACGCGCTTTACGCATTCCCGCCAACTGATCAGGCTTTTCTCGAGAAGGGATACCAAGATTTCGCGAAACGCTTCATCCCGATCCTAGATGCATTCGACAAGCTGAACGTCAATTTCGGCTTAGAAGTTCATCCAACTGAAATCGCTTTCGACCTCGCTACCGCCACTCGCGCAATCGCCGCAGTCAAAGGACACAAACGTTTCGGCTTCAACTACGATCCTTCGCACCTTGGTTACCAAGGAGTCGACTACGTGAAGTTCATTCGCGAATTCGGCGACCGCATCTTCCATGCTCACATGAAGGACGTTTGGTGGGGACACGGGGATGGTTCCGTAGGCGTATTCGGTGGGCACACTGACTTTGGCGACCCACGTCGCGCTTGGGATTTCCGCTCTCTCGGTCACGGCGATATCAACTTCGAAGAAATAATCGTCGCTCTTAATGACGTCGGCTACCAAGGCCCGCTTTCCGTAGAATGGGAGGACATCCGCATGGACCGCGTCCACGGCGCCACCGAAGCTTCGGCTTTTGTCAGGTCCTTAGACTTCCCGCCAAGCACGGTCGCTTTCGATTCCGCGTTCGATAAAGAGAACCAATAGAATCCCTTTTTTCCCAATCTTACAAAATTACTATGAGCACTAAAATAGCTATCATCGGAGCGGGCGGCATGGCCCAATACCATATCGACGGATTCCGCCAAGCAGGCGCTGAAATCATCGCTCTCGCCGACTTGAACGAAGCTGCAGCCAAAGCAACCGCTTCCGAACATGGCATCCCTCAAACATTCGCTTCCGTCGAAACGATGTTCGAGCAACTGCCGGAACTAGATGCCGTTTCGATTATCGTCCCGAACAAGTTCCACGCACCCCTCGCCATCCAAGCCCTAAACGCAGGCAAACACGTCTTCTGCGAAAAGCCACCGGCTCTCCACGCAGCTGACGTCGAGGAAATGAAGGATGCAGCGGACAAGGCAGGCAAGCGCCTCATGTTCAACTTCAACAACCGCGCCCGCCCCGAATCCTTCGCCATGATGGAATACGTAAAGGACGGAACGATCGGCACGATCAACTCCGCGCAAGCGAAGTGGATTCGCCGTACAGGCATTCCAGGGATCGGCGGATGGTTCACCAACAAAGCGCTTTCGGGCGGCGGACCGCTCATCGACCTCCTTCACATGGTCGATCTCGCGATGCACCTGATGGGGTACCCAGAACCAGACCACGTGCTCGGACAGACTTTTTCGGACTTCATAACCGACAAAAACTTCAAAGGCCCTTGGGGCATTCCGGACAATGCCGACGGGGTAACCGATGTAGAATCAGCCGCTCACGGATTCGTCACCTTCAAAAGTGGCCAAGTCCTCAGCCTCCAAGTTTCTTGGGCCGAGCTTGTAAAACGCGAAGAAGTTTCCGTCGTATTCCAAGGCACCCAAGCAGGTGGAAAAATCGAACGCCTCTTCGGCTCGGATGGTCTGGATGAAACCTGCATCGACAGCTGTGAACTCTACGTTCAGGAAAACGGCAACTCGGTCAATCGAGATATCTCAGTCGAAGCATGCGAAGACATGGGTCGCTCGCGATCCGCAGCGAATTTCATTCTCGCGATCGAAGGCAAGGAAGAACCGCTCAATACACCTGACCAAGCCGTTTCGCTCATGAAGGTCATCGACGCCATCTACGAGTCCGCCAATACCGGCAAACCCGTAACCTGCTAAAAATCACCTCTACACCATATGAATAGGAAGTTGAAAATGGGAATGGTCGGCGGAGGCCGCGGCGCTTTTATCGGCGCCGTTCACCGCATGGCCGCGAACCTGGATGGAAAAATCGAACTGGTCGCCGGAGCCTTCTCCTCCGACCCGAAGAAATCGAAGCTCTCGGGCAAAGACTTCTTCCTCGATCCATCCCGTGTCTACGGCTCCTACCAGGAAATGGCCGAAAAGGAATCCGCTCTGCCCGTTGGCGAGCGGATCGATTTCGTCACCATCGTCGTGCAGAATCACCTACACTACGCGGTTGCCAAACACTTCCTCGAAAATGGCTTCAACGTCATCTGCGACAAACCGCTCGCATTCGACTTGAAACAGGCCAAGGACTTCCGCCGTGTTGTGCAGAAGTCCGGAAAGGTATTCGCCCTCACGCACAACTACACGGGTTATCCCATGGTGAAAGAGGCCAAGGATTGGGTTAAGAAAGGAAAGCTTGGACGTATCCTAAAAGTCGTCACCGAATACCCCCAGGGTTACGCAGTAGGCGACGTCGAAAAAAAGGGCGGTACGAAAATCGCTTCCTGGAGAACCGATCCAGCAATCGCTGGAGCTTCCAATTGTATTGGCGATATCGGTACGCACGCCGAGAATTTGGGCTCCTACATTACAGGCCTTGAAATCGACGAGCTTTGTGCCGAGCTAACCGCCTTCATCCCAGGTCGTGAACTCGATGACGATGGAAACATCCTCATCCGCTACAAGGGCGGAGCCAAAGGGATCCTCTACGCTTCTCAAATCTCCAACGGCGACGAAAACAACCTAAACATCCGCATCTACGGCACCAAAGCATCGTTAGAGTGGCACCAAGAGCATCCAAACGAGCTCACCGTCAAATACTCCGACAAGCCACGCCAGATCCTGCGACGCGGCAACGACTACGTCTGCAAGGCAGCAGCCGACGCGACACGTACACCATTCGGTCACCCGGAAGCCTTCATCGAAGCGTTCGCCAATGTCTACGCAGCAGCAGCCAAAGCGATCGAGGCAGAAGTCAGCGGTAAGAAAATCCCAAAAAATCTAGACTTCCCAACCGTCGACGACGGCGTAGAAGGAATGGCCTTCATCGCAACTGCAGTGAAGAGCTCCAAAAGCAAGTCCAAGTGGACTAAGATGCTAAAAGCCTAACAGCTATTCTGTATCCATTTTTAAAAGAGGCCATTCGAGAAATCGAATGGCTTTTTTTTAGCTTCGTTCATCCACGAATTCTCGAACGGTCTTTAAAAAGGCTTGAGCTCCGGAAGTCAGGTAACGTTGTTCGTGGGTTAGGGCAAATAACAATCGCGTCATGCGTGACGATATCAAGGTTCTGAATACAACATCATAAGGTGAAACTGTCTCGCGTGCCATCTCTGGAAGTATCGACAAACCAACTCCGCTATGCACAAGCGCTTTGGCTGTACTTACCTGTGAACAGACTGCTCCGATTTTCGGTTCGAAATTATTTCGTCCGAAAAGCTCCAGTACTTTTTCTCCCAATACAAGTGACTCGCCAAGCAATATAAGCGGCTCATCCTTAAAATCCTGAATCGAAATTTCCTGCTTGTCCGCCAATGCATGATTCCGAGGCACGACCAAATTCAATGATTCCTGCAGAACGGGTTCCGCCTCGATATGCGCCACTTTTCCGGAATACGAGGAAATCACCACATCCAGTTGCCCGCCAACGAGACTATCCATAAGCAAGCGGCGCTGACTTTCCTCAACGCGAATTTGGAGATCTGGATAACGTTCTCGGCAATTTGCTAAAACCGGAGGTAACAAATAAGGTCCGACGGTTGGCGTCACTCCAACTCTCAACCGTCCCCTCGGCTCTCCCTCCCCTTCGCTTATCTCAAGTTGCGCGTTCTCCGCCTCCATCAATATCGAGCGAGCTCGCTTTTCGAAAAAAACGCCCGCCGAAGTCAATTCCACTCGCCGTCCCAAGCGATTGAAGAGTTTAGCTCCAAGCTCCGACTCAAGCTTAATGATCTGAGCACTCAACGAAGGCTGGGAAACAAAACACTTCTCCGCGGCCCGCGTAAAATTCTCTTCCTCGGCCACCGCAACAAAATATCTGAGCTGATGCATTTCCATAGGCTGTTCCTATGGTTTCTATAAGTTATAAGTATTTCAAGTTATAACTGAAATGCGCTATAGTCCTCCTGTCAGTAAAACTGACCTACAAAATGAATACACAAACAAAGAGTAACCTAATCGCTTCAATCATCCTCGCACTCGTGCCGATCGGCATCTTCGCGCTGGTATTGCCAGTAGTCGAAGTCGCAGCGGGCGTAGCAATTGCTGCCGCCTTGATCGGGCTCGCAGTGATGGATCTCAACCACGTCGCATACTCAAGCGACATCCGCGGAACGCAAAAGCCTTCCGGTCGAGCTCTCCGTCTCTTCAAGTTCTAGTCGAGCTTCTAAGCGATTGATAGCGAAGTAGAAACAACTAAGCGGCAGCCAAAAAGCGCCGCGATGAAAACGACGCCAATGGGAGGGGTCAATTTCAACAACTAAGAGCCATCGATTCGATGGCTCTTTTTTTACTCTCTAATCGTTCAATTCGCTAAGCCGCTTCCAAATTGGCTTTTACGAGAGCCTTTTTGAAAGCCGACCGATAGAACCAAAAATTTAGCAAAGCCATGAGCGGGACAGCGATGATTCCGCCGAATGATACCTGTAAAACCGCCAAGGCTATCAATATTAGACGGAGGATCCATTTTGTCACGAAGCTCTGCCCGAAAGTAAGATATCTCCGAAATGGCGCCACCAGTCTCAATCTATAGTAGATTACGCCAGCGATCAGTCCCAGAACCGGGACAATTCCAAGTAAAGCAGAAACGATGAGCACTCTCGGAAGTTTATCGGCAACCGAACCGATATAAGACTGCGTTAAAGCCGGATCCGAGAACGCCTTCGTCCCATCCTGCTCACACTTTAGGTCCACACCTTTGCCCTCGAAATGTTCGCCGGAAAGCGGTGACCGTTTCAATCGCATCAATCGAAGCTGCTGCTCCTCGATCGAGCCAGCTTTCTCCTTCTTTATTCCTCCGAGAAAACCTAGAATATTCGGGCTTTCCACACCCGTACCGCAATGATGACAAGCTGTAGCAAACGAGTGAATTCTCTCCCCGCATTTTACACACGCTACCCGAGCTTCTTCGAGTTTCCCTTCATGATGCTTGCGGAGTAAATACAGCACACCAAAGAAACCTAGCATAAAGAGCCATGCTACCAGTGGAGCGAAGAACAAATACCAAACGCCAACCACAGAGAAAAAATCCTCTACCCAACTAATGAAGCTACGAATACTCACCGCGTCATCCGGGTCCGCCTCAGTTAAAACTCCCAAAACGCCCCCTCTCAATGTTGCTCCCAGGTATGTCGCTCCCGCCGATACAATCGCTGGAAGCATTTCTAGAAAACCTGCCTGTTGAAGGACATTCCCGGCAAAATCCGCATCAGCAGTATTCATGACTCCAAGCGTGGTCAGACCGGAAAGCCCCGTTTTCGCATAAACTGAAAAATCGTCCATCAACTCGCGAATTTCGGGAGACTTATCCGCTGCAAACTCGAATAGCGACAGCAGCCCAAGTCCAGCAACCACTCCTCCATTAGTGAACCACGTGGGATGGTTAGCGGCTTTCTCTGCCATTTCGGCAAGAAAATCGATGCCTTTGAGAAAGGGCCAGGAATGGCCGTATTTCATAAAGAGCGCCGTGACGAAAGCCGGCAGGAAGATACGCGAGGAAAACAGCCCGGAAAGGCCTAGGGAGTATAGAAGCGAGTTAATGTTCATAAAAGGGAATTCTCTCCGATGTAAAAATGGTCATCTCCAATTATTCGCAAAAGATGGATTTGATCATTTAATTTTCAATTAAGGGAAGCAGTCTCAAGCCCTCTGCAATCTCAGTCAATTTAGTAAAGCAACTCAATCACTCTCAATCGTTATGTGCGGAATCGTAGGTTATATAGGAAAACGGGAAGCATCACCCATCTTACTTGAAGGTCTCAAACGGCTAGAATATCGCGGATACGACTCCGCCGGAGTCGTGGTCTTGGCAGACGGCACTCTAAAACTCAAAAAGCACAAAGGTCGCGTTACGGACCTCGCTCGGAACCTAGATGCCAAAAGTCTTTCCGGTTCTCTAGGAATCAGTCATACGCGCTGGGCGACGCACGGGACCGTCACCGAAGCCAATGCTCACCCGCATGTAAGTCACGACGGCAAAATCTCGCTCGTTCACAACGGCGTTATCGAGAACTACCTTGCAGTGAAAAAATTCCTGGAAACCACAGGCGTCGAATTCTATTCGGAAACCGACTCAGAAGTCTTCTGCAACCTGATTGCCTATCATTATAAGAAGGAGGCCAAGGATTCTCCAACTCGATTCCTCGACAGCGTCCGTCGCAGCCTTCGACACATCGACGGCACTTATGGAATCGCCGTCATTTGCACCGATTGTCCAGACGAGCTCATTGGTGCTCGAAAAGGCTCCCCGCTCATCGTCGGAATCGGAAAGGACGAATACCTCCTTGCGAGCGACGTGTCTGCAATTATCAGCAGAACCTCGAACGTCGTTTACCTGAATGACGGCGAGATCGTAAGCCTCAAGGATGGCGAGCTTAACCTGCTCACAAACGACGAGGAAATTCTCACTCCAGAAATCAAACAGATCGACTGGGACATCGCCGAAAGCGAATTGGGTGACTACGAGCACTTTATGCTCAAGGAAATCTTCGAGCAATCAGGAGCTCTAGAGAACGCTATGCGAGGCCGGTTTTCGGACGATAAAAGCTCAGCGAAATTCGGCGGCCTAAATGTCAGCGCTCAAGAGCTACGTCAAATCGATCGCATCCTCCTCTGCGCCTGTGGAACCGCTTGGCACGCCTGCCTAGTAGGCGAGTATCTAATCGAGCGATACGCCCGCATCCCGGTCGAAGTCGAATACGCATCCGAATTCCGCTACCGCAACGCGCCGCTCGACAAGAACACACTCGTCATTGTAATCAGTCAATCCGGCGAAACGATCGACACTCTCGCCGCACTGCGCGAATCCAAGCGAAAAGGCTACAAGACGCTCGCGATCAACAACAGCGTCGGCTCGACCATCGCTCGCGAATCCGATGGCGGCATCTACCAGCACGCCGGCCCGGAAATCGGCGTCGCATCGACCAAAGCGTTTACTTCCCAATTGCATATTCTCTCGATGCTCGCCCTCTACTTGGGCCGCTTGCGCGATATGAGTTTCCAGGAAGGTCTCGCGTATGTCGAAGCCCTCAAAAAGGCACCGGCGCTCGTCACCGAAACCGTTAAGCTCAGCGACAAGATCCTCGAGATCTCGAAGAAATACAAAGACATGCAAGACTGCCTTTTTCTCGGCCGCCAAGACATGTTTCCAATCGCTCTCGAAGGTGCCCTCAAACTCAAAGAGATTTCCTACATTCACGCCGAAGGTTATCCCGCCGCCGAGATGAAACACGGCCCGATTGCCCTCATCAACGAAAAGTGTCCCGTCATCGTAATCGCAGCCCAGCCCGACATTCACGCAAAGCTGCTTTCGAATATCCAAGAAGTGAAGGCCCGCGGAGCGCCGGTCATTGCCGTGACCAACGAAAGCAATCCGCTTCCCGATGATCTCGTCGACGATCAAATTCTTATCCCTGATTGCCACCGTGCCCTTTTGCCGGTCATCGCAAGTATTCCGATGCAGCTCTTGAGCTATCATATCGCGAACCTACGCGGATGTGATGTCGACAAACCACGCAACCTGGCAAAATCAGTAACCGTAGAATAAACCGATTTCAAATTTCAGCCGACGACTGCCTTCAAGCGGACGTCGGCTTTTTTGTGCCTAGGCCTAGACATCGCCACGGATAAACCGCAGCCCCGTCGCTGCCAAACTCCAACTCTTTAAATTACAACGTTGTAATTTAAAAAGTCAGCGAGAGCTCTATCTCCAGGGACAAAAAAAGCCATCCGAAAAGGACGACTGATACACTGTGTTTTCGCGGATAACCGGAATCTACGCTGTTTCAGAAAGGTGCCGACCGAGCGTTTCCGTTCCTCCGATCGCGCCAGAACGATTGTAGACAACTTTTCCGACGATCGCGCTAGCGAGCTTTCTTTTAGCAACACGCTCCATCGTTTCAGGAGAGATATTCACCGATTGGCGGGCCGAAGCACTCAAACCCGACTGGACTCCAAACCGTCCCGCTTCTCCAAAATGGGAGCGTCTTTGAGCGTTGCGGTGAGCTGAAGCTGTGCCAGTGAATGTCATTTACACAAATTTAGCATACTATTGCGGAAACACAATAGAGCAAACTACTCAAAATAGGCACTTTTTTGATCGAAAGCGCCTATTTTTAGCCAATTTGAGTGCGAATATCCCTCATTCCGCTGCGTATGAGGACTCAGCCTTCAATAACCAGTTCTCAAATTTTTAACGATTCAACGTCCCCTTCGACGATCAATCGGACTGAATCCAAGCGAAGACGTGCAGCATCTATCGCCTCCATGATCCCTTTGATTTCCGCCTTCGCCAAGTCCACTTCCTCTTTGCGGACATTCTCGTTCAGCTTCCTTAAGTCCACTAGCCGCTGCAACTCTGCCCCCAGAGCCGCTTTCATTTCCGCTTTCGCGGATTGCCTCAGCTTATTAGATTCGTTCAAAGCGATCCCTTCTGCTCCATCCAACATCGCGGCGAGGATTTCACGCGTGAAACCCGGATTTTCCAAAAAGCGATTCAGCGAACCGTCTTCGAGTTCAATCTGTTCCCACGCCGGATCGTGTTCATGGGTGAGGTCATTGCCGCGGATATCGACCAGCACTCTCAACGGTGTTGGAGCCATGAATCGATCCACATGCAAGCTCGACTGAGCAACCGTCTCCATCACGTAGATAACCTCCAGCAAGACGTTGGAAGCATCCGCATCTCTAATACTGAAAGCCGACGTTCCTTCTTCCGAGTTCACCAAAAAGGCCATCGACTCGAGAACCAACGGGTGATCCTGCGAAACAAAACCGATATCCTCCCGGGTGATCGCACGCTCTCGGTCGAATGTCGCCAACATCCCTTCATGAGGAATATGCGGAAATGATTCCACATAAGCATGACGAGGATTTAAAAAGACATCCCCGCCTTCGTGCTCTTCAATTCGAACTCCATAGTGCTCCAATAATTCAAATACCGATTTTCGAACACTATCGTCTTTTTCAAGACGACGAATTCCCTGCACCACCTGATTCGCTACTTGCCCATCGAAAGAATTCAACTCGAGCAAACGATCTCGGCCGTGCCGCAATTTTTCCGATAGCTTTTCGCGAAAACTGATCGTCTCTTCGACGAACGCTTCTAGAGATTCTCTCGTATCCCCTTTCTCTCCTCGCCCGTATGCCAAGGCCGATTCCAGCAAACGATCTCCAAAAGCTTCGCGATACTCTACCGCTCCGTGAGCGCAAAGCTCGAACGCATCCAGTCCCTGATGATACCAATCCGCCGCGAACTCTTGAGAGCTTCCGACCACATATGGCACGTGAATTTGAACCGTAGCCGTTTGCCCAATACGATCAAGTCGACCTATGCGCTGCTCCAGCAGCCCAGGATTCGAAGGCAAATCGAATAAAACCAAATGATGGGCAAATTGGAAATTGCGTCCTTCGCTCCCGATCTCCGAACAAATCAATATCCGCGCTCCCTCCGGCTCCGCAAACCAAGCCGCATTCCGGTCCCGTTGAATCAACGGTAGATCTTCGTGAAAGAGACCCACTTTCACATTCATCTTTTCCTTCAAGGCTAACTCGATCGCCAAGGCCTTACGCTTCGACTTGCAGATCAAAAGCATTTTGGAATCACGATTGCCTTTCAGAAACGAGACGAGCCAGCCCAGCCGGGCATCCTCTTTAAACGAATAGCGAATGTCCCTCTCCTCGTCCCGATATTCAGCTTCGAACTCTTTGGCTAGGCGATTGAGCAGTGTTTTCGAATCATCACCAGCATTCAAAGGAGCCGGGCAGTACATCCGTTTCGGAAAGCCCGTCATGTTCGCCCGCGAATTTCTAAAAACGACGCGACCCGTTCCATGCTCGTCCAAGAGAGCTTTCAGCAGGACCTTTTTCGCGCCGCGTTTCCCGTTTTCGAAATTCGCCAATCGCTTTTCGAGTCCAGCCAAATCCTTGTCGAAAATAGTTTTCAACGCTTCACGGTCCGACGAAGATAAATCCGTTTCGTCGACGATTTTTCCCGCAATCCTCGCCACAGATTCAAATCCTTCCGACTCCGCTTCGAATGCCTCAAAATCGCCATAGCGATTCGGGTCGAGCAAACGTAAACGAGCGAAGTGTCCCTCGAGGCCCAACTGCGTCGGCGTCGCCGTCAACAAAAACAATCCCGGACTCCTCTCTCCAAGCGCCTCTACCAAATCATATTCGGCGCTCGATTTCTCCTGCGTCCATTCAAGGTGATGCGCCTCATCGACGACGACCAAATCCCATTCCGCCTCGATCGCCTGGTAAGATCTCACTTCGCTGTTCGCAAGAAAATCGACGCTGCACAAAACCATTTGCTCGTCCAAAAACGGATTCTCCCCCTCGCTGCTCTGCTCGGCTGCCCTACAGCGACTCTCATCGTATATGCTAAACCATAGATTGAACCGCCGCAGCAATTCCACGAACCACTGGTGCACCAAACTCTCCGGCACTAAGATCAAAATGCGCTCCGCTTTCCCCACAGCCCGCAAACGCTGCATGATTAAACACGCCTCAATCGTTTTGCCCAAGCCAACTTCATCCGAAAGCAACACCCGCGGCGACTGCCGTGATGAGACTTCATGCAAGATGTACATCTGATGAGGAATCAAATCGACTCGGCCCCCAGTGAAGCCTCTCAAAGGCGATCGCCTCAATTCATTTTGAGCCCTCAAGGTTTTGTAGCGCAAATCGAATACCTCTCCCGAATCCGAGCGACCGCCCATCAAACGATCGTGCGGCGAACTAAAGCTTGTCGAATCCGACAAAACATCTTCGCAAAAAGTCACTCCATCGCCGCTGTAGTGCAGAAGCCCTTCGCGTTCCTCAACCGAATCGACCTTAAAGGACTCGCCATCCCGTGTTGACACCTTCTCGCCTTCGCGAAAACGCGCTCGTTTCAAGACAAGCGTATCCGAAGCGTAAAGCCGCTCTTCACCCGAAGCGGGAAACTTAATTCCGACTTGGAAATTTTCTACGCTTACAACCGTTCCCAAACCCAGCTCGGGCTCAGGCTCACTAATATATCTTTGTCCCGCGACAAATCCTGCCATAATTCACGCAAAAAGCATAGAATCCGCCAGGAACCAATTAAAATCGATTCCTAGCTGCGCAATTGAAACCAGGACTCACCAAACACCGCCTTCTATCGAACTAAATCAGAGATACTCCTTTAGGAACACGTACGATCACAGTTCCAGCAATCTTATCATGCCAGCTCTGTCTCTCCGCATCCCAACTCGCCCAGTAAAACCCTAGACCAAGGCAGATAAACGAAATGATCGACGCCAGGGACCGTACCAAAACGACCCCGAAGGTAAGCTCTTCACCATTGGTTCGTTCGATCTTCAAACCAAGAGCGAGACCACCAACAGTCGTTCCACGCCACATCCAAAATCCGAGATGGTATCCAAGCCAAGGCAACAGAAAATTATCCATCAGATCCAGGCCGCCGAATGCTTCCAGCGCGACCAAGCTAGTGACGACTACCACTAAATCGATAACAAGCGCCAAAAACCGAGGCCCAAAACCTACCGGTTCAAATGCAATCTCGACCTCTGCTTCGCCAAAAAACTCATCCGCTTCTTCCGTGAACGTATCCGATTCAAATGCAGACCTTTCTTCTTGACTGTCATTTGGCGCTTCCGGCACGAATTCATGCGCCCGAGGTGATGCCATCGATTTGGCTTTTCTAGTTTGCTCTCCATTTTTAGAAAGCGCTGAAAAAGTGGATACGATAACTGCTCCAGTTCCTACCACGCTGATCCCCAAGACCACTAGAAATCCTAAAACAGGAACCGCATAGGAAAGCGTCGCCAAAATACCACCGATCAATGTAGCGATCGCAATATTGTCTCTCGCTCCAAAACGTCGCCCGATTACTCCGTATACCGCTATAAACGAAAGGAGCCACATAAAGAGCAAAGCCATCCCCAGAAACGGAATCGCCAAAATGCCGATTCCGGTAGCGACCAAGAGTATTGCTACAATCGAAATTATCGTCGTCCCAACAAGGTGAAAGGCAAATCCGGATACAATCGACAGAGCCGGCTTATCCTCCATCGTATTAACGCACGCAACAGCCGGCTTTGGAAATGCCGCTGCCAACAAAAGCAATCCTCCCAAAGCAACAAGCGCCATCATCCAAGACCATCCTATGCTCGGCACCACAAATCGTCCCAGCGCCAGTCCTTGGTAAATATAAGGATGAATCTCTTCCCAACCATCCGTAATGAACGGAATATAGATCGGCACTTCGGTAAAACTCCCCGTAACAATCGCTTCGGGATCCTGTTCGATTGTGCCGGCCACGACCGTTATGTCATGCACCTCCGCTTTGGGTCCCAGTTCTAGGTTTCCCAGAACGACAACCACTTCGCGGCCAACCGGACCGTTTATGTAAGCATTTCCGAGAATCGTCACCATCTCGCGACCGACGCTACCATCCATCCGAATGTTTCCTAGAATCGTCACCAGCTCGCGCTCAACCTCTCCCTCGACGCGAGACTTGCCGAGAACCGTCACCATTTCCTTAACTGATCGGTCCGCAGCGAGGTAGCCATCCTTTCGGATGCTTACTAAACTCGAGTTACTATTGCTGGAATACTGCTGCTTTTTCTTCTTCGGACGCGACGGCTTCTCAGCCTCCTCCGTTTCCTCTTCGACATCGGGCTCCTGTAGTACGATTTTCTCGACCTCTACTTCCGCCGCTTCGACGCTCGGCGGTTGGTCCTCGGTTGTAGAACCTTCATCATCCTGAGCTATTGCAAGGCTGTGAAGCACCCCAACTGCAAATAGGAGCGACAGCGATCCAAACCAGTTTCGATTTCGGTTCGTCGGAACCGACAAGCTTTCCGCGTAAATAGTTTTAAGCGACATGGCCACCTTCCATTTTTTGTCTCATGATTTTGTATACAAATGATCCAGCTCCAATTATTGCCCCGTAAAACAATGACGCAGCTAGTAATATTCCCAAAGCGTATTTCCCAAGAACCGTTCTACCGATAGCCGTCAGGCTACCGCTCAATCCATCGAGGACGCCAAATAGACTGGAGAACCATTCTCCGATTCCTGCGATTGCCGAAGACGTCGAAACCGCGTTCAACCCATAATAAGATCCCAATGCGAAAGTCGTACCGAGCAAAGCGAGCGCAAATGCTCCTCCAAACTTCAAAGAGTTTGACCACGTGTAGTAGGGTCGTCGATACCAAGCCAAAGATTGACGTTTCTCGATTGCCCCCATCACGTTAGCCAACAGATCCATTGGCGCTTTCATTTCCGGTAGGCCCTTCAAGCGCGTATCCAATTCGCGCTCCCATTCATTTTCAAATTCTCGCTTCATATCAAATTCCTAGTTCTTCTCGATTGCCTGCTAGTTTCAATTTCAGCGTGTTTCGCCCACGCATAATATCCGTTTTCACTTTACTCAGGGAGACCTTCAGCTGGCTGGCGATCTCCTGGTATGGCATGTCCTCAAAATGGTAGAGGGCGATCGCTATTCGCTGATCGGAGGGCAATTCCTCCATGGCCTCTTCCAGTAGAAAACGTTGGTCTTTCGATTCATCGGATCCTGCGACCGAAGCCTGCTCGTCTTCCAAGCGGGATTCGAAATCCGATTCATCATCATCGCCTTCACGCTTAAAATCAGAAAAGAGGCGCCAACGTTTCCTATGGCGCGTCAAATGGTTCAGGCATAAATTGCGGGTGACCGTCTTGAGCCAGCCGCCAACCCTAGGGCTACCGCCGATCTCGTCATACCGATCGTAGGCCTTCAAAAAGACTTCTTGGGAGATATCCTGCGCTTCCGCGTGATTCGCCAATAGTCGATATGCCGTTGAAAATACCATGTTCTGATAGCTTCGCATGAAGGATTCGAAGCTTTGGGAGTCTGTCATTTGCGATTGCGGCCATCAGGGCCGAGCGTCCTTCTAGCCACAGAACACAGGTCTCCGCGAAAAAGTTGCGCAAAGTAAGCAATTCATTTCAAACGCCCCTTCCGAACCGGCTGCCCATTGAGCATTTCTCACAAAACAGAGGGGATTTTCGGTTCTCGAGTTAGGCAATTCGTCTGGTAGTTCCAAAACCACAATCGATCCGCCGCCAATTGCACGCCTCCGATCCAACGTTCCTGGAAACCGTCCAGACCGCAGTGCTCTTCGGCCTTCAAGGCGCGTTCGCCAAATGGCGTCAGAGCCAAATTCTGCTCTTCGAACGCCGTCCACGCTAAACCTCTTGGCGGACACATAAAGGGATCGCCGTTCGCAGTCTCGATCAATGGTGATTTCCCAGATGTCATTCTTTGCAAAGTCGCCCAGAATTCCCAGTTATTCAAAAAGGGAACCGATTCCGTCTCGCGGCACGCCTCGAATAATTCCTTCGGCCCCGTCACTCCCAGCGAAAGCGCATCGAGAATTTGGCACTCTGATAGCGAAAGCCCGTTTTCCACGCTCGGGTACTCTCTTAAGAAACGATCGACTGCGTCTTTCAGCAAACCCTCCTCGAGAGACTGCAAGCATGCTTCCAATTTCGTTGGATCATCGGAGACGAAGGCAGTCCATACTGATTCATATACATCGAACTTCGTATCTTCCAAACTCTCCGCCCGATCTATTCGATTCCAAAGCGCCTCGCCAGATTCGGCCGCAAGCGCTCCTCCCTCCACGGATACTTTAACGCGAGCCAAAGCCTGACTCCCTTGAGCCTTCAGCCAAGCCGTTAAGCGAGCCAACGACAATTGATCTCGAATGCCAGGTCCGAAAAGCAAAACGATTTCCTCCTCTTCGTTTTCAAGAGCATCGATCAACGCCTCGTTACGGGCCGTAAAATCCGCTTCTACTTCCTTGCTCTCATCCCAGCCGTGATACTGAAAGACCAAGGCCCGATCTCGAGCAAAGGTAACCAAATCGTATGTCTTTCCAATCGGCCCTACGTGCAATGCCTCAGACCAAGCCCACATATCCAACGAACGGCCCGTTAGGGCCAAAGCGTTTTCTGAAACTTCATCATTGGTAAAAACGATCATTAGACACCGAATTCGTGCGCCATTCAAACGAGAGGTCAAATCCGATCTACAATTACATCCAAGACCTCAGTTAATGCTACCAAGGGAAAACCCGAGGGATACCTATCTTCTAACACAGCGCTAGAGCTCATAAAGGTCGCGAACATCGCTTAATCTGTCGCCTGAATTGCCGTTAATACAGATTCCAGGCCTACAATTGTAGTGCTTACCGCATTTGTTTCCCGTTATTCCCAGAACAAGCCATGCCAAACCAGACTTCGACCAGTCAACCTTCCGATCCCAAGCAAATTATTGCTGCTGAACTTCAAGAAGGACTTGCAAGTTCGCAACTCGAGCTCCCGGTAATGCCGCGAGTCGCGAGCAAGATTTTCACGCTCACCAACGACCCGAACGCCGAAGTCGGAGATCTATCGCAGCTAATTCATAGCGACCAATCAATCGCTTCCCACGTCCTGCGTATCGCCAATTCCGCAATCCATGGCGGCGGTGATCAAATCGTATCCCTTCAACAAGCAGTCGCCCGCCTCGGGATGAGCTTGCTGGGCGACATAGCGATCGCCGTATCCTTGCAAGGCGACCTTTTCAAAGCTCCAGGCTTCGAAGCCCAAATCACTCAACTCTTACGCCACGCACTGACCTCAGCCGCCTACGGGAAGGAAATCGCTCGAAAACGCCGTCGCAATGTGGAAGGACAATTTCTTTGCGGGCTCCTCCATTCAGTCGGCAAACCCATCGCGGTCCAACTGATCGCCCGAATGGCGACCGAAAAAGATTTAGGTCTAGAAAAGCAACACGTCGCTCAGCTCGTCGGAGCCTTTCATCGCAAGATCGCCGCAAAAGTCGCCGTCGACTGGAATCTGCCTGAACAGCTCCAGACAACGACCGTATATTTCAAGAAATACGAAAGCGCTCCGAGCTTCAAAGACGAGTCCGCCGCTACCTACCTTTCGCAATTGCTCGCCAGTTGGGTCATCAATCCCGCCAATTTTAACGCAACGGAACTCACGCAGGATCCTGTTTTCGGATATTTAAACTTCTATCCAGACGACGCCCAAGATCTGCTCGCCAAAAAAGATGACGTAAAAGCCGTCGTATCGGCAATGGAGCTATGACCATAGACGAAGAATTCGACCTAATTGTAATCGGATCCGGCCCCGGCGGACAAAAAGCCGCTATCCAAGGCGCTAGTGCCGGCCTCAAAGTCGCTCTCATCGATCGAGAACGCAAAGTCGGCGGAACCTGCGTCCACCACGGAACGATCCCAAGTAAAACGCTTCGGGAAGCCGCTCTGACCATTACCACTCTTCGCCGGAACGCGGACGTCTTCGACTTTAAACTCAAAGACAACATGGAGGTATCCACGTTGATGCGACGCCTCGATTCCGTACTCGGTTCCTACACCGATTTCATTGCTGAATATGTTCGCAGTCACGGCATTTCCTATTTTCACGGCAGAGCTACGATCGTTGACGAAAACACAATTTCGCTTTCCGCTCTCAAAGGCGCTCAAAGCTTTCTGAAAACTAAGAATATCGTCATAGCGACTGGATCACGCCCGAGAACGCCTCCCGACATTCCCGTCGATCACGAGAACATTCTCGATAGCGATTCCATCCTCAGCATGATCTACCTTCCGCGCTCGCTCACCGTCGTAGGCGGTGGCGTAATCGCAGCGGAATACGCATCCGTATTTTCACTACTCGGCGTAAAGGTCACCATGTTCGACCGCACGCCTCGTCCACTCATGTTCATGGAACCCGAGTGTACCGAGCGATTTCTAAACCATTTCACCACTCACGGCGGCGAGTACATCGGCGACACGAGCTACGAAAGCGTAGAGTGGGACAACGTTTCTCAAGTCAAAACCAAACTGAAAAATGGGATGGAAATAACGAGCGACAAAATGCTCGTAGCCCAAGGACGTATAGCCAACACCGAAAAACTCGGCTTGGAAAATCTCGGCATTGAACTCGGTCGTAACGGGACGATTCCCGTGGACGAGAACTATCAAACTCCGGTCTCTGGAGTATACGCCGTAGGCGACGTGATCGGGCCACCATCTCTCGCATCCGTATCCATGGAGCAAGGGCGCCGGGCTATCTGTCATGCACTGGGAACCGATCCAGGCAGCAAATTCGAACTTGTACCAATCGGCATCTATTCCGTTCCAGAACTTTCAAGCGTCGGACTTTCCGAACAAGAAGCGCGTGAACAATACGGAGATGATATCATCATCGGTCGTGCAAGCTTCGACGAAGTAGCGCGCGGTCAGATCGCAGGAATCCAAGAAGGTCTTCTCAAGATGATTTCCGATCCCGAAGGTAAGAAAATTCTCGGCGTACATATCGTGGCCGAAGGAGCTACCGACCTTATTCACGTCGGAGAAATGGCGATCATCAACAACAACGATGTCCGTGTATTCCTCGAAAACGTCATGAATTTTCCGACTCTCGGCGAAGCCTATAGAATCGCCGCTCTGAATATTGTCACTAAACTCGGTGAACGAGCAGCTCGCAAACCAGTGTCGCGCATCCAAAAACTCATCGAGCAAGCTGAGCTCAACTAGTCTTTCTAGTTCGCTATCCGAATCTCGAATTCGTTTGCAGGTTTCGCCTTTCGAATTTGAGATCGACCTTTCATGAGCGATCTCAAATCACCCAGAATCTCGATTCTCTATTGCCGACAATGTCGTTGGATGATGCGAGCCGCATGGCTCGCTCAAGAGCTTCTAACCACTTTCGCTGAAGAAATCGGCGAAGTCGCCCTGCAACCCGGTACCGACGGAAATCTAGAAATTCGTGTCGACGGGAAACTTATCTTTTCACGCAAAGAAGCGGGCCGATTCCCAGAAGCCAAGGAAGTCAAACAACTGGTTCGCGACGCAATCGCGCCCGAACGCGATTTAGGACACAGCGACCGATCCGACGAAGAACGCCTAGAAAGCTAGCGATTCCCATACGTCCGGTTTGAACCCAACCTCAGCAACCTTCTCGCCGACTACGAAAGGCCGCTTGATCAAGTTGCCGTTCCCGCTCAGCAAATCGATGGCTTCCTCCTCGGTCATCTCTGGAAGTTTGTCTTTCAAGCCAAGAGAACGATAATCCTGCCCCGATACGTTAAACAATCTTTTGAGGTTTCCTTCGTATCTCCCAAGCATCGCTTTCAGTTCTTCTTTGCTCGGCGGCGTTTCGCGGATCGCCAAGTTCTCGAATTCCACATCGCGTTCCCGCAACCACTTCAGAGCTTTGCGACATGAATCGCATCCTTTGTATGAATACACGCGTAACATATGTGTCCAACAAAACTGCCTTAGACCAATTCCGCAAGTCCTGACCCAAAAAACCGTTCTCCAATCACTTTTCGAAGAGGCTCAGCCATCGACTCCAATCAGCCGGAGCTTCTGAACTCAACCGAACTTCAGCCCCGCCATCGGGATGGGAAAACGAAAGGCTTTTAGCGTGTAAAAGAAGCGGGTTGCTCCCGTCATCCGAATAAAACCGATCCCCCACGATCGGGCAACCTGCGGCGAGACAATGCAAACGAATCTGATGAGTCCGTCCTGTCTTCGGGAGCGCCTGAACCCAAGAGAACTCTTCCCCCCGTCCTAGAACGCGAAAGGTCGTTAAAGCCGCTTTTCCGTCCGATTTGGAATTCCCCCACCGCCCGTTTTCTTGCCGGCAAATTCGAGTATCTATCCTGTTGATACGTTTGTCCCAACATCCGCGAACGATCGCCCAGTATTCTTTGCGAATTCTTTTTTTCTCAAATAGTTCCGCCAAAGCCCGATTCCACTTCGAGTTCTTCGCGAACAAAACGACTCCCGTAGTATCGCGATCCAAACGATGTAATGCTCTGGCCCGCTCGCCCGCGTACTCTCGAACCAAGCTTTCCAGAGAGCTTTCTCCGCCCTCAAAACCTTCAACCAAAAGACCCCTCGGCTTATCAACCGCCAACAAGTCGGAGTCTTCGAATACAATTTTTAGCGAACCATCCAAAACGGAGCGCAACCTGGAGAATCAATCCTCCTCAGTCAACCTAAGCTATTTGCCCGTCAAATCGTAGATTTCCACCAGAGATATACCGGTTCCTCCATTATTTCCCGCTACGATCGCAGTATAAAGACCCGGCTCTAACCAAACAAACAAAGCGCTATCGCCACTGTCTTCTTCCAGCGCAAATGCCCCAGCCGATTCCATGTACGCTTCTAATTGCGTTCGTTCCAAATGCGCGTCCCAATCGTCATTGGAATCGATTACATTCTGTCCCCTATACAAACGTAGAGTCGGATCCATCAAAACCGCGTTCACATCCTTATCCAACAGCCCTCGCCCAACAGCTCGAATCAATACGCGCTTTGGCAGGTTTCCTTGAATAACGAACCCCGCTATCAGCACTTCTTCGCCCAAACCGGAACGACCCCGTATCGAAATGTTCGACAGACTGGCTTCGGAATTATCTAAATCCGCATCGTAGAGCTCTAACAGTCCCACTCCTTCTTCGCCTCCCCCGTTCGACAGGATAACAGAATACAACCCTGAACTAAGCGTTAGAATATCGGCGCTATCTGCCGATTCCGCTTCCAGTGCAAAACCACCGATACGCGCTGTTTCATCCGGCACACTATCTACCACTGGACCATCACCCCAGTTATCGTTCTCCGCAAACTTTCCGCCTGCTCCATAGAATGCGATAGTCGGATCCTCCAAGAATCCTGAGATATTTTGCGCCTCTAATCCTGGTCCGACTCCTCTTATCAAAAGGCGCTTCTCTCCTTCTCCCGCTACGTAGAACCCAGCGAAAACATCTTCCTCTCCTCCCATTGGAGCCCCGCGCATCGAAATATTAAAAAGGCGCTCATTATTAGGGGTTGGGGTGACATATCCTTTCAATTCGCCACGAGACGACAAACTCTGACGGAATTTCGGCCAAACCGAATTGGATAACCGAGCCCCATTCTGGAACGCGTATAGATTTCCGTCATACGATCCCAAATACAATACTCCCTCCGGGCTTATAGACACCGACGAATCGATTATATCCGTGAAAGCTACTTGTTGCAAAATAATGCCGTCCGGACTTAGGAGATTCAAATAGCTCAACGTCTCGCTAATATAGGAGCTCACATAGATCCTGCCAACTTCGTCTACCACCGCTGACGTAAAGAAATTTACTCCAATCTCCGTCTTCCAAACGAGACCTCCTTCCGGATTCAACGAATAAACAAAACCGTCTCGAGACGACATTAGAATATTTCCATCGATGCTCATTGTCGGAGAAGCATCGATCTCTCCTGCAGTCTCATAATTCCACAACATCGATCCGTCAATAGTATCCAAGGCGTAGAAGAAATAGTTATTCGAGCCTACATACAATTCCCCCGATCCCGATAGCATGCAGCTCGATACGATCAAAGTTTCTCGACCTGTTGCTCCCGGTTCATCAGGTACGTCAAATGACCATAGTTCCTGACCGAATTCATCAAATGAATACACCACTCCTTCACTCGATGCTACGTACAGCTCCCCTGAGGTTCCAATAGCTACCGATGAATCAAGCTCTCCGCCAACAAAGACCTCCCACTTCAAGGTCCCATTCGAATTCAAACCATAAAGAAACCCATCCGTTCCGCCAAAGTAGATCGATCCGTCATCGGCTACCGAGGGCGATGACGAGATAAGGCTGCCCGATTCAAAACTCCAGAGCGTACTTCCATTCCCCGTGTTTATCGCATAGAGCTTGTTGTCCCAAGATCCTACATACACGGTATTCTCGTCAGGACTCAACGCCGCGCTCGACTCGATCCAATCCCCAGTCTGCACTGACCACAATTCGGACCCTGCGGAATCGACACAATACAGCATTCCATCCAATGAACCCACGTAAACATTTCCCTCACCATCAATCGTAGGCGAAGCGAATATCGATTCCCCTGTTTGGAAGGTCCACGATTGGTTGCCGATCTCCGCATAAGCTGAAAACGAACCAGCGAGAAGTATCGAAATAGTGAAAGAGAGTGCTGTTAATTTGCTTTTGAATATCATCAAGGAATGGATATCTAATAACTATATTTAAGACCTATTGCCCGAATTCGAAGGAACGCTCAACAGAAGCGCAGTTCCCGAAGAAGAAGATCGAACCAGCTCTAAAGCCGCCCCAATATGCCGAGCAAGCTGTTGACTAATCGCTAGCCCGATTCCCGCGCCTGAAGTTTTGGCTGTCGTAATCGGGTTGAAAAGATTCTTACGGGCAATTTCCGAAAACCCGGATCCTGTATCTAAAACGGTAAAGTCTAATTTCCCTTCGCCCGCCTCGATCCGCACTTCAATTTCACCTCCGGCAGAAGTAGCGTCCAAAGCGTTTTCAACAAGATTCGATACAATCAGCTTCGCGATGTTTCCATCCCGTGCCGACATGGTTACCTCTCCTCGAATGCTCAATCCGAAATCTAAGCCATTCTCCGTCGCAATCTCGCCGTATTTATGTTTCAAATACGCTCCAATTTCTCCTCCCGTCAAAGTCTCCAACGCATCCAATTCCTCGTTCCTGAGTACGTCGACGACTTCGTTTATCATAGACTGCATACGCTTGGCCGCCTGCCTGGCGTCATCCCAATCGTCGCTTTCCAATCCTTCCCCATCCGATGCCATGTGCTCCTGAATACCCGCTAGCGGGTTACGCAGACCGTGAATCAAATGCGACGCAACCGCTCCTATCGCCGAGGTCTTCGCGACCATTGCCAATTCTGCATTCGCAGTCGCCAGTCGCTGCACCCGTAGCTCGATTTCTTTACGAGCCTGTCGCAGTTTCCAAAACGACCAAAGAAAAACCGCCGACACGAGCAAAGTCCCTCCGAGAAATGCCCACAAAGCCTGTTTGGTCAATTTTTCGTCTATCGCTCCAAATTCCTCCGCGACCAAATCGCCTTCCATTAAGTAGCGAACCACAACTCCGAAATCCTCGCCGTCCTCCGAAAAAATAGGCACCATCAATTCCAGCTCCGACTGCGATCGATCCGAACCATTCGCTGCTAGAAAACGACCCCAAGGCACGCTTTCGTCCAATCGGCCTAATCGCTCGAAATCAAGATCCGCATCGTCAATCCCTGCGGGCACGCCTGCCAAATAGCGCCCTTGCCAGTCAAACACCTGAACACCCAATGCGCCATCGATCTCCTGCGCCTCCATCAACGAATAAACAATCGTGTCCTCCAACTCGAGACCGCCCAGCAATTCGTCATTCATGCCGCGCTCCAATTGGAATTTCGAGATCGGCCCCCAAATATCCGCGTAACGCTGTACTACGCGCTCTCTCAGGTCTTTTCTTAGTTGGAAACTCGCTATCCCGACTACGCCCCCAAATACGAGGACGATCATCGTCAGAGCCAAAGGAGCAACCATGGAAGTCCTTGGGCTACGGGTTTGCGCCGTTATATGATCAGTCATATCAGTCAATTATAGTAATTAGGTGGAAGGATACGCTTTTAACAGCCTACCGATACCTCATGCCTAACAATACACTATTCGACTCATAACTGAAAAAAGTTTCATTAGAATTAGATCTATCTACATCCGCCCGGAGAAAAACATTCCATTTGTTCCCGATACCACGGCCCATTTCAAAACCCCAAACCCATTCCTTGGAACTCCGCAAATCGCCGTCCTCTGACATTTGGGTAAGATACTCGCTATCCGCATACGACACATCTATCCCAAAATCCCATTTTTCACCCGCCAAACTCCAGTCCAATCCATATTTCAATCGGTCCCGGTCGTAGTAGCCTGAATGCCGATCTCTTCGAGCGCTAAAGTCCACCTCTAGCTCCAATTCCGCATCGAGTCCCAAGAAGCGAAACGATTGCTCGAATCCTCCTTCGATTCCCCGTTGGTCCGTACCTAAAATCGTCTCTTCCAAACGATACCCATCAAGATCGCGAGCTGTTCGATCCGTATAATCTCGAACGAAACCATTTGGGCTCAGAAAGAGCCGTCCACTTTCGCTTACCAGGTAATCGAACTCTAACTCCCAATTCAGTGTCTCGTAGTCATCCTTCGAGTCCGCGAAATACATCCGCGAAGCGCCCACTGAAGCAGTATACTTGAACTGCCAGAGAAACGACTCCCATTCTAAAGACAACCCCGGTTCCTGGGCAGTCAGAACGATCCGGTTTTCGTCTTGGATATCGAAACTCGCATCGAATGCCTGGTTGAGATACACGTAGCTAAA
>JBNMOQ010000027.1:0-32476 GCA_051275055.1 Candidatus Pelagisphaera sp.
TTGATTCTTCTCAACGCGATTGCAGTTTCCGGTTATTTCCTCCAAGCTTCCGTGAACTCCGCGATTTATGAAGCGTTTGGGGTTACTCCTCTCGAAGAGTCGTTCGAGGTTGGTTGTCTTTTGGAAATACGTTGGAGAAACCTTGTCCTTGGAATCGTATCTGCTAGAAAACGCGTATGAAACTATTACCCCCGTTGTTTTCACTTTCGGCGATCCTCGTTGCGCTGATGAATTCCGTTGGTCTAAACGCCGCTAAGGAAACTCCGCTTCGGCAGGATGATGATAGACCGAATATCGTTTTCATTATGGCCGATGACTTGGGTCCAGGTCATCTGGGCTTTAACGGGCAGAAGAAAATAAGAACGCCGCACATCGATCATCTTCGAAGTCAGGGCGTGTATTTCTCGCAGGCTTACGCCGGTTGTGCGGTGTGCGCGCCTTGCCGAAGTGTGTTGATGACGGGCAAGCACATGGGGCATGCTTCCGTGCGCGGAAATAGCGGCGGCATTCCATTGCTGGCTGAAGACGTGACCATTGGGGAAGTGTTGAAGCAGGCAGGTTATATCACAGGCGCGTTTGGTAAATGGGGGCTGGGGGACGCGCATTCTGACGGCGAAGCTACGCGGCAAGGCTTCGATGAATTTTTTGGCTATTACGATCAAGTGCATGCCCATTCGTACTACCCGAGTTACCTATGGTGGAATGACGAGAAATATTATCTTCCTGGAAATGATGGTCGCGCATCGGATGGATTGACGGGCGAGAAACGGGGACAATATGCGGCCGACGAAATTCATACTAAGGCCTTGGCGTTTATTCACCGAAATCGCGACCGGCCTTTCTTTTGCTATATGCCCTACACGATTCCCCACACCGAGCTACTCGTGCCGGAGGATTCGTTGAAGGAGTACGCGGGACGTTGGGACGAACCGAATCCCTACATTACGGAAGCAGAGCATTATCGTAACCAGAAACAGCCGCGCGCGGCCTATGCCGCAATGATCACCCGGCTTGATCGGCAGGTTGGCGAAGTTATGGAATTGCTCAAACGTTTGCAGCTTGAGGAGAATACAATCGTATTCTTCACCTCTGACAATGGGGCCCAGGGAAGCGGTGGGCCGGATTTGGAGTTCTTCGATGGCAATGGCCCTTTTCGGGGAGCCAAGGGAATGATGTACGAGGGAGGCATTCGAACTCCGATGATCGTCCGTTGGCCCGAGTGCATTGAGCCCAATTCCACCAATGATCATGTTTGGTATTTCCCAGACGTGATGCCCACGCTCGCGGAGCTCGTAGGCGTTTCTCAACATGTTCCAACGGACATTGACGGCTTATCGATTTTACCAACTTTGCTTGGGGAGAAAGCCGTGGGCCGCACTCAGGAGACTCATGAATATCTCTACTGGGAACTTGGCAGCGGCAATCGCATGCGGCGCGGGCTGCGTATGGACGATTGGAAAGCGGTGCAAATGGATCCTAAAGACCCCGTGGAGCTATATGACCTGAACAACGATATTGGAGAAACCACCGACCTCGCTGCCTTGCGTCCAGACATCATGGCGAAGGTCAATCGACTACTGGCGACTTGTCGCGTGGAGGCGAGGCCCCAAATCGAACCCGAAACTGAAAATGAATGGAAGTTCCGGTAGTGGTGGGAAACAAAACCTCACAGTCTCGTAAAACTTATCACGATGAATCTAGCAACTTGTTTATAATGAGGATATTGGGGAATGATTGAACCCATTTTATAACATCACTTAAAGTGAGCTTACGATAGTCTTGAGTAAGGTCGCCAATAGACGGAATGGTCAAGGTCGCCAGAGGCGACATAGGTATCGCTGCCGCGACAGCAGGCTTCGCGTTTTCGGGCCCGTTCGACTTTTTTTAAACCTTTTCGGCGCTAGCCGACCTGTATCCGCGAAGCGGATCCTGACAATCAGATATTTAGTCGATTTATGAAACGTTTAGGTTAACTTTAAATCGTCTGAAAACCACGCCGCCTTGCCCTTCGACTAAGCTCAGGATCAATGATATTGTAGCTACGCCGGGAACTCGGTGTGGAACTTTCAACGTATCTACGTGAAATGACTTAAGTTGACGCCAATGGGCTCAGCGGAACCGTTGTTTGAAAATAGCTCAACCCAATCGATTTTTAACAACGCTTCCGTCTCGCTTTGCTGCGACGAGACAAGTCGCTTGTTGCTGCTGTGCAGCAAATAGGTGTCCCTGTGGGCCAATAGGTTTGAATTAATAAGAGAGTTTTCTTTTATGCTGGTTGTTTTCTAAATTCATTTTCCTTAGTTTCCTGGAATTAGTCGCAAAATAATTGTATCCCCAATCCCCAAATAAATGAGTGACACAATAAGCACTGAAAATACCCCGACGAAGTCGGCGAGACTTCTCTCACTAGACGCCTACCGCGGCTTGATTATGGTGACGCTGGCCTTTAGCGGTTTCGGGATAGCTCGTACTGCTGCGCTACAGCTGAAGGAGAGTCCGGATTCCTGGTTCTGGTCGGTTATTAATTTTCAGACTTCCCACGCCGAGTGGGTGGGCGGCGGTTATTGGGATATGATTCAACCGTCGTTTATGTTCATGGTCGGCTTGTCGATGGCTTATTCGTATGTGAAGCGCCAACGGGAGGGTCAGTCCTACCGCTGGATGCTGGGGCACGCGGTTAGTCGCTCGCTCATTTTGATTTTCTTGGGGATTTTTCTGACTTCGAATGGTCCGCTTACGCGTTGGTGGATGACCAATGTACTCACTCAGATGGGATTGGGCTATACGTTCCTGTTTTTGTTGTGGGGGCGTGGCTTTCGGTTTCAGTCAATAGCAGCCGGATCGATTTTAGTATTCACTTGGTTGCTCTTCGTTCTGTATCCGAATTCTGGGTTGGATTTGGATAAGGGAGCTCCGGAGCTGGGTGTGAGTCCTGCATGGGCGCAGGAGCACTTGGAGGGAGTCGATCCCTCGTGGCATAAAAACGCGAATGTGTCTCACGCTTTCGATACCTGGTTTTTGAACTTAATGCCGCGAAGCGCTCCGTTTACCGGAGAAGGGTCACCGCAAATGGCAAAGCCTTTCGTCGCCAATGGAGGAGGCTATCATACTCTGAGCTTCATTCCGTCTCTGGCGACGATGTTGTTCGGGTTGATGTGCGGGGAGCTATTGCGTTCGAAACGTTCGCAGGACGAGAAGTTGAAGCTATTGATCATCGGAGGAATCGGAGGAATTGTAGTTGGATGGTTACTCGGAGTCACCGGGATTTGTCCGGTCGTAAAACGTATCTGGACGCCGTCGTGGGCTCTGTATTCAACGGGGTGGTGTATGTTGATTCTTGCAGCTTTGTATTGGGTTATCGATATGCGACAGTACCGGCGCTGGGCTTTTCCCTTGATCGTCGTTGGCATGAATTCGATTGCCATTTATTCTATGGACATGCTGCTCAAATCCTGGGTAGCGGGAAATCTGAAGCGCCATTTAGGCGATGGTGTTTTCGAGCTTGGCGGTTCGATGTATGCTCCCATGTTTCAAGCGACTTTAACGGGATTCGTCTTCTGGCTAATCTGCTACTGGATGTATAAACAGAAACTGTTTGTTAGGATATAGTTCTTTCGAACCTATTTCTAACAACGCTCTCTGCGTTCGCTTGTTGCTGCGTTGCAGCAAATAGGTGTCTCCCGCAAGCGGTAGCCAATAGGCTTTTCAGGTAAAGACAGTTGCGTTTGCTTAAGTTCTCTTTTGGGATTCTCGCAATGAGAACGATGCAATTGGTTGTTGGAGTGAGCTTGGTTTTGGCCTGTGGATTTGCGACATTGTTTAGTGCTGAATCTAAGTACGTTACGAAGACGGATATTCCTTACGTTGATGAGGCGGTGCGCTTGTCGGATGAATACATTAAGGAGCGTTGTGTGTTGGATATCTACTATCCGGAGGGAGTGAGCGGTTATTCGACGATCGTGTGGTTTCATGGGGGTGGATTGAAAAATGGAAATAAGTCGATTCTCGGGGGATTTAAGGAGAAGGGGTTGGCAGTAGTTGCGGTGAACTATCGCTTGCATCCGAAGGTTAATGCGCCGGTTTACATTGAAGATGCGGCTGCATCGGTAGCGTGGGTTTTCAAGAATATCGAGGAATTTGGTGGGGATGCCTCTCGGATCTTCGTTTCGGGCAGTTCGGCCGGTGGGTACTTAACGAGCATGGTTGGTTTGGACAAGCGATGGTTAGCTGCTCATGGTATCGACGCTAATCGAATCGCAGGATTGATTCCATTGGCGGGTCACACGATTACACACTTCACAGTTAGGAAAGAGATGGGGATCGAGGGAACGCAACCGATCATCGATGAATTGGCTCCGCTGTATCATGTTCGTGCTGACGCTCCTCCTGTGTTGTTGATAACCGGGGATCGAGAATTAGAGATGTTGGGTAGGTACGAGGAAAATGCTTACATGATGCGAATGATGAAAGTGGCCGGTCACAAGGACACGCGCATTTTCGAACTCGATGGCTACGGTCATTCGCCTAAAGACGCCGCTGTGCCGCTGATCGTAAAGGAAGTGAAGCGTATTGAGAAGATGCTGAAGCGGTAGGGGGACTGAGGGACTGAGGGATTGAGAGACTGAGGGATTGAGAGACTGAGAGACTGAGGGATTGAGAGACTGAGAGATGATTCTCGTTGTATTGCCATTAGTATGAGAATTATAGATACATATTTATGGAGTATTGCAGGTTTCTTAAAAGGTCGCTAAAGAGGAAAGATGGGCGAAGCGGACTAAGAAGTGTAAAGCCATTGAGGTCGGAAGACTAATGGTTCTGATTCAATTTGCGGGGATGGCTGGTGAGGAGTTGATTATTAGCTTTCTGAATTTGACTTTTGTGAAGCGATTTTAAAAATTCTGCATTTATGAAGCTATTCCTCAAATTACTTTCGCTGTTTGCCGCGTTTACTGCGTTAGGACAGGTCCTCCCCGGAATTGAAAAGCAATTGAAAGATTATTTGGAGACCCACCCCCAAGCAGACTATAACGTCGATGGGATCTTAACCAAACAAGAAGCCTCCAAGCATCGCAAGATGCAGGATTTCATTTCAAAACAGGAACCTCGATTGGCAATGATGCCAGAACGAACTCTAGCGGAGCATACATATGGCCCTCACTGGCGAAATACCTTGGATTTCTGGAAAGCTGAATCCGATGGTCCCACTCCAGTCGTTCTCTTTTTTCATCCGGGCGGGTTTGTGGGTGGCGACAAGTCCCTGTATTACGGAGACCTACTGGTAATGGCGTGTTTGGAGAATGGAATTTCAGTTGTCACGGCAAACTATCGTTATGCCACCCAGGCCCCGTTCCCCGCTTCGCATCATGACGCGGCACGGGTAGTGCAGTATGTCCGGTACCATGCGAAATCCTGGGGAATCGATCCAGAACGCGTTGCCATGACTGGGGCTAGCGCTGGAGGGAATATGTCGGTATGGTTGGCTGTTCATGAAGACCTTGCGGATCCGGACAATGTTGATCCGGTAGCTCGGCAATCCACGCGTTTGACCACGATTATTGGGGTCAATTCTCAAACGAGTAACGATCCGTTTTTTATCTGGGACAAGGTTTATCAAGGAAATGACGCCCATAGCTCCACCTACTATTTTTACGGAATAAAAATGATGCCAGTCAACCAGTTGAAAGAAAGACTAGTAAAGCCTAGGTATCGAAGAATGATTTACGAAGCGAGTTCTCTAAATCACATTTCTAAGGATGATCCTCCTGTGTTTCTCATACATCCGGAGAGTTTAGAAGAGTGGAATGGAAAACCTCTACCACCGGAAACGGAACAATCCAAATACGCTCATCATATAGCCTTCGGAAAGTATTTTAAGGACGAATACGACTCTATCGGCATCCCCTGCGAATTACGGGGAAAAAACGAGACTACAGTTGTAGAGCAGATCAACTGGTTGCGGAAATGGTTCGAGATGGAGTGAATGGGAGATTGAGGGAAGGAGCAATTTGGGAGATGGAGCGCTTTGGAGGTCACGACGTATTCAAGACTAAGCTACGTGGCGATAGCCGATTGGGCAACTTCTGTATAATCGAACCTATTGTCTCGTTAGAGACACCTATTTCCTGACGTAGGAAGGAACTCGTGAGCGTAGTGAACGATGACTAAAAAATGCTAGATCAGTTTTAGTGGCACTTACTCCGTTGAGTGGGCTCAGGCTTCCGTTCGTTCGTATCGCGCTTTTGAAACCAGGGTCGACTTCCCAGGCGCTTTTGAAACCAGGATCGACTTCCCAGGCGCTTTGGGAGGAGCTTTCCAAGGATTTGGCGACCGCGAGCGGATTGGGAAGCATTCCAGCGCGAGCGCTTTCCTTCCATAGAAGGACGCTTTCCTGGATGAGAGGGTTGAAGGCTCCGTTTGTTTTCGATTTCCACCAATCGCTGGCGACGAAGAGTTCGAGTAGTTCGGTGGGCAGGTAAATGGGAATGTTCAGCGGAAATTCGGAGAATTTGCTAAAGATGCTTTCGGGGTCGTAGGAACTGAGGATTCCATTTAGTCGATCGATTTTATCGAGAGCGGCGTGTTCGGCTTGTTCGGCGTCCTTGCGAGATAGGGAATCCACGCGTAGGTCCATGGAGGTGCCGAGGATGTTGTCGTGGCGAAAGACGAATTCTTCGGCTCGGGTCGATACGGAAGGGGTGAAAAGGAGTATTGCTACAATGAGGACGAGATGGGCGATTCTGTAGAGTTCGCCTCGCGCATCAATTGGTTGTAGTTGGATTCTCGCTTCGTGGATCATTCAGCTGCAGTTTAAAGATTGTTCTACGAGAGTAGCAAATTAGAAGCCGTGTTTGGACAGGTCGCGAGGTGGTTATTCGATTTTCGAATAGGATGTATTATATCGTTTGCGCAATTGCCGGACAAAGGGTAGGTAAAGGCATGTTTTCTATTCTGCGTTCATTGGCTAGTCTGTTTGCCCTTTTCATTTTCACTTCTTTGGTTGCGAAGGAACCCATCGCATTATCGGAGGCTATTCCTAAGGACTCTTTGCGACAGGGGCATTTCTGGACTCCAGACGAAGCTAATCTGGAGATGAAGGGGTTTGCGAAGACTTGGGATGACCGGGCTTCCTGGGAGGGACGGGCTAGCTCGATTCGTGAAGAAATACTGAAAGGATTGCATTGGGATCGGATGCCTAAGGTTGAGGGCGATTTCCGACCGATCATTCACAGTCGGAAGGAAATGGACGGGTATGTTGTGGAGAACATCGCTATCCAGAGTTTTCCGGGATTCTACATTACGGGGAATTTGTATTTGCCAGCGGAACCGAAGAAACGCAATCCGGCCATTTTGAATCCCCATGGTCACGCCAGCGATAAGCGGGTCAAGGAAGACGTTCAAAAACGTTGCGCGGTCTTTGCTCGAATGGGGGCGATCGCTTTTACTTACGATATGGTTGGCTACGCGGAGTCGACGCAGGTGAACCATAAGATGCCGATTGCGGCTTTGCTGCAGGCGTGGAATAGCACGCGCGTTCTCGAGTATTTGCTTTCGCGTCCGGATGTGGATTCCGAACGGATTGGGATGACCGGTGGATCAGGTGGGGGAACTCAGACTTTTGTGCTTACTGCCATTGATGATCGGATAACGGTATCCGCTCCGGTGGTACAAGTATCGGCTCATTTTTTCGGAGGGTGCGTTTGCGAGAGTGGAATGGCGGTTCATGAGAGCGATTCGCATGGAACGAATAATGTGGAGTTTGCGGCGATGGCAGCGCCTCGGCCGTTGATGATCGTGTCGGACGGAGCGGATTGGACGCGTAATTCACCGCGTATCGAGTATCCTTATATTCAGAGCGTTTACGCTTTATTTGATGCTGAGCATAAGGCGGAACACGTTCATCTACATGGCGAGGGACATGATTATGGATATTCGAAACGCTCGGCGGTGTATCCATTTTTTGCGTTTCATCTTGGGTTGAGCTATAAACGAATTCCTTATGATAATGGATTCGATGAGAGCTTTGTGACCGTTTTGCCGCAAGAGGAGCTGTATGTGTTCGACGAGGCGCATCCACGCCCGAGCGATGCTTTAATCGGCGACGAGGCTGTAATGGAGTATTTGGGATTTAGCGACGATCGATAGATCGCAGGATGAATGCCCTGGAGAATTATATAATCGCGAGCCGGGACGCCTCGTGCCACCTTTCGAGATTGATGAGGTGGATCGAGATATCTGGGCTCGGTTTTCGAGTTTAGCTTTGACGGTAGTGGTGAGGCCCTAACCTTTAAACTTAAAACGTTGTGATTTTAAAGGTTAGAGCATTCGGGAGAAAGCTTGGCCGCAAAAAGGCGCAAGAGACGCAAAAAAGAAAGGGTGAGCTTTTTAAGTCTACTCAGGAAACCTTACTCCTCCTCTCTTGTCAGGGGTCCTTATTGTCGAGCCACAGCGAGACTCCTAGATCCCGCTCAACGCATACGCGTCAACTTAAGACTAAACAGATGCCTCCATTGCAGATTCCACGCGAGTCCCTCGCGTAGCTACGATGCATTCGAACGGTTTTTAGTTAAACCAAACGTTTCATAAATCGACTGAATATCTGATTGTCAGGATCCGCTTCCGTCTCCTCGTTGATTCGCGGTGACGAGTCGCGGATACAGGTCGGCTGATGCCGATAAGGTTTTTGAGGCACCGTACGGCGGGCCTTGAGATAGAGAAACCTGCTGTCGCATCAGCGACACCTATGTCGCCTTTGGCGACCCTGACCATTCCATTTGATGGCAAGCTTGTCCAAGGCTGTCGTAAGCTCGCGTTAAGTGATGTTTCAATTTGCGAGTGATTAATATTTAAATTATTACAAGTTAGAGATTTACGGAATAGGTCACCGATTTTTATGAGATTAAGAGGTTCAGTTGACGCGTATTTGCTCAACGGGGTGATCAAACTCTCAAACGTTATCGCTTCGCTGGGATGCCTCGGCGAGCCGAGACAATTATGGGTGGCTCGTAACTCGCCAAAAAAAGTGCTTTGCGGGTTGAAGCCTTCTGTGAAACTGGGAAAGAATCCTTAGGAGGTGGCTTTGAGGGGCTTAGCGCTTGCAATTGCCAAGTTTCAAAAGAATGTAAGCGGCGATCTTTCAGGGGGTATTATCGATAGAAGTCCCTGAAATCCTAACCCTAAACGCGTGAGCGTGAAACACACAATATCTACTATGAAAAAGACGACCCTACTTGCTGCACTGGCAGCATTTTTCCTTACAGCTACAGCGGGATTAGCTGCCACCAAATTCCAGGAAAAGCAATTTTCCGGTGGAGATACTGATGGTGACAAGCATCTATCGAAGGCCGAATTCGTGGCTGTTAAAACCGCGACAGCGAAGAAAAGCGCGAAGAAGAATAATAAGGAATTTGATGCAGAGAAAGTTGGAAAGCGCCAAGCGAAGCAATTTGCGAAGCACGATTCGAATGGCGACGGCAAGTTGAGCTCCAAGGAGTTTTTTGCGTCGTTTCCTGCGAAAAAGAAGTAGATTCAGCTTCTAATTGATTGAATTTGGGCGGCCTGGAAACGGGCCGCTTTTTTTGTGAGTCATCGGCCTGCGGTCTAGGAGTCTTCCAGCTGGGCACATGTGCGTATGGGTTTAATATGTCATTGCAGGTTCCATGTGAGTCCCTCGCGTAGCTACGACGCAGCGCGGCGTGGTTTGCTTCGCCATCTCCGCTCCGCTCTGTCAGACGATTTCAGTTAAGTTGAGGGGTATGCGCTGGGCGGGATCGATGACGAGGCCGTAAGTCTAGACAATTTCTAGTCTTCACCTATGCGATAGTGCCTGGCACGGAGAGCCGTTCTCTGGGTCAAAACGGCAATATTTGATTTTAACTGGTTTGGATGTCCATTTGGGAGTGTTGCGAGCGTAATTTAGTCTATCCGCGAATGTGGCTCGCTCGGAGAAATTGATTGTGATCAAGTTCTTGAAACTTGATGGGAAGCGGCATTGCCACAGTATGATTTTTACTTTTTCGTTTCTACTCTAATTTTATGAAGACCCTAATTGAGGATTCCTGCGCAAAGCTCGACGATGTTCGAAAGAATTTGTCCGAGGTCGTTGTTGGGCAGCAAGCGTTGGTCGATCGACTGTTGCTGGCTTTGTTGTGCGATGGGCATGTGCTGATCGAAGGAGTGCCGGGAGTGGCCAAGACTCTGGTAGTGACGACTTTGGCTCGTTCGCTTGAGGCTAGCTACAGCCGCGTTCAGTTTACTCCGGATTTGTTGCCGAGCGATTTGTTGGGCAGCCTCGTTTACAATCCTAAGGAGCATAGTTTCGCTGCTGAAAAAGGACCTGTATTCGCGAATTTGGTTTTGGCTGATGAAATCAATCGTGCCCCAGCTAAGGTACAGAGCGCTTTGCTCGAATCGATGCAGGAGAAACAAGTGACTTTGGGAACGAAAACCTATCCGCTGCCGCATCCGTTTCTCGTTATGGCGACGCAGAACCCAATCGAGCAGGAAGGGACTTATGCTTTGCCGGAAGCGCAGGTGGATCGCTTTATGTTTAAGCTCAAGGTGGGTTATCCAACCATGGACGAGGAACATCAAGTGATGCGGCGCATGGCCAAATCTGCACCGAAGATGCTGGTAGATCCTGTTATCTCTTTGGATGAAATTCTGAAAATGCGGACCTTGCTGGATAAGGTCTTTATCGATGAAAAAGTGGAGCGCTACATTCTTCGTTTGGTTGATGCGACGCGTAATCCTGATACCTACGGTTTGGATATCGCTCGTTATTTGCGGTTCGGAGCATCGCCTCGGGCGACCATTTATTTGTCGCTGGCAGCTCGTGGTTTAGCGTTGTTGCAGCATCGGGAATTTACCGTGCCGCAGGATGTGAAGGATGTCGCGGGAGATATATTACGTCACCGAATGGCTCTTTCCTATCGAGCGGAATCGGAAGGCTTGAGTTCCGATGATTTGATTGAACGCATCCTGGCTACGGTTCCAATCGCCGAGGACCCTTCGGGGATTGAAGATTGAAGATTGAAGATTTAAAGATTGGAAGATCGACCGCTACCATTTCGACCTGCGTGATATAGGATGAATGGATCGAATGAAAGTCGGCTCAATTTACTCGAGTTGAAATGTCGCCGACCAGTGGAGCATCTGCTGGCGGGTGAGTATCGAAGCGTTTTCAAGGGACGTGGCATCGAGTTTGAGGACGTGCGCGTATACGCTCCAGGCGACGATGTTCGTTCGATGGACTGGAAGGTGACCGCACGTACGGGCGTACCGCACGTCAAACGCTACATTGAGGAGCGAGAGCAGTTTTTCTTTTTGCTCGTAGATTTGTCGGGGTCGACTTTGAGCGACCTGGAAGGAGTAAAACGCAAGACGCTCGCGGAATTTTGTTCGTTACTTTGCATGGCTGCTTTGAAGAACAACGATCGGGTGGGGCTGATTCTGTTTTCGGATCAAGTCGAACTGGTGGTTCCTCCTGGCAAGGGGCATCAGCAAAGTATGCGTATTTTGGATGCGCTTGATTCTTTTCAACCAAAAAGTACGGGTACGGATTTGAAAGTCGCCCTGGATGCGTTTGGGCACATGGCTCGGAAACGATCGGTAGTTTTTCTTGTATCCGATTTTCTAAGTTCCGATTTCGATAGCGAATTGCAGGCTGCCGCCTTTAAGCATGACGTAATCGCGGTGAACCTGATGGAAACCCAGGAGTTGGATCCCCCTGCGTGTGGGTTGGTTCGGATTGAAGATTCGGAATCGGGGGCTTTGCGAGTGGTTGATTTTTCTTCGGCTGGTAGTGCTTTGAACCCTAGGATTAAACAGCTCCGAGAAAAGATGTTGGATTGCTGTGTCGATCTAATCGAATTGGTCGTTGGCGAGGATTGCGTGTCGGCATTGGCCCAATTCTTTAAATCACGGCAGCGATTGGTCGCGGACGAAACCGGAGGATGAAATGAATGGTGAATGGTGAATGGTGAATGGTGAAATGAAGAGTGGAGGTTTTAGGTTGAGGGTTTTGTTGGGTGTGTGGGCTTGTTTGGCGCTGGTGGCTTTGGGGCGTGGGGAGACGCGTGTGGAAATCGAGCGTGTGTCCGAGGTTGAATTGTTGCCGGGGGATCTGTTGGAGGTTCGGGTTTTGGTTTTTGCTTCGGAGTATGGACGCTATGACCTGGTTGCGCCTAGACATTCGGCTCTTCGGTTTGTGACGACCCAGGCTTTTCCTGTGACATTGAATGAGAATTCCGAATACGAGAGTAAATGGGTGGTTATTTACCAGACTCTGCAATCGGGTTCAGCGGAATTGGAGGGTGGGTATTTGGATGCCGGTAGCGGGAATGAATCCGGAAGGGTTGCTTTGTCGCCTTTGGGATTTGAAATTTCCGGTTTTGGAGCTGAAGCGGACCATGACGGTGTAGAGCGATTCGGGGCTAATTCGATATTGGGAAAAATCGCTTCGAAAAGATGGATGATCGCGCTTCTGGTTGGAATGCTGGTTTTGTTTTATTTCATAATGCGAGTGAAGCAGAAGAAAGGGATGGATTCGTCTGAAATTGAGCAAGATCCGTTTCAAATAGAAGTAGCTGCTTTGTTGACCGAGTTGAATTCGGGAAAAGCGCCTCGTGGAGATCTAGAGGGATTTCTTGAACGGTTCCGTTCGCGTTGCTCTCCGTTGTTGGTGCGAGAGATTGAATTGTTCGTGTATTCTAAAAATGGAAACGTTGATGAATTAGCGGATCTGATTGGAAAGGAATTGGCTCAATGACGTTTGCGTTTCCATGGGCGTTTATTCTATTGCCGCTCGCGGTGTGGTTGGTTTTTCGCGGAACGAAGCGTCATGGCGTGAGGATTGCCTCGGTAGAGCAATGGTCATTTCTAGGAAAAGGGCGCTCGCGCTATCTGTGGACTTTGACTGCTTTTGAGGGGCTGTTTCTGTTTTCGCTGATCACCGCGATGGCACGGCCACAAGCGGGTTCCTCGCAATCGGTAGAAGAAGCCGAGGGCATTGCAATCGAGTTGCTGGTGGATGTTTCGAGCAGTATGGATCGTACGGTTATTTTGCCGGACCGTTCGAGTAAGACGCGGATGGATATCGCAAAGGAGATGCTCGAGTTGTTTATAATTGGCGACGGAGATAAGCTGGGCGGTCGGCCAGATGATTTGATCGGATTGATTAGTTTCGCTCGATATGCTGATACCCGTAGTCCGCTTACATTCGGGCATAAGGCATTGGCTCAGATTGTCAGGAATTTGGAGATACAGGATCGCCCCAACGAAGATGGAACCGCTTATGGAGATGCACTGACGCTGGCGTGCGCTCGACTTCGGAAATTGGATGAAGTCGAAGAGGATGAATCTTCGAGACGTCTTTCGGATATCGAAAGTCGGGTAGTAGTGCTATTGACCGATGGAGAGAATAATTCGGGGAATCACTTGCCGCTGGAGGCAGCTGGATTGGCCAAGCTTTGGGGAAGTCGAATTTATACGATTAGTTTGAGCGAGCCGGATACTCCGACTCGCAATACGGTTGATGTTGGCGAACAAGAGCTTACTGCGGCTGAGCAAGTTTTGATGCGAATTAGCGATGAGACAGGGGGCGTTTTCAGGCGGGCTACTGGCTATGAATCGCTTCGTTCGATTTACGAAGAAATTGATACGCTGGAAACTTCGAAAATCGAGACTCGAAGTTTCGCGATTGTGTCGGAACGGTTTTGGGTGTTGTTGCTTTTTGCATTGGCGTTTCTGGGGCTTCGCCTCTGGTTGCAATCTACATGGCTGAGGGTGGCGACATGAGTGTATTCGTTTTTCAATGGCCATGGATGCTTTTGGGATTGGGCGTTTTGTTTCCGATGAGTTGGTTGTTGGCTCGGGCGCGGAGTCAGCGAAGAGAGGTTCGCAAAGCCTTGGGGCACCCTGAATTCGAATCGGTCAAGTGGCGCGATTGGACATGGATGTCGGTTTTGGCATTGTTGATCATTTGCTTGGCTCGACCTGGGTTTGATCCGGTGCGTCACTCGATTTCGAAGTCGGGGCGGGACGTAGTGTTTGTTTTGGATATATCGCGCAGCATGTTGGCTCAGGACGCGTATCCATCGCGGTTGGAAGCGGCGAAGCAGGGGATTCGCGATTGTTTGGATGGCTTTCGCGGTGAACAAGTGGCCTTGGTTATCTATGCGGGAAGTTCTACTATTTCGTGTCCATTGACGGCTGACTATGAATTTTTGCGATACATGCTAACGCAGGTTGAGCCTCGCAGCGTGGAGTTTGGGGGAACGATGTTGTTGTCGGCCGTCGAGAAGGTGGTGGATCAGGTATTGGATTCCGAGCGACGGGGATTTCAGGATTTGGTTATTTTAACGGATGGCGAAGACCACGGTCCCGATATGAAGCGCGTTGCGGACACGATTAAGGAAAGCGGCGTTAACTCGTTGATTGTTGGTTTGGGCGATTCTGTTTCGGGTTCACGTATTCCGATTTTGAATGAGGATGGAAATGTGATTTCATTGAAGCATGCGGGTTCTGTGGTTTACACGAAGCTGCAGGATCGTACCTTGGGAGAACTGGCTCGGTTGTGTCCGGATAGCCAATACCAGAAGGCGGGAACGCTTCCATTTCATTTGGGCGAGTTGTATCGTGAATTTGCGGAGGGCAAAGAGGCTACGGCAATGGGAGGGGATGCGGGTTATGTTGTTTATCGTGAGGCGGCGTTTTTCTTGATGCCGATCGCGTTTGTATTGGCTTTGCTTGGACGATTTCGAATTGGAGGGGCGAAGGCGCGATGAATAGGTTTTCTAAGGTTTTTTCGAAATGTAGGGTTGGCGCTTGCTCCATGCCGCGATGGTTTGGGATGATCGGACTACGCGGCGTGGCTCAAGTGCCAGCCCTACACTTGGCTCTTTACCTTGGGCTTTCGTCAGTTTCATTCGGTCAAGAGGGAGAAGAAATAGAAGCGGTTTCATTTGAGGAGGCTTGCGAGTGGTTGGAAGCGGATCGGTTCGAGGATGCGAGTCAGGCTTTTGGGGAAGTGTTGTCGCGAATGGTTGAAGCGGGCTCTTCGTCTTCTGAGATTGCGGCTGCGGCGTTTAATCAAGGCTTGAGCAACTATTTTCAAGCGGAGAGCTTGCGTGAACTTTCGCCCCGTGAAGCGTTGGCGGCTGCGTCGTATTCTAGAGATGCATTTTTACAGGCGGCTCGTGAACGTCAGGGGTTTCGGCGGGCGAGTATGCGACTGGATGCTTTGGCCGGGATGGTGGAAGAATTGATGGCCTTGGTTGAGGAGGAAGAAGAGAAGGAGAAAGAGCAAGAAGCGGCGATCGAGGATTTGCTCGAGCGGATCCAGGCTTTGTTGGATGCGCAGCTTGAATTGAAGGCGATGGTGACTGAATCGGATGTGGATAGGCGGCCTATTAATCGTCGACCAGCGACGGTTGCTCATGAGTCTGAAAAGGAACCTATTAATGTGGAGCGTCGTTCGATCGAGTTTGAGGGTCAGCAATTGAAATTGGTGGAGGAAGGAAAAGGTATCCTGGAAACCATGATGGAGATGGATGAGAGCTTTTCGCTTGCGGATAAAGCTTTGGAAGCTTTGCCGGTTCCGGAAGTGGAATCGATCATGAAACGTCCGTTGGAATTGATGGATCAGGCAATCGATACTCAGAAGGATGCTGCGGAGTTGCTGACGCAGTGGCAGTATTGGCCATCGGCTCGATCGCGTCAGACTGTGGCGGCTGAGCGTTTGCAGGAAATCATCGATTTGTTCGCGTCGAATAGCGACAGCGAAGGCGAGGGTGAATGGGAAGAAGAGGAGTGGGATGATTATTCCGAGGGTGAAGATGGAGAAGGCATTTCTTCTTCGCTTCCAATGCAGGGCGATTTCAGGAAAGAGGCCATGATGCAGCCCTTGCCGATTCCGAGTTTTTCCGCGGAAGAAGTTTTGATGGAGGAAGTTGGGAGTCAGCAATTCCGTCAACAGCAACGCGCGAAGGCGAACGCTGGAAAGGTGGAGAAGGACTGGTGATGAGGTGGATTGCTAATCGTACTATTGAGGGAATGGTAGGGCCGGCGCTTGCGCCGCGCCGCGTAGTTGGATCGAAATACGCGGCATGGCGCAAGCGCCAGCCCTACGAGGTAAGTTTGATATCCGTCATATTGGTTTTGCTGGGAGCAATTTCCCCGCCATTATCCTTTGCTCAAGAAAGCGGCGTTATTACTCAGGAAGCTCGATTGGAGTTCAAGGAGGTTTGTTGGTTCGATGATGAGTTGGCGACGGCGATGGTGTTTGTCGATGCGATCGAACAGCCGGTTGTCGTTCTGCCGGAGGGTGGTTCGGAAGTGCGGTTTTTCGATTGGTCAATCCAAGCTTTGGAAAATGACGAACGGGGTCAGTATGTTGCGTTAATCGAATTTATGCCGCAGCGCTCAGGTGTACGGGTTTTTCCGGCTATCCGCTTGGATAGCGATGAGAAGGTTTGGCAGACGAAGCCGCATCAGATCGTAGTGGGTGAGGCTCATGAGTCGCCTGAAATGAGCTTTGAGATCCAACCATTGAAAACGCGTGTGTATGCGGGGGAGCCCGTGCGTTTGGATTTTATCTGGCGATGCGCTTATCCGGTTGGGCAATTGCGGGACTTTCGTTTGTCGCCGAGACTTTTTAATGATGCGTCCGTATCGATTGTGGTACCGCGTAGCACGGCTCCCGAGGATGAGCAATTCGGTATGCCGGTGGGAGGACGTCGCGTAATCGCTCGTCGTATCCTTGGGGCCGATACGAAGGCGGGATTGATGGGCGAGGTTCGGTTCTCGATTTTTGCGCGTTTTGAAAAACCAGGAGCTTATGATTTGGCTCGGATGCGTTTGTTGTGTTCACGGATGCTTAGTCAGCACAGCCAATCGAATCAGTACGCGGCGTATTTTAATAATGGATTATTCGAGGCTGCGGACCGCTCTATTCAATACGAGAAGATCGAAGCGTTTTCGAATCCGATATCGCTAGAAGTATTACCCTTGCCTGAAAAGGGGCGAGAGGAGTCGTTTAGCGGATTGTTCGATCCGCGTTCGATTGCGGTATCGGTTACACCTTCATCGATGGAGGTTGGGCAACTGATGGAGATTCGGGTGGAAGTTCAGTCAGACGCTGCTTCCGAGATGTTGAAACTGCCGCCTTTGGATCGTCAGTCTAGCTTGAGAAATCGTTTTTGGGTGGGCAAGGATATGAACGAGGTTTGGCGTCGAGATGGACGAGCATTCGTACTGAGAGCACGACCTTTGTCAGTGGAAATCGATTTCTTCCCAAGTCTTTCGATACAGGTTTTCAATGCGGATACGGGAAGTTACGAGACGAAACGATCGGAGTTGATTCCCTTGTCGGTGACGCCTCGGGACGGAAAGACGTATTTCGATGTGAGCTCTATTCCTGGAGCGGAGTATGCGGTTTTGGCTAGCCCTGAAGGGATTTGGCATAATGATGAGGCGACAATTATGAACGATGTGATGAATGGCTTGATTGGGCTTCTCGCGGATGGAGTTTGGATATTCATTCTTCTAAGTGTTGGAGGTTTTTTCTTATTACTGCCGCGAGCTAGGGAATTCCGGAGGAGGGCGTTAGACCGAGATTACCGGAGGCGTAAATTGGCCTATCGACGTTTTTGTCAGTCGAGTGCCGAGGCAGGAGGCGAAGCGGAGGCATTGAGAGCGCTGATCGCTGATAGCTATTCACGGAGCGAGCGTGCTTTGACAGCGCGAGATGCGGCTAAATTGCTCCGTCGTTCTAAAGGCGAAGAGTCGTTGATCGAGCAAGTCGAGTCGGTGCTCGGCAATGCGGATGAAGTGCCTTACGACCCTCAGTCGGAGGGAGCAACTGCCCGAGTGGAAGTTGGCGAATTGGGCAAACGGGTTTTTAAATTGTTGGGGAAGGCGAGCTTAGCTCTATTTGCGGGCTTGGTTTTCTTGGGAATGGACGAAGCAGTTGCTGCGGATTGGGAGTCGGCTGAGTCAGCGTTTGCGGTCGCTTTGGAAGGTGCTGAAGCAGGTGGGAACTCTAATGTGATCGAGGCTCGTTTCGCAGAGGCTGCCCTCCAGTTCGAAGCTTGCGGCGAAGCGGGGATACGAAGCGGATTGGCTTGGTATAATGCGGGCAATGCGTGGTTTAAGTCGGGAGAGATTGGACGAGCTATCGCTAATTATCGTCAGGCCGAAGGATATCGTCCATTTGATTATCGGGTGGCATTGAGTTTGGAAGCGTCGCGAGCATTGCGTATCGATGCAGTGCCTGAATTGAAAAAAGGACGGGCCTGGCCCTTGCGCTGGAAATTGGCGGTACTCTCGATCAGTTGCCTGGTTGCGTGCGCAGTGGGATTATTTTGGATACGTTTAAGAACGCGCTTATGGGCTGGTCTAGCGATTACTAGTGTTGCCTGTTCTCTTTTGCTAGGGATCTCGGTGGGTATGCAATCTTCGAGCGACGAAGCATTGGGCGTTTTGATTGTCGACGAAGCTTATGGGAGAAAGGGGCCGAGTTATTCTTATCGCTCGGCGTTTTTGGATCCTTTGCATAACGGAATTGAGATGACTATTTTGGCAACGCGCACTGATTGGGTTTTGGCTCGATTGGAAGAAGGAAGCGAATGTTGGCTTCCTCGGGAGACCGTGCAAATCCTAGTTCGGTAGACGCAATATTTATTAGTTATTGATATTCAAATTCTTGCGTTCGATTTTATTGGAAATCAAAATGACACGACAAGTGACATTACTAAATAGAGTTGTTTTCTGCCTACGAATCCCACGAATTTTCACGACGAAGCAGCGCGAAGATGGCGCAGCAATCATACTGAGCATGCAGACTATTCATTCGTGACCATTCGTGGGTAGTGAAGCTTTTATGAAACGTTTGGAAAAAAAGTCTTTAAAAAGTAAACTCGCATTGCGAGTCGTCTGGGACGTCTTCTTCTCGAGAGGACGTTTTCGCGATCTTTAGTGGTTTAGGCTTCTTTCGTGTAGTTGATTTATTTTTACTGGATGCCTTTTTTGTTTTCTTTCGAGCCGGACGCTCCCATTCGGCGATACGCCGATTGCAAATGGCTATGTCTTTTTCGAGAGCGCTTTTTTCGAATTCGATATCGGCATCGAAAAAGCGTTCCAGTTCAACTTTTGCGGAAGGCTTTTTGGAGAACATCCATGCCACGTGTTTGCGGGCTTGTCTGAGCTCGCGTTGAACGGCTCGGAGCGAAACACGGTTCCGCTCGCTCATTTGTTCGATTCGATCCAGGTTGATTTCTTCGGTCACGCCATTCACTTCGATATCGATTTGAGTTTCGATGTGATGGAGTTCCTCTAGGTCGCCTTCGGCGTAGCTTTTTTGAGCGGAGTGCCATAGCTCGTCCAAACGGGCGGGGCTTAGCGTGTCGATACCTTCTCGGTGATCGGGATGGAGGCGACGGGCTAGTCCGCGATATACCTTTTTTAGTTCCTTTTTGTCTGGTGGACGTTTGGCCGAGGTGGCTCCGTTCGAAGAGAGGTCCGGAAAGCCGGCTGCAGATGCGAATTGTTTGAATTGCTCATCGAAGGCAGGATCGGATTCGGAAAGATCAAAGCCAAAGAGCTCTGCGAATTCCTTCCGCATATGATCGTAGAATGCCTGGGGGTCCTCTTGGGCTTGTTTAGGAGATGGTTCTTCGAAATCGTCGTGATAGAACGCTTCTTCGTCTTCGATGCCGCCTGGGTTTCCGCGGCGTTCCTTGACGATCTCGTAGGATTCCCGAAAAGTGTAGCCGCTCATGGTTCGTTGATCTTCGACTTCCTCGATGAGCTCCATCAAGTCGTCGAGCGTCTCGGAAAGACCATGAAGCTCGGAAATGCGCTCTCCGAATACCTCCGAGCGCCACTGTTCGAATTGAATGAGGTCTTTGGTCTCGAATCGTTCGAGACTGCGTTGGGCGGATTTGAGATCCTTGAGATATTTGGTTCGCTTGAGGTCAGCCTTTGCGTGCTGCGAATTCGGGTTGGCTGGCGCGATAGAAGTGCTCGAAGCTTTTGCAGCCGGTTTCTTCTTTACACTCGAATTCTGTTTTCTGCGACTCATTAGGCCGAGAAGAGAAGTGGATATCTTTTGAGAATCAATAGCGAAAGTTTGTGTCTTCGCAAATTGTCGCAAGTGCACGTATTCTCATGCCACGGCGAAAATCGTGCGAGATCTCGAAGGGGAAAAATTCGCTGCGACCCCGGCTTGCTTTGAATTTCAAGATTTGTATTTTTAACCGCTGCTCGTCCTGTCAAATGTTGTCTCTTAGGTAGTTTCGGTCAAGGCCTTGAATCGCAATTGGGTCCATCTCCCGAAGCTTGCTTCGTGCTAATTTTTGCGATTTATCAAGCCCCGAAGCGCGAAGCGTTTGTTTGCCGTGATGCCCCGTCGCGGTTCGCCGGCGATCGACGGAGTCGACAGCTTGCTGCGGGCTCGCAAAGAAAGGGTGCAGATATTCACTCGGTTTCAGGAAAACCTTGTTCTAAAGGAATTGAATTCGAAGGAATAGGAAACGGCTTCTTCCGTGGAAAAACAGGATTTAAACGCATCGTAATTCAACGTGCTAAGGGTTAAATGGGTAGAAGACATTGCAACTGGATATTAACCACGAAGGAACGGAGTAAAAAGTAGTTGAGGCTAGGGGGCTGGGCTTTGATAAATATTGTATTTCCGTCACAATCATCACATAGGAATAGTGGGAATTTACTAACCACAGATTTCACAGAGAACACAGATAAGGATTTGGTTTCGAGGGATTTGAATAGAAAGATTTGCTCTGTTTTCAAAAAACAACTAATGGAAACTCTGGAATTTTTTGTCGTAGATCATTCCGCAGTGGAAGCTGCTGATTCCCTCGTCCTTAACGTTATTATCAAACAGTTAGATCTGTGCTCTCCGTGAAATCTGTGGTTAAATACTTGTGGGGTATCTGTGTATTTCGGTTTTGAATTCTCCGTTGCTCTGTGTTCTCCGTGGTTAAAATGGCTAAATCTATTAAATGAATAACGTATCCAATTTATTGTTAGTTTCGGTTATTCTTTTTAGTGGGGCGCTTTTTGCGAAAGGACCCAATATAGTGTTCTTTTTGATCGATGATATGGGAGTGATGGACCTGGGCTGTTACGGCAGTACGTTCCACGAATCGCCCGAAATCGATCGATTGGCTAGGGAGGGTATGCGGTTTGATAATGCCTACGCGTCGCATGCGGTCTGCGGACCATCGCGACAGGCTATCATGACTGGGCGGACACCGGCTCGATTAGGGATTGTTGCGACGACTGGAAAACTAAGAAACGAAGATTTCGTTTGGCCGAAAGCGCTTCAGGAAACTGGATACAAGACTCTCTTTGCGGGAAAATGGCATTTGGGCGATGCCGAGTCGGTGCATCGCTTTGGATTCGACGTAAATGTTGCGGGGGCGAGGATGGGGCAGCCTGCGGATTTCTATTACCCTTATAAATCGCATGCGAAGCGAACGACCTTTGACGTGCCAGGAATGGAAGATGGTAAAGAAGGCGATTACCTTACCGATGCGATTACGACTAAAGCGTTACGCTTCATAGACGAAAACAAGAACACCCCGTTCCTGTTGTACATGTCATATTATGCTGTTCATAAGCCGGGTATTCCTGGTGTGTTTGCTCAAGGAAAGAAAGAGCACACTGAGTATTTTAAGAAAAAGCTAGCCAAGCAGTCGCCGTCTGGTGAACCGACCTCTAGAGAAGTTCAGCATGGTCCATCGACGACGACCGAATCTCTTGTTCAAGACAATGCTGAGTTCGCTTCGCAAGTTAAGGTTGTCGATGATAATGTCGGTCGCGTAATGGAGAAGCTAAGAGAGCTCGGACTGGAGGATGATACGATCGTGGTGTTTACGTCCGATCAAGGAAGCGTGACCAATTCGCAACAGCGTATCAGTTCCGCTCAACCGTACCACTTGGGCAAATCCTGGCTTTTCGAAGGGGGGATTCGCGTGCCATTGATTGTCAAATGGCCTGGTGAAATTCCTTCGGGAACGGTGTCGAAACTGAATACTTACAATACCGATCATTTTCCGACTATCCTCGATTTACTGGACCGTCCTTTGATGCCAGAGCGTCATGTCGATGGAGTGAGCATCAAGCCAGAGCTCTTAGGGAATTCGATGAAATTGGATCGTCCGTATTATTGGGTCTATACAAGTCATCAAATGGAGCGTCAGGCTTATCGTCATATTGCGTATCGAGATGGGAAGTACAAATTGATCTACTGGTATTTGAATGATCACGTGGAGCTTTATGACTTGGAGGCGGATGTCGGCGAACAGCATGACCTGAGTGCTACGTTACCGGAAGTGAGACGCGACTTGATGGCTGCCTTACTGAAAAGCCCAGGCGTAGACGACGTGCTAAACGCGGAGTACAAGAAGCGATAAAAGAACCTGTTGGCCCGCAGGGACACCCATTTGCTCCGGAGGAGCAACAAGCGCAGCGTTGTTAGAAATTGATTAGGTTTAAAGGTTTTAACAACGCTGCGCTTGTTTTCGCTGCGCGAAAAATAGGTGTCCCTACGGGCCAATGGGTTTGGGGTTCTTGATGGTAGCGGCCGATCTCCGAGCGGTCATTATTAACGATTGGATTGAATTTGAAGAAGAAAGAGGAAGAATTTCCGCTCGTAGGTCTGCCGGTACCTTTAGGTTGTCCTAGTCCATTTAGGTTTTGATTATTTGGAATCGGGCGAGAGTATGAGGAGATGTTGAAGTACCCCCGTTTTCTTCTCTCGTTAGTCCTATTGTTTTTGCTTGCTGGTTTGGCCGTTTCGTATGGCCAATCTGCCGCGTCGCTTTCGGGCAAGCATGTCTTGTTTTTGATTGGCGAACACGAATACGGTACGGAAGAATCAATACCTCGATTTGCTAAGATGGAGTTGGAGCCGCTTGGCGTTAAGACGTCTTTTGCGATCGCTAAGAGCAATGATCGGGATTCGCCGCTCTGCCATGAGTTCGATGGATTGGATGCTTTGGATGAGGCGGATGTCCTCGTTATCAGCACGCGTCGTCGCTATCCTAAGACCGATGATATGAAGCGTATTCGCGAGTGGATCGAATCGGGCAAGCCTACCTTGATGATCCGAACTGCGAGTCATGCATTTGGCGAACGAACGAAGGGAGATGGGTATCAGGCCCCCAAAGGGCATGCCGCTTGGAACACAATTGATCGCGATGCCTTGGGCGCGAGTTACTTGGGGCACTATCGCGACTGGGAGGGAGATCGTAGTAAACGAGCTCGATATTGGCCGGAAGCCAGTAAAATTGATCATCCTATTCTCAAGGGGTTTAAAGTCGGCGATTTCGTGTCTATGGGCGACAAGCTTTACAAGTATGAAGACCTTGAGCCTGAGGTAGAGGTATTGCTAAGCGCTCGTTATCCCAATGAAGAGGCTATCCACCCGGTTGCTTGGATTAACTCCAAAGATGGGAAACGCGTATTTTACTCCTCTCTTGGAACGCTCGAAGAAATGGCGTCTCGGAATACGAAACGGTTGTTGGTCAATGCGATCCGGTGGCTAGCTAGCGAGAAACCATCAGTCGCCGCAAAATCGGAATCTAGAGAAAAGGAAGCGACGGGATCTGGGCGAGATGCAGTGTCCTCGCATTCGATGTTAGGGGCGGCGGATGGGCTGACTATTGATTTGATCTCCCAAGAGCCGGAAATGGCTCAGCCTTCGTTTATCGATTTCGACGAGCGCGGACGCATGTGGGTCGTGCAGTACCGGCAGTATCCTTTTCCGGCCGGGTTGACGCTTGAGAATCGCGATGTTTTCTGGAGAGCTCAGTATACCGAAAAACCTGCTCCGCCGGGAGATCCGAATTACGTTCCGGGAGTGGACTTGATATCGATTCACGAAGATACGAATGGGGACGGTGATTTCGATAAGGTAAAAACTTTCCAGGATGGTTTGAGCATGGTGACCAGCCTTGCGAGGGACAAGGATGGTGTCTTTGTGCTCCAGCCGCCGTATTTGCTCTATTATGACGACAAGAATCATGACGACGTGCCGGATGGGAAACCTGAAGTCGTATTGAGCGGGTTTGGGATTGAGGACACGCATTCGACGGCGAATAGCCTTTGCTGGGGTCCTGATGGCTGGCTTTACGGGGCGCAAGGGTCGACCGTAACGGCAGCCATCGAGATCGCTGGCAGCGATGCGGCTCCGATCAAGAGCATAGGGCAACTAATGTGGCGTTATCATCCGGTGAAACGCACCTACGAAGTCTTTAGCGAAGGGGGTGGGAATATCTGGAGCTGCGAGTTCGATTCAAAAGGTCGTTTATATGCGGGAGCGAATGAAGGTCGGAAGTTGGGTTATCACTACATGCAAGGCTCTTATAATCGAAAGAATTTCAGCAAGCATGGGGCATTGTCCAACAACTACGCTTTTGGCTATTTCAATGGGATAGAAGAATTGGGATCCCAACGAGTGACTACGAATTTAATGGTGTACGAAGAAGGGCAGTTGCCCGCCCGATACGACCAATCGATTCTGACGGCGAATGCTTTGGCGGGGCAGGTGCTGGCTTCTCGAAAAGTGCCTATCGGTCCCAGTCTCCATTCGAAATCAATCGATACGATGTTGAATTCCGGAGATCGTTGGGTTCGACCGGTTTACCTGGCGCCTGGTCCTGATGGGGCAGTGTATGTGGCCGACTGGTACGATCAGCAGGTGAATCACTTTCGGAATAGCGAAGGGAGGATTAGTTCGGTCGATGGTCGTGTTTATCGAATTCGTTCAGAGAAATCGGAACCTGGAGTATCCGTGGATCTGGGACGTTTATCGAGCGACGAGCTGGTTGTGACGCTTTCCGATGAGCGTCGGTGGTATCGAGAAACCGCACGGCGATTGCTTAACGAGCGGCAGGATCGTTCCGTATTGCCGAAGCTGGCTGCTTTAATTCGAAACGAGACTGGTCAACTGGCTTTGGAGGCGTTGTGGGTTTCGAATTTGTTGGGGGGCTTCAGCGAGCGTCTACGACTGAAAACGCTCGAGCATTCGGATCCTTGGGTCCGTCTCTGGACCATTCGATTGATTGGTGACGGGCGGGTCGCTACCGATCGTGAACTTGCCGGGATGATTGCCTTAGCGGCTAACGATCCGCATATCGAGGTCCGGCAACAGATAGCGTCTACCGCTTCGCGCTTACCGGCTGGCGATTCGCTTCGTATCATCGAAAGTTTGTTGAAACGTGATCAGGACGCTAACGATCCGTACATACCGATGATGGTGTGGTGGGCGCTTGAGAAAGCGTGCGGGAGCGATCCGGAATTGGTATTGGAGATGTTCAGCGATCAGGATTTGTTTGATCGGCCAATGGTTCTCGAACCGATGCTTGGGTTTACGATGCGGCGTTTCGCTTCCGATGGGCGTCGCGATTCTCTGAAGACTTGTGCGGCCTTATTGGCGCTGGCGCCAGATAATGCTTCGAAGCAAGCATTGATCGCTGGATTCGAAGAGGCCTTTCGTGGACGATCTATGCAAGGGTTGCCTGACGAGTTAATCGCAGAGCTTGCGAAATCCGGGGGCGGTTCTTTGGCGCTTCGGATTCGCCAAGGAGAAGGCGCAGCTATGGAGAAAGCGTCGAAAATGCTCAAAGCGAATGCTGCTAGTGAAGAAGAGCGTCGTCGTGTTATCGAGGCTCTCGGAGAAGTGGCGGAGCCGTCTATGTTAAACGTATTGTTGAATCAGTTGAAGGGTAGCGATGAAGCGACCTTGATGGTCACACTTTCGGCCCTGCAATCCTATAATTCGCCAAAAATTGGTGAGACCGTCTCTGATTTGTATCCTCGTTTAAGCGACCATATTAAAAGAGCTGCTCAGACTTTGTTGTCGAGTCGGAGGATCTGGGCGAATCAATGGGTAGACCGAATGGCAAGTGGTTCAATCGACACGTCTTCCATCCCAGAGTATGCGATTGCGGGATTACGGCGTCACAATGACTCTGCGTTGACGAAGAAATTGAATCGTCTGTGGCCGAAAGCGAATCAATCTAGTGGCACAGAAGAATTGGAGATTAGCCGTATTCAAAGTATCCTTTCAAAAGATGAAACCGAAGGCGATCGCTACGCTGGGCGGGATCTATATTTGGGACGATGCGCGGCTTGCCATAACTTGCACAGCGAAGGAGGCGAGATCGGGCCTGAGTTGACCGGCTATCAACGTCAGGATCTGGATAGTCTACTTTTGGCTATTTCGAGTCCGAATGCGGAAGTGCGGGAAGGTTTCGAGAATTACACGGTCCGGACGGTCGATGGTCAAACGATCACCGGTTTCTTGGCGGACCAGGACGATAATGTCATCGTGCTGCGCCCTATAGGTGGGCAGAAGGTCGTACTGGAGCGCGAGCGCATCGCAAATATGGAAAGCGCTGGTGGATCGTTGATGCCGAGCGGATTGTTGGCGGACTTGGATGACAAGGGAATCGTGGATTTCTTCGCGTACCTTCGTTCGACTCAGCCGTTGAATGTGAAGTAGGGCACCTTGTTGCGTGCGGTGGGTTTTGATAGGGAATGAAGGAATTACTGGCTTTAGGCTCTCTCGAATCCCTTTCCTTCTGAAAGGCTGTCCAATTCATTCCTCGGATCCGTTAGTTGGGCGGATGCGAATGAGATGTAATGGTTTGGCTATTTTGTTGATCGGGGTGCTTTGCAGTAGAGCACTTGGTCAGACGGAAGTTGAGGCTCCTCGAAGCGATGCAATCGTGAGCGAGAAGGATGAGGTCGAATTGATCGATGACTCAAGCGTTAGCGAAGCGATTAATCGTCGTCCGGATCTGTCGTTCGCGAATGTTACGATCGATGGGGAAGATTCGCGTCGGTCGCTAGACAGCATTTCCGCGGACTCGATCACTTCGGTCGAGGTTTTGAAAGCGGTGACTCCGAATCAGGATGCAGATTCTCGAGGAGGTTCGATTAGTCTAAAGACACGTCCTGGGTACGAGCAGAAGTCTATCTCTACGAAGATCGGGATTGAGACGACATACGAGTCGCTGGTTGGCGAGCTAGGGCATGATATGAGCTTTTCGATTGGGGGACCTTTGAACAAAGCGCGGACTGTGGGAGGTCGACTTTCCTTGGGTTTTGAAAAGGAAAAAGAGGGAGTCGAGTACACGACGAAGGATTGGTTTCGCCGCAATGTGGACGGTGTGTCTCAGTTTGCTCTGAAGGAGTTGAAAGTGTATGATTCCCGTGAGTGGAATTCGACGAAGGAGTTGAGCGCGTCTTTGGATATTAAGGCTAGCGAGGCGCTTCGGCTTTTTTGGAGAGGGAGCTATCGGAATCTTGTGAATCGAGAGGATCGGCCTCATTTCGAGTATCGTTTTAATTCCGGCGATTATGATGCGATCGATGATTACGGGGCAAATGTCAGTGGGATTGATATTGAGCGTGGCTTTCACCAATTCGAATCGGAGATCGAGTTGACTGAGACTTCGGTTGGAGGCGAATGGGGTCGTGGCGATTTGGAGGCGGATTTTAAGCTGACTTATCAGGATGAGAGTTCTTCGCCGATTGACCACTTGAATTTGGATTTCGTTATGTCGGATGTCGATGTGCGCTACGATCTCGAGAACCCGAGGTTTCCATCGGTCGCGATAACGAATAATAAGGGGTTTCGCGATACGGAGGCTTTTGATTTTGAAGATTTTTCGATGCGCGATCGTCGGACGAATGAGACGGATTCTATCATCTCTTCGAATCTCAAGTGGAAGAACGTTTTTGGAAATGAGAACTTGTCGATACGGTTTGGGGTGAAGAGTCGTATCCGTGACGAAGAGGTTGATTCTGAATCGTCTTACTTCGATGCGTACTCTGGCGCTGGTGGATTTAATTTGGCGGCGGTTTTACTTAACGACTCTGGGAACGATGTTTTGCTGGGAAATTATTTATTGGATACGAAAGCGGATGGACCTTTGACGAAGGCGTTCGTCGCCGACCATTTCGGCTCCTTTCGTTATGACGAGCGCCGTTCCCGCGAGCGATCTGATTCGTTATCCCATCAGGTGGACGAACAGATTGACGCTTATTATGGGATGTTCGATTGGGAAGTAGGGAAGTGGCGTGCTTTGGTTGGGCTACGCCAGGAGGATACGTCTATCTCCTTTAAAAGCAACGAGGTCCTCATCGGGGCCGATAGCTTGGATAAGGACGGCGATGGCGATTTTGATGAAGTCGTTTATCTCGGGACGAACCCGACCACGGGATCTTCGAGTTACGGTCACGCTTTTCCAAATGCTCACTATCGGTACAAGTGGAATGATCGAACGACTTTGATCGCATCCTATACTAATACGATCGAACGGCCGGAGTACGGTGATGTGGTGCCGTTTCGTCAGGTGAAGCTCGAGGATCGCGAGATAGAGGAAGGAAATCCGGATCTGAAGCCGACGCTCTACGCGAACATCGATTTGTCGTTAGACGTTCGCGTTGGCGACGATGGTATGGTTTCCCTAGAGTTGTTCGACCGGAAGCTCGACGATTACATTTTTAGCCGTGAATCCTTTATTTCCGGAGGAATTTACGATGGGTTTGAGTTGCAGCGGCAAGAGAATAGCTCGAATGCCAATTTGAAAGGTGCGTCGGTAACATGGAATCAACCGATTGTGTTGCCGTTTATGGACGAAGGTTTGTCCTTTAATGCCAACTACGTGATGTTGGATACGGAGATCGAGTATCCTGCTCGTCCGGGCGAGACTTTGCCGTTGACGCGAAGTCCGGATAGCGAACTGAAATTCGCTTTGAATTATGAGCGAGAGAAGCTGTTCGTTCAATTGACGATAGTGCAGGAAGACGAGAACATCTACCGCGTGGCGAGAAATCCAGAGGAGGATCGGTATTTCGGTCCGAGCAGTTTAATGGACCTGTCGTTGAGTTATAAGCTACAAGATAAAACCCGTTGGTACCTTGAGTGGAAAAATATCACAAACGAGCCGTTTTGGGATTTCTATGAAGGAGATCCGTCGCGCCCCACGTATTATCGCCATCGGCCATGGCGAGTGCATACGGGTTTGAGATTCGAACTGTAGGAGCGGGTTTACACTGCGATTGCGGATTGGATTGTGGTATCGCGGGGCAAACCCGTTCCTACGATTGTAATTATGTGCCGATTGGTCGATCTTTTGAGCCAAAGTTGCGTAAGGAAATTGGTAAAACCGGCGATTCTTACGGTACAGAAGGATTTAGTATTTATCGCGTTGTCCAAATGCATTGTGTGCCGATTGCAATATGCGGAGTTCTGCGAGGGGATCTGCTGAGGCTTTGAATGTGGATTTTTGAGTGACGATGTTTTTCGATTTGATAAATAGATTTTTTTTGGAAAGATGTGTAGCGAAACCTCTGGGCGCGGGCTTGCTCGTGGTGGCTATGGCATCGAATTGCGTAATTGGGGAAACGGCTAAAGAAAAGAGTCAAAGCGACGCGATCGTCAGTGAGAAAGATTCGGTGGAGTTGGTCGCTGATTCCAATGTTGGCGAGGCGATAAGTCGCCGCCCGGATTTGTCTTTCGCTAATGTTACGATTGATGGAGAGGCAACGCAGGTTTCGCTTGATAGTATTTCAGCGGATTCGATTGCATCGGTAGAGGTTATGAAGGCGGTTACGCCCGACCAAGATGCGGATTCTCGAGGCGGATCTATCAGCCTTAAATCGCGCCCTGCCTATGAGCAGCAATCAATTTCAACAAAGATTTCTGCGGAAACGACTTACAAGTCGACGCTTGGCGATCCGGGCTACGATTTAAATATTTCCATTGGGGGCCCTTTAAACGAATCGAAAACTTGGGGAGGTCGACTGGCGATCGGTCACCAGTACGAGAGAGATGGCTATCAATTCGTATCGAATGACTGGGAGCGGCAAACGGTCGATGGCGAATCTCATCTCGCGTTGAAGGAGGTTCGGTTCTTTGACAGCATCGAGTGGAATACGATTCAAGAGCTGAACGGTGGACTGGACTTTCATGCGAGCGACGAACTGCGTTTTTATTGGAAGGGAAGCTATCGTTCGATGGATGAAATTCGAGATTTGCCGCACTATGAGTATCGGATCAATGAGGGAGAGTATACTGAAATCAACGAAAGCAGAGCGACTGTTGTTGGCGCTCAAATCGAACAGGGGATGTATGCGTATGTAAATGACCGCGAGCAGTTTGAGAATTCGTTTGGAGGCGAATGGTCTCGTGGCGATTTCGAAGTGGATTTTAGGCTTAAGCGGTTAACAGATGATTATGAGCCGACAGATCATTTAGATGCGGATTTCGTAATGTCGGATGTCGATTTGAAATACGATGTTAGCGATGCTCGGTTTCCGAGCATTACGATTGAAAACGGGAAAAGCTATCATGATGCGAGCGCTTATCGCTTTGAGGATTATACGGGTCGGGCAGGTTTTAATGCGGAGTCGGATTCGATCGTATCGGCAAATTTCAAGTGGCAAAATGCTTTCGGTAACGAAAATCTGACTACGCGCTTTGGTCTAAAGAGCCGAGTTCGCGATGACTTGGTTGTCAGCGAGTCTTCGACGTACGAAGGTTATAATGGCGCGGATGTCTTTAGCTTGGCGACCGTGTTGTCGGAGGATTTCGCTAAAGGAATCGTTGAGAATCGCTATGTATTGGATGTGAAGGGCAATAAGCGTTTGATGGATACGTTTCTCGGGGAGAATCTCGATTTATTTGAATACAACGAGCAACGATCTCGGGAGCGATCGGATTCGACATCTCGTCAAGTAGAGGAACGAGTCGATGCAATCTACGGAATGATCGATTACGAGGTTGGGCGTTGGCGTTCATTGGTGGGATACCGTCAGGAGAATACGTTGATTTCGTTTCAGAGCAATGAAGTGCTCTTGGGCAAGGATTCGTTGGATAAGGATGGCGATGGGGATTTCGAGGAAATCGTATACTTGGGGACAAATCCGACCGATGGCGATTCGAGCTACGGTAATGCCTTTCCCAATAGTCATGTACGCTACCGCTGGAACGACCGGACTACTGTAATCGCTTCTTATACGAATACGATCGATCGTCCTTCGTACGCTTCGGTGGTACCCTATCGACGGGTTGATTTGGAGGACCGAGAAATCCTCGAAGGCAATCCTGATCTAGACCCGACGCTTTACGAGAATATCGATATGTCAGTCGATATGCGCGTGGGCGAAGGAGGTCTGGTTTCGTTGGAGATGTTCGACCGTTCGGTTAGCGATTACGTTTTCAAAAGCGAATCGATTATTTCGGGCGGCATCTACGACGGGTTTCAACTAGATCGCGAGGAGAACAGCGCGAGCGCTCAACTGCGTGGAATGACGTTCAATTGGAGTCAGCCAATCCGGCTTCCATTGCTCGCAGATGGGTTTTCGATTAATACGAACTTCAAGAAGCAGGAAACGGCGATCGAATATCCGGATCGTCCAGGCGAGATCCTTCCGCTGGCGTCGCATCCGGAGAGTGCCATGAAAATTTCATTTAACTACGAGACAAGCCGGCTTTTCGCCCAATTGAAATTCGACCAGAAGGATGAGACGATTTATCGGGTTTCATCTGATCCTGAACAGGATCTCTACATCGCGCCCCGTCGCTACATGGCTTTGAATGTGAGCTATAAGTTACAGGACAAGACACGTTGGTACATGGAATGGGCTAATGTTGGGAATGATCCCTATTCCCGGACTTACGAGGGCGATCCTATGTACGCAGTCACCTATCAGGTTCGTCCTTGGAGTCTGAAGACGGGCATGAAATTCGAGCTGTAGTGAAAAAAACGCTCCTTTTGTGGGGAATCAAGCATTCAATGCTGTCCAAATACATTGCTGAGAGCGTTAGATTAGCAGAGCCCATTATTAGACTTTACCGAAGATAGTGCGGCAATGAATTGAACTAGATGAACGCGACAACAAATTTTAGACGACCGCTCGGGCGTTGTTTTTCAGTAGTCCTCTTTTCGGGAGTGATCATTGGTAGTGCCTGGGCTGCGAAGTCGCAGGAAGAATCGGATTCGATCGTAAGTGAGAAGGATACGGTCAAGTTGGTAGAGGATTCGACTGTCAGCGAGGCGATTAGCCGTCGCCCGGATTTGTCGTTTGCCAATGTGACGATCGATGGCGAATCGTCGCGGCGTTCCCTGGGAAGCATCTCTGCGGATTCAGTGACTTCGGTGGAGGTCATGAAAGCGGTGACTCCGGATCAGGACGCGGATTCTTTGGGAGGATCGATTAGTCTTAGGAGTCGACCTGCTTATCTTCAGAAAGCGCTTACGACGAATATCAGCGTGAGTTCGGTTTACGAGTCGGTCGTGGGAAAGATCTCACCGAATACCAGTATTTCGATTGGCGGTCCTTTGAATGAAGCGAAGACGCTTGGTGGACGTATTACCTTGGGCTACGAAAAGGAGCAAGAGGGGACTCAGATGATGACCAAGGATTGGTTTCGCCGGAACGT